>VBMI01000130.1 GCA_005878955.1 Methanobacteriota archaeon
TCTTCCCGGAGGATCCGCGTCGCGTGCTCCTTGAGCTTCCGCCGGCCGTCCGCGAGGACGATGTCCGCGCCCGCCACTTTGGACTCGCGGGCGGCGAGTTCCTGGCGCTCCTTCTGCAGGGCGAGGCGCTCCTTCGCGAGCGCGTTCGCAGCGATCTTCAGTTTGGCGGCGTCCCGATCGGTGGACTTCCGCTCCTTGTCGAGCGTCGTCTGGGCACGGCCCAGCGCACGCTTCGCCTGACCGTGGACGTCTGAGGACGCGGCCAACTCCTCCTCCCGCCGGGCGACCTCGCTCTCCCGCTTCGTAAGAGCCCGTTGCATCCGATCCAAGGACCGCGCGGAGTCGCGCAGGGCACCGGCCTTCTCGGCTAAGCTGGCCTCCAGTCGCTCGGCGGCCTCCTCGCGGGCTCCGATCCGCACGTCGCCGTCCTGGAGCCGCGACTCCCAGCTCCCCGCCTTCGCCTCCCGCTCGACAAGGGCCTTCTCGCGCGCGATGACGGTCTCCGCCGCGGACTCGATCTCCCGCCGCGCGGCCGCGACCTTCTCCATTTCCATCTGGACCGATGCAAACAACTCCTGAAGCTGCTTCCGCTCCTCCTCCAAGCCACGCTGGCCCGCCTGGACTTCCTTCGCACGCGACTCCAAGAAAGTCCGCTGGTCCTCGAGGGAGCGCGCATCCCGTTCGACCCGCGCGCGTCTCGCCTCCACGTCGGCGGTCAGGGCCACGAGCTCTGCGTGGGCCCCCGCCAAGTCGGCCCCCGTGGTCCGGTCGCCTGCGGCATGAGAACCTCGGGCTCGGTCCACCTCGAGTCGCTCCCGCAGGGCCGCCGAACCGTTCTTGATCCGCTCAAGATCCGCGTGGACTTCCGTCAGGTCGGGAACCGCCATCGCTCGCGTGACCCGATCCCGCTCCTCCCGCTCCTCCGACTCGATGTCCTCGAGGATCGCGGTGAGGTTGGGGATCCCTTCGATGTGGGCCTCCGGGTGGGTGCTCTCCAGCTGATCGATCCGGATCGTCGAACCCCGGTGGTCGTACGTACGCAGCTCCAAGGACGCGTCGGCGCTCAGGGCGTCCCGGAAGATCGCGGACATCGCCCGGGGTCCGTCGAACGTCTCCCGCCAGGTGTGGCTCGCGAGGGTCCCGTTTCCGTTGTTGAAGACGACCACGCCCCGCGCGGGCGTCTCGTCCCGAATCCGAGTGAGCGTGAGGAGGCCGTTGAGTTTCCGCTTCTCGGCCTCGGAGAGCAAGGTGGCCAGGGCGGCCTTCCCGCCGCGGGTTGCGGCCTCGAGGCGGCCGGGAGGGACCTCCATGTTCGCGATTCGACCCTATTATCAAGCTAAATAGCTTGCCACCTCGTTATTTCCTCCGAGAATCGCCGGGGCGCACAAACGATTTGGCGGGACGAGGCGTTCCCCGTACCGCGTCCGTGATGATAAGAGGGTCAGCCGACCGCGTGACGAGCCCTATGAGTGCTGAGACGCCCGCGCCGCTTTCCTTAATATCGCCCCCGGCATAGCGCGCCCGATGGACTTCACGCCCGCGCCGGAGCAGGAACTCACGCGCAAACAAGTGCGGGAGTTCGCCGAGCGGGAGATCAAGCCCGTCGCGCCGGCGTTCGACGCGTCCGGCGAGTTCCCGCGGGAGACCGTCGCGAAGATGGCGGGCCTCGGCCTCCTTGGAATGCTCGCGCCGACGGAGTTCGAGGGCGGCGGGCTCGACGCTGTCTCGTACGCGATCGCGGTCGAGGAGGTTGCCCGTGTGGACGGCGCCCACGGGCTGATCATGGCCGCCCACAACTCGCTCTGCACCGGCAACATCCTGATCGCGGGGTCGAAGGACCAGAAGGCTCGTTACGTGCCGGACCTCGCGGCGGGGAGGAAGATCGGAGCGTGGGGGCTCACGGAGCCCGCGAGCGGGTCGGACGCCGCTTCGATGCGGACCGAGGCGCGCCCGGACGATGGCGGGTGGGTCATCGACGGTACGAAGAACTTCTGCACGAACGCTCCCGTCGCGGGCACGTTCGTGATCATGGCCGTGACGGATCGCGCGAAAGGGAACCACGGGATCACCGCCTTCGTTGTCGAGCGCGGGACCCCCGGCCTCCGAATCGGCAAGGTCGAGGACAAGCTCGGGATGCGGGGGTCCGCGACCTCGCAGGTCATCCTGGAGGACTGCCGCGTCCCCCAGGGGAACCTCCTGGGCAAGGAGAACTACGGGTTCACGAACGCGCTCAAGACGCTCGACGGCGGAAGGATCTCGATCGCGGCCCTCGGCGTCGGGATCGCCCAAGGCGCTCACGAGGCGGCGGTCGCGTACGCGAAGGAGCGGAAGCAGTTCGGGAAGCCGATCGCCGACTTCCAGGCGGTCCAGTTCATGCTCGCGGACATGGCCCTCCGGGTCGATGCCGCTCGGATGCTGACGTACCGTGCGGCCTGGTTGAAGGACCACGGGGAGCCGTACAAGAAGGAGGCCTCGATGGCGAAGCTCTACGCGAGCGAGGCGGCGATGTGGATCACGACGAAGGCCGTCCAGGTCCACGGCGGGTACGGCTACATCAAGGACTACCCGGTGGAGCGGATGTTCCGGGACGCGAAGCTTTGCGAGATCGGCGAGGGGACGAGCGAGATCCAGCGCCTCGTGATCGCGCGCGAGCTCCTGAAGGGCTAGCCCTCCTCCGGGGGCGGCGGCTCCGTCGGTGCCCGCTTCTTACGGATGCGACCGACGAGCCATCCGACTGCCAGACCGATGAGGACGCCACCGATCACGCCTCCCGCTCCGATCCCCGCCACGGTGCCAGGGTCCGTGCCTTGGCCCACGGAACCCACGGTCGCACTCGCGCTCGCGGACCCGGAGCTCGCCGTGACCGTCACGACCCCCTCTCCTGAGGGGGTCACTCGGACGACGCTCCCCGATGTCGCATTCAAGCTCCCGGGACCGGAGACGGTCCACGTCACCGCGGCCTGGAGAACCAGGTTCCCGTACGCGTCTCGGACCGTTGCGCGTAAGTCGAGGGACGTGCCCCATCGGATCGTCGCCGCAGAAGGAGTGAGCTCGAGGCTCGCCACCGGCCCTGGGGCGAGCACCACGGTGGCCGCCCCCGAGAGCCCGCCGGACGTCGCGATGACGCGACCGACGCCGACGAGGGTCGCACCCGTGAAGCTCCCCGACCCCACGATTGTGCCGACGCCTCCCAGCACGCTCCAAGCGACCGATGCGCCTGCGATTAGGTTCCCGTACGCATCCTCGACGCGGGCCGCGAAGGACTGCGTCCCTCCGACGACCACCGTGACCGGGTCCGGGGTCACGAGGACACGCGCTGTCGGACCCGCGACGAGGGAGACCGCCGCAGAAGCCGTGACCGATGGGCTGCCCGCAACGGCGACCGAGACGGTTCCCGAGCCCACGACCGTCGCGGCGGACAGCAGCCCGGTGGGCGAGATCGTGCCCGCCGCCGCGGACGCGGACCAGACGAGGGCGGGCGAGACTACGTTCCCGTACGCGTCGGAGACCGTCGCGCCGAACTGCGATGAGGAACCGACGGGGATGGAGACCGCCAGCGGGCTAATCGCGACGGACGCGGGAGGCCCCGGCGAGACGAGGGCCGGTACCGGGATGTCTGCCACGGGCGGGGACGCCGTCACTCGCAGCGTCCACGACCCCGCGGTTGTATCATAGTAATCGACGTCCGCGCTGGCGGCGCCGGCGGGGATGTCCACGCACGATATCACGTTCAACGTGCCGCGCTGTCGGAACTCCCCCGTGGGCGACGTCGTCGTCACGCACGCGGTCAGGCGGGACTCGAGGACCGCTGGGTCACCGTTCGGCCCGATCGCGGTGACCGACATTTGACGCGTCGCCCCCGCCGCCATCACGACGGGATTCACGCTGAACGTGAGGTACCGCAGGGGCCAGTACTTCACGGCCGCTTCTGCAGCGCCCACGGGCTCGTCGTTCCCCGCGACGTCCCTGGCGGTCGCCTGGAACTGATAGTACCCGGGCCCGCGCGGGTAGGAGAAGGTCATCGTCCCGCTCGCGGTGGACCCGCCGACGGCCATCGATGCGGCGCCGGTCCAGGCACCCCACGTCGCGTTGTCGGGGCTGAACCGGTAGTGGAGGGTGACGGACTCCAGCCCGTCCGACGGCGATGGGTCGCTCGCCGCGTAGGCGATGTCGAGGACGGGACTGTTCCGGAAGTATCCGGCGAGGCTCACGGACGCCGTGGGCACCGTGGTGTCCGACGGTTCGAACTCGGTCCGAAGGTACGGGGAGGTCTGGTAGAAGTTCGTGTCGAGGAGACGCCCATACGCGTCGAACAGCTGCAGGATCGCGATGTACGGACCGTCCCCGCCGGACGCGGCGATGGCGTGCCCGTCGAACAGGATCCCGCATTGCCCGTACCCGACGCCCATAGGACCGCACCCCGTCGCCAGTCCGAGGAACTGGCCCGTCTGGTCCATCAGGAGCGCCTGGAGGGAGTAGTCCCCGGGTCGCACGACCTGGACGCCGATATCCAGTTGAAGGCGGTCCGCGAGGCCGTCGGGCGGCAGGTCGAGGTCGACCAGGCGATCCGAATGCGGGGGCGCGAACGCGGCTCCGGGCCCCGAGAACTGCCCGAGGCCATACGCCGCCGTCACGTACACGTCCGAGGCCAGGGGGCCCAACGGGTCCGAGAGCTGGAGCTCGACCCGGTACGGCCCGGGGATTCCCGCCGCGAGGATGTTGAACCCGTTGAACCGGAGCGGCACCGTATGGCGGCCCGTCCCCACCGCAACCGTCGTCCCCGTGGAGGCGATGAACCGGGTGCCGCCCTGATCCTCGAGGACGCCCGTGATCGTGAATTGGCCCGCCTTCGACACGTAGACCGCCGCATCCACCTCGAGATATTCGTACAGCCCGTCGGAGGGCACGTCGAGGTCGACCCCGCGGTCGCTGTGCGGCGGATCGAATCGCGCGCCCGGGGGCTCGAATCGGGCGGCCTGGTAGAAGCCAGTGATATAGGCGTCGACGCCCAGCGGGTCCCCGAACTGGGTCCGCAGGTCCAGGAGCACCGTGTAGGGGCCGTCGAGGCCGGAGGCCTGGATCTCGCGCCCGGGGAAGGAGAGGGGGATCACGCGGTTCCCGGGGGACAATGTGGCCTCCGCGAGGTCCGAGGAGATTGGCGTGCCGAACTGGTCCGTGAGAAAGCCGAACAGTTCGAACGTCCCCTGCCGGTTCACCGTCAGTCCCACGTCCACCTCCAGGAAATCGTAGAGTCCGTTGGGAGGGGTGTCGGTGTCGACGCCCCGGTCCGAGTACGGCGGATGGAACACCGCGGCGGGGGGTTCGAAGGACGTGGAGAAGTACGCGCTCGTGGTGTACGAGTCCTGGTCGAGGAGGGTCCTGCTCGCGTCGTAGAGGGCGATGAGGGCAACGTACGGCCCGTCGATCCCGCTCGAGTAGATGTCCGGCCCGGACAAGTCCATCGCTCTGGTCGACGAGGAGCACGTCCACCTCGTAGTTCCCCGCGGTCCCGACGATCACCCCGACGCCGATCTCGAGGACGTCGTAGTAGCCGTTCGGCGGGACGTCCCGGTCGATGCCGCGGTCGGAGTGCGGCGGGTTGAGCGCGGCGCTGAGGATGCAGGTATGGAGGAGGCCCTCGTCGAAGACGCCGACGTCGTTCGAGGAGGTCCCGCGGATCGTCGCGTCCGTGCATCCTGACGCCGCCGGGGCGTCGATCCGGACCCGAAGGCCCGCGCTCGCACCGGGGGCGACCGGACCCGTGTCGGGAACGAGGTCGCCGTCCGTATCCGGGAGCGGGTTCGACCCGGTCGCGTCGAGGAGCGTGGCGGTCCACGGCGAGGTCGCCGTGACGTCGAAGGTGTCCGTCGCCACGCCACGGTTCACGACCGACAACGAGTAAACGACGGAGGAGGAGGGGAGCGCGTCGAGGCCCTGGGACGGCGGGTTGATGTCGAGGTCGTTCGCCTGGGGGGTCTTGCCCAACCGCAGGTCCCCGTACCCGTCGAGGGGAGGCGGCCCCAGGAGGAAGTCCGGCCAGGTGTCGTACCGGAACCCGCCCGCGTCGAGGAGCCCGGGGGCCGGGAGGCTCGCCCCGAGGAACCCGATGACCTCGCCCGGCGCGACCCCCAGAAGGGCAAGAGGGATCGCGAGTTCGTAGATCCGATGGGAGGTCCCGCTGAGGTCGCTGGCGCCGAAGCCGTACGCGGAGTCCAGACCCGCCTCGTTCGGCAATCCAGGATCGAACGGCGAATCGCGGAGGACCCAGGACGTCGGGTCCGCGACCCAGTGCTCCTCCCCGCTCCTCGCAGCCCCGCCCCAGAAGAATTCGTCCTCCCTCCCGATCGTCGACGTGGCGTCGTGGTCCGTGTCGAATCCCACGGAAGCCGAGTCCTGCGCGTCCCGGGTCGTGTCGCCGACCGCGTCGTACGCAAGGAACAGGAAGGAGCCGTTGTTCTTGACGAGGAGCCACGCGGGGATCGGGTTCCCCGGGATCGCCCCGAGGTTCACCTGGGTCGCGTCCGCCCACTCTCCCGCACCCATGGTGCCGTCGATCGTCGGCGACGACGCGGTGAGCTTGGAGTCGATCCACGCGCCCGTGTGGGCCCGCGACCCGATGCTGGCGAGCGCGACGGTCCCGAGAAGCGCAAGGACGATGGCGACCGAAACCAGTCGCCGCGTCCAACCTGACCCGAGCCTCATCCCATTCCCTCGAAGGAGGCGCACAGGGTCCGGGGGCTTGAATGCATCGGAGGGCTCCCGCCGCGAAACCCTTTATCGCTCCCCACGTCCTCCCGTCCCCGTGGTCCGGCCCGCGAAGCCCGCGAGGAAACGGGACGGCCGCCTGGGTCCGCCTGAACGATACCCGAAGGACCCAGAGAAGTACGCCGATCCTGCGAATTGGAAGTATCCGGTCCACACGCCGTTCCACGCCCGCGCCGCGCGCCGCTACTTCAACGACCCGCGGAACCGGGCGAAGTACACGGAGGCAGAGCAGGCGTACATCGAAAAGAAGATCAACGAGGCCCTCACGAAATTCGGCGTCCCGATCGCCATGGGGCCCAGCGCCGTCGAACCCGAGGCCGCGACGATCCAGGCGGACATCCCGCTCAACAAGGACATCGACAAGTTGACCCTCGACGAGGTTCTCCTCGCGTTTCTCGGGGAGAACCGGCTCGCGAGCGCACGCGCCATCCCCGCAGACGAGGTTCACGTGGACAAGGAGACGACGAGCCTCATCAGCGGGACCGTGAAGGCGTACTCCGTGGTCCTGGACCTCGCCCAGAAGCGGGTCGAGCACGACTGCGTGGACTTCCGGACGAATAGGGCGAAGGGGAAGCTCCTGTGCAAGCACCTCGGGGCCTTCCTCCTCCGCGTGGACCCGAGGACCGCCACACCGCTCCTGCGTCGGCTGCTCCGGGAGCGGGACCGCTGGACATTCGCGTGATCACAGTCGGGAGAAGTCCCGCGCGTCCGGATCCTCGCGCTTCTTTGGCCGATCCGCGGGCGGGACCTCCGGCGCTGGAGCCATTGGGGGGTCCCTGGCATCCACCGGCCTCGGCGGGGACCGCGGCTTTGAACCCGGTCCGTCGCGGGTCTCTCGCGGGGGGATCTCCTCGGGAACGCGGGGCGCGGCCTCCCTCGCGGGGGCCTTCTGTGGCCTCGGACGCTCGACCGGGGGTGGAGGCGCTGGTTTCGTCTTCACTCGATACCCGCCGCCTTCGAAGATCCGCAGCGAAACCTCCAGCCGCTTCGCTTGGTAGGGGCCGATGTTGAGCTCTCGGGCCAAGTCCTCGAGGTTCCACTCCGCGTGGGGGAGGTCGAGCGCCCGCCGGATCAAGGGGTCGAGCTGCCACGAGGGGTCCGGTTCGAGCCGGAGGGAGCGGACGTTCTTCAGATAGCCGAGGACCTCCCGGGCTTCGGAAACATCGACGTCGGGGAGCGCGCCGACAACGTCGGAGAGGCGGACCTCCCGCCCCCGGCCGCTGCGGAGGAGCGCGAGCGATTCCTCCTCGAACCGCTGGATGCGCTCCGGCGGGAGCGATTCCACTGCGACCGCGGAGGGCTCGTTGACGTATTCGACGACGCTGTCGAGGAGCGGGAGGGGGACGCCGCACTCCTTGAAAATCTCCTCCTTGCTCGCGGGGCGCTGCATCGTCCGCTCGAACTGGACCACGGCCCGGGCAAACGCCTCGACCTTCGCCTGGGCGGCCCGTTCCCCGCACAACGCCCGCGCCTCGATCGCCGCGGTGAAGCCCGGGTCGATCGCGAGGGCGAGGTCGAAGCACTTCGTCGCCTCGTCGAACCGCTTCAGGTGAACGAGCCCGAGGCCCTTCGAGTTCCACGCCGCCGGGTTTCGAGCATCGAGGTTCACGACCTGATCGTAGGCCGCGACGGCCGCTTCCCAATCCCCGGTCCGCTCGTGGGCGAACCCCTTCGTCGACCACGCGCCCGGGTCCTTGGGATCGAGCGCGAGGCACCGGTCGAGGGCGGTGATCGCCCCCGCGAACGCGTTCGCCCGCACCCGTGCGAGCCCGAGCTCCCGCCACGCATCGGCGCGCTTCGGCGAAAGGCGCACGGCCCGGTCGAAGGCGGCGATCGCGTCGCCGTTCCGGCTGAGGGCGACGAGGGCCCGTCCGCGCGCGAGGTGCAGCTGGCCGTTCTCCGGGTCCCCGAGGATCGCGCGGTCGAGGACGGGGAGCGCGTCCGCGGGGCGGCCCGCCCCGAGGAGCGCCGCGCCCTGTACGGCGAGGGCCCCGTAGTGGTTCGGGTCCTTCTCCAGGACCGATTCGAGGCACCGCGACGCGTCCTCGTTCTTGCCGAGGCGGAGCAGACAACGTCCTTTCCCGACGAGGAACTCCGCGTTCGCGCGGTCGAGGAGGAGCCCGTCCTCGAAGCACTTCATCGCCTCGCCCGCCCGGTCGAGATCGAGCAGGATCGCGCCTTTCTTGCCGATGGCGATCCTGTCCCCCGGGTTCAGAGAGAGGGAGTGATCGAACGTCTCGAGGGCCTCCCCCTGGCGACCCTGCGCCGCGAGGAGCGAGCCCTTGGCGTTCCACGTCCGCCGGTCCATCGGGTCCGCGCGTAGCGCGTGCTCGAACGCCTCGATCGCGGCGTCCACATCCCCCAGACCCTGCAGGGCGACGCCCTTGTCGCGGAGCGCCTCCGCGTCGCGAGGATTCAAAGCGAGGATTCGATCGGACGTCTCCAGGACGCCGCGGAAGTTCCGGAGGGCGAAGAGGATGCCCGTCTTCGTTCGGAGCAACTCTTGGTTCTCCGGGGCGAGAGCGAGGGCCTTGTTGATCGCGCCCAGGGCCTCCTTGTCCCGCCCTACAAGGCGGGCGAGGCGGGCCCGTTCGGACCACGCCGTGGGGTCCGTCGGCGCGAGGGACGAGATCTCGGACGCCGCGCGGTACGCGTCTTCCGGCCTCCCGAGGCGCTCGAGGCTCTCCCGGCGCCCCCGGACCGCGGACACGTTCTTCGGTTGGATCGCGAGGGCGGACTCGAACGACTCCAAGGCGGGGTCGAACCGACCGAGGGCCCCCAGGGAGTCGCCCCTCCGGACCAGGGCGGACACGTTCGCGGGGTCGAGGGCCAGGACCCGGTCAAAGGACTCCACCGCGTCGGCATGGCGCCCGAGCCACTGGAGCGCCGCGCCACGGCTCTGCCAGACGCGCGCGTCCTTCGGGGCGAGGTCGAGGGCGTGGTCGTAGCACGAGACCGCCTCCTCGATCCGCTGCTGGGACGCGAGGGCGAGGCCCTTCCCGTACCACGCACGGGGGTCCGTCGAATTGAGGAGGATTGCGCGATCGTACGCCTCCGTGGCCTCCGCGGGCCGCTTCAGGCGCTGGAGACACCGGCCCCTCTCGAACCACAACTCTTCGGACGCGGGTGCGAGCTCCGTGGCGACCTCGTAGGAGCGCAGGGCGTCCGGGAAGCGCTCCAACTTGAACAGGACGCCGCCCCGGCGACGCCACGACTCGAGGTCCTTCGGGTCCACGTGCACGCCGCGGTCGTACGCCTCGAGGGCGTCCGCGTATTCGGCGAGGGTCTCAAGGGCCCTTCCCTTGATCCGCCACGTGGCGAGGTCCTTCGGGTCCACGGCGAGAATCGCGTCGCAGGATTTCAGGAGGGACCGGGCATCATGGAGTCCGTCCAGCGCATCGCGCCTCCCCCGCAGGGCTTCCAGGTCCTGGGGCGAGGCGTCGAGGGCCGCCTCGTACGCGCCCAAGGCCAGCTGGAAGGCGCCCTCGGAGAGACGGGCGAGCCCGAGGTCCTTCAGCACCGCGGGGTTGCGGGGCTGCATTCCCAGAATCGCCTCGCACGTCGAGGCGAGATCCGCCCAGCGGAGCAGGGCCTTCATCGTCTCCCGCCGAAGCTCAAGACCATCGTAGCTCTGGCCCTGGGCCGCGAGGAACGCGTCCACCGCGACCGCGGCTTCCTCGAGACGCCCCAATCGAACGAGGGCCTCCGCTCGGGAGTACAATGCGTCGTGCCGCGCCGGGTCGAGGGAGGCAATCTGCCCGCTCACCTTCTCCAGCCCGTCCCACTTGCCCATCGCGCGGAACGCCCGCCGCTTCCCGTCCAGCGTGCTGAGGTTGCGGGGGTCGAATCGCAGGGCGGTGTCAAAGGAGTGGATCGCCTCGTCGTGGCGTGCCATCGCTAGGAGGAGTTCCCCGCGCGCGGCCCACGTCCGCGGATCCTGCGGGTTCCGCTCCAGGGACGCGTCGAAGCTCTTCACGGCTTCGTCCCGCGCCCCCGTCTTCTCGAGGATTCCCGCGCGCCGGAACCAAAGACCGGCGTTGCGGTCGTCGAGGCCGAGGGCCCGGTCGATGCATCGGAGGGCGCGATCCAACTGGCTCAACGATTCGTGGACGGAGGCCTTCCCCGCCCACGCCTCCACGCGGTCCGGGGAGATCCGTAGGGCTCGGTCGAACGCACGGAGGGCGTCCTCGGCTTCCTCCCTCCGGGCGTGGGCCTCTGCCTTGCGGACCCAGAGCTCGGTCTCTTGGGGCAGGAGCTTCAGAATCTTCTCGTAGTTGTCCGTATCATCGGGGGAGAGGGACGCGACCTTCCGGTACGATGCGATCGCCTCCTCCTTCCTGCCGGCCGCGACCGCGGCGTCCCCGCGGTAGCCCCACAGGGCTCGCGCCTCGGGGGCGACCCGCAGGGCGCGGTCGAACGAGGCAAGTGCGTCTTTCGCCTGCCCGCGAGCGAGCTGGAGGAGCCCCTGGACCTCGAGGGCGTCGGGGTTCCTCGGGTCGAACTCGAGGCCGGCCTGCACCGCCTGCCACGCGGCCTCCGGGTTCGAGAGGCCGTAGAAGCCCCTCGCGATCTTCCCATAGACCGCCGCGGCATCCACGACACGCCGACTCACCCGCCCGCGACCCGCTTCGAGATTTCCGTACGCTCGGCTAATCGCCCGGTGGGCACGGTACTTTGCACCCCGGTCTAACAAGGCGAGACCGCGCGTTGCGAGACCGTCCGCCCTCCGGAGAACTCGGCCCTCGATGTCGAGGAAGTTTGCTAGGGCTCCCATCCCTGTCGCCTTCTGAGACGATCCACGCCCGCGAATTGGCAGACGCCCACCGCGGGCTTGTCCGACTCATGACAGACATGCGTGGAGGCCCCTTTAAACCTGACGCCACCCCCGAGCGCGATCGTTGGACGATCCATACTCCCCCATGAAATTGCTTGTTTGTCATTTGGAAGCCCGCCTTGAGAAAACAGTTTTATAGCGCCCATTCGGTTCGACCGAGAGCTGACAAACGTCAGACGAAGGGACCTCCGTGGCGCGACGCACTACCAGACCCCAGAATCCCGACAACCCCGCGACCGAGTGGCTGAGCACCCACACCTTGCAGGATGTCCGAGAGCTCGCGCAGGAACTCTCTGACCAGGGCGAGGACGTCAAGGAGCTCGTGAGCGCCGTGAACGAACTCGAGCATCTCCTGGAGGAAACGAAGATCGAGAGCGGGGAAGCCGCCGGCGGACGTTGACCCGCTCGAGAGCCGTGCGGTAGCGCGGGTTTATCTCATCCCCCCACTTCGCGCGATCCGTGCGAATCACGTTCGTCGCCCACGCGACTGTCGTCGTGGAAGACGACGGGGCGACCGCGGTGTTCGACCCGAACTACAGCAAGCGGCTCGCGTATGTTTTCAATAAGCGGAAGGTCCCGCTGCCCACGGATCCGGGATCGCTCCCGAAGCCGGACGCCGTCCTCGTCTCGCACGACCATTACGATCACCTTGATGCCCCCTCGATCAAGAGGTACGATCGATGGACGCCCGTGGTCGTTCCGAGGAACCTCAGGACGGTCGTGGGCCTCATGGGCCGCAGGGAGGTCCACCCTCTCGAGTGGTGGCAGGGGGAGCGAGTCGGAGACTTCGAGGTGACCGCCGTGCCCGCATTCCACTTCTCGGGTCGCCCTCCCTGGTTCTTCGTCCGGAACGCGTACCAGGGCTATATCCTCCAGGGGAGCAAGACCGTGTACTTCGCTGGGGACACAGGACTGAACAACCAGTTCCGCGAGATCGGCGACCGGTTCGACATCGACCTCGCGGTGCTCCCGATCGGCGCGTACAACCCGCCGTCCTTTCGCTACCACCACGTGAGCCCGGAGGACGCCCTCGAGGCGATGAGTCGGCTCCGGGCGAAGCACTTGCTTCCGGTCCACTACGGGGCCTTCGACCTCTCGTGGGAGCCGTTCGAGGAGCCTCCCGTCCGCATGGCGAAGGCGGCGGCCGAGCGGGGGGTTGCGGATCGGGTCCACATCGTCCCTCCAGGAACGACGATCGAGCTGTGAAGCCCCATCGGACGCGTTCGACCGAAGGCGCCGCCATCTCCGGAGGTCCCTCGCGGTTCCCGTCGAAGCGACCTGTGTTCTCCCGGATGAGAACACGTGGATATCGCCCTCGATAATTGCCCGCTAACCTATTTAAGAAGCGGTCTGGGATGCGCCGCGCTACGTACCCACCCGCGGTCTTCCCACGGATGCGTGCGTCGCCCCCGAACTGCGGAGGTCTTCGAATGTCGACAACCGGCCGGTGTGACAGGACGCTTGGACTGCTCGTCGTCGTGCTCAGCATGCTGGGTTCGATGGCCGCGATCATCTCGGTCGCGCCCTCGGCCCACGCCGGCCCGTGCGACCAGGTTGGAGGCGTGATTACCGGGGACTGGACGATCAGCAACGCCCAGGTGTGCAGCGGGATCCTCTACACCGTCGATGGAACGGTGACCATCAACGCGGGAGGGAGCCTCACGCTCGTCGACGGGGGCCTGAAGTTCGCGAAGGACACGTCCCACGAGGGCTACTCCCTGAACGTGAACGCGGGCGGCGAACTCATCCTCGACCACTCCACGGTCACGACCGAGACGGACGCGATCGCTCCGTTCCTGAAGCTCGCCTTGACCGTGTCCGGGGTGAACAGTCGGCTCACGATGCGGAACGGGGCCGAACTCAAGTTCCCCGGGTGGTTCAACGCAACGAGCGCCACGATCGAGATCACGGACTCCACGATCACGGGTTTCAGCTCCGTCGAACTCAACGGGCTCGGCGTCTACCAGGACGACAACGACGACGGCCCGGTCGTGAACTGGGCCTCCACGACGGCGGGCCTCTACGGCTCGCGGATCGAGCGGATCTACGAGAACGCGAGCGCCCAGAGCGTCGGGAACGCCACCGGCCTCATCGAGGGCAACGTCACCCTCCGGGCGGGGACGAACCTGTACGCGTACGACACGTACATCGGGGCCGACTACTCCAACGTCGTGGGCCTCCACAACGAGCTGCAGGTGGACGGGAGCTCGAACGCATACCTCTTCGGCGGCACGATCGACCGGACCCAGGACCCGGTCTCGCAATCGTCCTGGCGGCCGGCGTACCGGCCCCTCGCCGCGGGCGGGGGCGTGTTCCTCCTGCGGTGGCTCCACCTGGCCGTGGTCGACCGCACGGACTTCCCCGTCAGCGGCGCGACGGTCTGGTCCAGCCTCAGCCCGAGCTCCGCGACGGCCCAGTACCCGGACACGGGCGGCAGCACGACGCCGAGCCCGCGGACCTTGACGTACCTCGGCAAGACCGCCGGCGGGCCGACCGCCTGGAACCGCACGGACACGAACGGCCGCGCGGTAATTCCCCTATACACCGACCTCATCACAACCGCCTCGTTGCCGAACGCCGAGTCCTTCGGCAACTATTGGGAGGTCGTGACGTACACCGATCTTGCAACGCTCGTGACGTACACCACCTCGGCCGGTGTGAACTTCGACGCCTATCCCGCAGTCGACACGATTGCGAACAACCTGCCGGCTTCCATTCCCTACACCACTCTCACGGTGCGTACCGGCCCCGACCTCACCCTGCGTCAGAGCGACTACCCGGGCACGATGCCGGTCATCCAGAACCAGCCGTTCGCGGTGAACGCGCTCATCTACAACCAGGGGCAGACGACGGCGACCGGCGTGTTCGTCGCGGCATATCTGAACGGGAACCGAGGCACGGAATATGCACGGGCGGGCCCGCGAACAATCGTAGCGTTCCTGAACCAGACGCTCAACGTCGCGGGCATACCCGCGCTCGGCGCGAACTCCTTGATGCTCGTCGTCGACCCTGACAACTCGATCAACGAGGGCGGACCCGCTCAGGAGAACAACAACTTCGTGAACATCACCTTGGATGTCCAGCCGCCCCCGAACGGCTTCGTCACGATCCAGACCCCCGCCCCGGGGCAAGTCATCGAACCGGGCACGGCGATCAGCGTCACGGGCTACGTCCGGGACCAGAACTCGGTCGGAATCGTCGGGGTCCCGCTCGTCATCGAGATGCGCTCCGGTGCGTCCGTCGTCGCAACGAACCTCACGACGTCGCAGGGAGTCGGTGGCTTCTTCATGGGGACGATCAACGTCCCCAGCGGGACCACGGACGGATCGTACACGATCGTCGTCACGCCCTCCTCGGGCCCGATCTCCCCGGACAGCCGGGTCATCTCTGTTCGGAAGGGCGTGTCGTTCCTGAACCAGCCGGTGCCGTTCCTCGGCCTCCCGATGTGGTTGATGCTCGTCATCATCGTGGCCACCGTCGGGATCATCATCGGCGCGCACCTCTACCTGAAAGCGTACGGGATCGGGAAGATGGTGGAGTGCGGCGAGTGCGGCTCCTTCATCCCCGCCGACTCGACGACATGCCCGAAGTGCGGCGTGGAGTTCGAGAAGGACATGGCGAAGTGCTCGAACTGCCAGGCCTGGATCCCCGTCGAGGTGCGACAGTGCCCGGAGTGCGGCGTGGAGTTCGCGACCGGGAAGGTCGAGATGGCGGACTACCAGCAGAAGATGCGGATGCAGTACGACGATGTCGCGGCGAAGTTCCGGCAGGAAGCCTCCCGCCAGCTCGGGCGGTCCCTCTCGGAGGGCGAGTTCCAGGACTGGTGGCGCCGCCAGCCCACGTTCGTGACGTTCGAGGACTGGCTCCGCGAGGAAGAGGAGATGCGGAAGATGGGGTCGAAGCCCTGTCCCGCGTGCGGGACCCTGAACTCCGTCACGGCGACGGTCTGCCACAAGTGCGGGACGTACATGAAGGGCGAGCGACGGACCGGCGTCATGCCCACGGCGCGGGCAATCCCCGCCGAGGACAGGGACGGGCCCGGCTCCGCCCCCTCGGAAGCGGTCCCCGCGAAGGTGGTCCGGAAGCCCGCCCCACCGATCCCGGTCGTGCCCAAGAGGGTCCCCAAGAAGACCGCCGAGAGCGAGGGCGGCGAGGGTTCCGAAGGCCAGTCGAGTGGCGACGATACGTCCGTGGACGACATCTGAAGCCGCCCTCCGGCCCTTCCAACCCCTCCCGCGCGAGTACCCTGAGGACTTTCCCGGCGACCGCCTCGATGCGGAAACACGAGCTCGCCGCGGCGCGGGATTACCGGTGCTCGAGAAAACTCCCGTGCTCGCGGGGCCGCACCCGAGAGCGCCTCCTTCGCCTCCGTCGTGCGGACCACCTACTCGAGGCACCTTCGTCCAACAGGGACACAATACATTGCGAGTCATCGTATGCGTGGCCCGACGCGAGGATATCGCAGCCCATTAGTCGGCGTCCGACCCGCCGGACATCGTGGCCCATGGTATCCGTACAGTCCGGCGGGCTGGGGTCCGTGGAACTCCCGAGCGTGTACCGATCTCCCTTTGCTCGTCATCGACATCGAAGTCGAGGCGGGAGTCTACTTCCCATGCCCTGATGGGCCTCAAGACGATTGATCTCGTGCCCCCTGGACGTTCGTCTTTCAGTGAAGGCAAGACTCCGTGAGGCCCTGGCCCACGCGTCCGAGGACGGATCGTGCGCTTGCTTACCGGGCTAGGGGTGGAGGACCCGGAACCCCTCGCCAGCAGCGCCCCTTCCGGCGTTCCCGTCTAGTAGACGACCATGCCGATGAAGGGGATGACCTGCGCGTACCAGGTGCTCCGGCAGGCGGTAATCGGATCGGCCAGGTGGTTGATGGGGTTGTACGCCGGCCCAAGTCCCGAGCAACCGAACGGATTCGATCCGGCGCCTATCAGCATCTGGTACGTGTAGTTCGAGGGCCCCGCCATGCCTGAGAGGAGGATGTTGATGAACAGCGAGTCGGTCCCGAACTGCTGGGGCCACTGGCTGCTGAAGGGGGTCTTCGCCGAGACGAGGACGATGTACGGGGTCCCCCCGACCTCCTGGTCCAGCGGGTTGATGTCGAACACGCTCGGAGGCGTGGTGGACTTGCACCCGGCCGGTGACGGTGTCACTCCGCCGTGGGCGTACTGGAAGTCGTTCGGGTTGGCAGTCGTCCCCGGATAGGCCCCGATGCCGCCCGCGTTCGCCGGCTTCGTCGCATCGCAGGGCGCCACGACGAACAGCGGGAAGCCGCTCGACGACTGCGAGCTCTTGTAGTACGCCATCGTCCAGCCGTCGATGAAGATCGTCGTGTTCCCGTGGTTCGCCATCTTGAAGTGGAAGAGCGCTCCGCCGTTCCCGTTGAGCTGGTCCTTCGTGATCCGGTAAGGCTGGTACGTCGTGGTCGTGGAGTAGGGGCTGTTCAAGTTCGTGGTCCAGACCTCCCCGGTCCGGATCTGGACGTATCCGATGTACTGCCACAGTTCGCTCGGGATCTTCGTTGTACCGCCGCCGCCCGATGTCTGCTGCACGACGTCCAGGACAAACCGGGTCGTCGTCTGGTGTCCCCGGAGGTCCGTGGCGTTCATCAGAATGATCGAGCCGGACCAGGAGAGGGGCGGGAACGGCCGGTTCGTGCATACGCTGCCGCCGATCGTGAAGACTCCGTCCAGCGCGACCGCATCCGGGAAGATGCCATCGTCGCGCATCTGGAGCGGGGCCTCGCACGGCGTGCCCGACCCGTACCACCCGGTGATCGTCGCGAATACCATGGCCGGGTTTAGGTCGTTGTCCGGGTCCGCGACTCTCGCGTACAGATAGAACCCGGAGTTGGCCTGGACCGGGTCGACTAGGTCCGTGGCCGGGACCCCGTCCGCCCACTTGTCGACGAACACGGGTGGGCGGGATCCCTGCACGGCGTTCATCGAGCCGTCCCAGAGCACGGTGCTCTTGAGGGTATCAACGATTGCGATATGGATCGTGTCGGACGTCAGGAGTGCGAAGTTCTTGTAGGCCCAGCGCTCGCCGATCTCCCACACGCTGTCGCTCCCGTCGAGGAGTCCGCTCGGAGTCGCCAGGAAGCCATTCCACCGGTGGAGAACGACGAAGTCCGTCTGGCGGGGTCCCGCGCCCCGCTGAGACGTCACATAGATGAGGGTCGGCCCCGGCGTCAGGGCCTCGCCTCCGCGGTGGACGAGCGTGATGTTCACCCCAATCTCCACGCCGAACCCGTTGTAGATCGGCTCCATCTGGGCCAGTACGTCGAGCCGATTCTGCGCCGTGGGGGTGGGGAAATTCCCGACCCAGAGGATGATCACGGAGAACAGCACCACGGTGATCATCAGGATGAGGATCGTACCCACAATTTCCGAAACGCCCGACACATCCCTGCGGATGAGGACTCGCATGAGGTAGCCTCCCTACGCGGAGGAAGATATTCGCGGAGCCCCTCCGACGATATTTAAAAGGTTCGCGGTAACTACCACCGGTGATAGGCGAGTGTGAGGAACGTCGCGTCGAACCCTAAGCGGGAAGCCCGTCAGGGGCAGCGCGCGTTGGCACGTTTCTGCGGATGAGAATGACTGCGGGTCGTGTCTCGGCCGACGCGCCTGGGTCCCTCATCCCATGGAGAAAGTGAGCCTCGTTCTCAAGGAGTGATTCTTAGCTCGACACGTATAAATAGCGTCCTCCAGGATGGCGGGCGGAATGCCCACCGGGGCTCTTCCCAGGTGACCCCATGCGCGTTTTGGTTCGCAACCTTCGAGAAGACGAGGAAGGCGTCGCCTCGACCGTGGGCACGCTGATGGCCCTCCTCGTGTTCCTGTCGTTCCTCAGCATGATCGTGAACCAATACGTCCCGGTCTGGATGAAGGACTCCGAGGAGGCGCACATGACCGGGGCGCTCGGACAGTTCGGGGGCCTGAAGGGAGCCATCGATCTCCAGATCCTCTCCTCGCAGCTCGCGAAGAGCGATTATGTCCCCATCACCACATCCTCGGGCGTCACGTTGGGGGCCGAAGGGGTCCCCATCTTCGCCACGCCGACCGTGGGGACGCTGTCCTCCGATGCCGATGCGGGACCGTTCACCGTGCAGTTCGACTATCTCATCCACACGCCGTCGGGCGCGGACCTCCGGACCCGCGTCCGCGAGCAATCGAACGGCTCCATCGTCCTCGACGTCCCGAACCGATACAACCCCCCGCAGAAAATCGTGTACGAGAACGGCGCTGTCATCCGTTCCCAGTCCGACGGCCAGATCATCCGGGCCCAACCCACGTTCCAGGTCACGCGGGTGAACAACTCGCTGCGAATCGGGTTCGACATCGTCTCGCTCTATGGGAGCGGGAGCGCTTCCGGGTCGAGCACGGAGGTCGTGAACAGCCGGTTGTTCGCAAGCGACCTCCAGACGTACGACCTGTTCCCGAATAACGCCGTGATCTGGATCAACCACACGTCCCCGTACGGACTCGCCTGGTTCCGGTTCTTCAACAACACGATGGCGGGACTGAGCGTGGCCGGGACCTACTCGTCCAGCCCGCTCGACCAGAGCTTCACCGCCCGGATCGGCGCGTTGGTCGTGTACCGTGTCACGGTGAGCTTCCTCCCCGCGCTCTTCCAATACATCACCCGGGTCGAGATCCACAACAACCCTGCAATCATGCCGCTGGCTTCCTTCCGGCTGCAACACGCCCAGGTCCAGATCGGAATTGGGGAAGCCCCCGAAAACGCTCTGAAGTAGGCGGCCCGAGGGCAGGTCGCGAGGGGCAAGCGATAGGATGATTATCGCCCAGATCGCATCTGCCCCTGCGATGGCAGAATCCAAGTCGGTCATGGACACGCCCGAGGGATACCGGGAGTTTTACGACCGCCTCGGACACGAATACGAAGAGACGGCAACGGTTTACGCGAGCCGGCTCGGTCGGGTGCGGTACCGCACCGTCCTCCGGGAACTGGCACCTTTCGCGAGGTCCCGTGCGAGGCTCTTGGACATCGGCTGCAACGACGGCGTGTACACCGTGCCGTACTGCGAAATGGGCGGTCGCGCTCACGGCATCGACATCTCCACGGCTCTCGTCGAGAAGGCGCGGGCCAAGGCCCGGGTTGCGGGCGTCGACGTCACGTTCGAGGAAGCCGACATCGAGAGATACACGCCTACCCCGATGTTCGACGTCGTCTTGATGTCCGAGGTCCTCGAGCACTTCCGGAACCCGGACGTGGCCGTGCGGAACGCGGTGGCCGCGATCCGTGGCGGAGGCCATCTCCTCCTCACGACGCCGTTGCCGTACAGCGGGTTCCGCGAGTACCTCCGGAGGCTCGTCGCACGGAAACCTCTGACACAGCCCTTCGAGTTCGAGAACTTCGGCGTCCGGTACCGACACGATGGATACTACCCGCTCGCCCTGAAGGACTGGCTGGAGAGCTTCGGTCTCGAATGCGTGAAGCTCCGGACGTTCGAGCGGCACTTGACCAGGTACTCGCCAATGCGACTCGTGCTCGGCGACAGGAATCTCCAGCTGCATCGAAAGCCGGGGCCGTCCTGACGCTGGAGCGTAGCGACTCGTTCTCGGACCGTCTTTGATCTCCGCCGCGATTCCATCCTTCTCTCCGACTCCCGGAGGATGAGACGACTCTGCGCAACCGTGGCGAAAGGAGTCTCTGGCCGGGGACCCTGCGGCCCGAGCGGAGAGGGTGGTGGGGACGCTGGGATTTGAACCCAGATCAGCGGGTTTCCACCAGGCGGGGTGCGACCCCGCCCGTTTCACGGAACGACGGGTCCTCGCTCCAGTCATTCATCATGGAGTCAGCGAACCCTGCGCAAGTCATGCCCATAACTGGAGCCCACCAGTCTGCCGGGTTAGCCTACGTCCCCTTGGGCCTTCGGAATCGCCGGGTGCGTATGTAGTTTTTCTCCCGGGGGGAAGGCCAGGGCGTCACTGCTGTCGCATCTTCTGCTCGCGCTTGCGGCGCCGCATCCGCTTCTTGCGCCACTTCCACCGCATCTTTCCGCGCTTCTTCCATGCGCGAGAACTGCGTTTCAACCGTGACCTCGCGCCGTCGTAATTAGTCCCCCTACATAAGCCTCACGGGGCACAACGTTGATGTCCGGCCCCGGGTTCGGCGCGGGCGTGGGCCTCTTCTCCGGCGAGTTCGGCGAAATCCGCCGGTCCGTCCTGAACCTCGCGTGGCCCGTCATCATCGCGAACTTCCTCGAGGTCCTCGCCGGGACGATCGACCTCGTCATGGTCGGCCGACTGGGCGTCGCGGACATCGCGGCGCTCGGGAACGGCGTGAACCTGATCTTCGGGAACTTCGGATTCCCCCGCCTCGGGATCAACGGCGCCGCGATCGGCACGTCAATCGCGTACACGACCGGGGCGACGCTCTTCGTCCTCCTGTTCTTGCGGCACCGCCTCGGGATCGGCCTCCACCGGGAGGCGCCTCTCCTCGACTGGGGGACGATCCGCCGCATCCTCCGCATCGGCGTCCCTGCCGCGACGGAGCAGCTGGCCTTCCAGATCGGCCTCCTCGTGTGGATCGTCATGGTCGTCGGATTCGGACAGAACGCGGTGGCCGCCCACCAGATCGGGCTGCGGATTCAGTCCTTCGTCTTCATGCCGGGGCTCGGCATGAGCATCGCCTCGTCCGCGCTCGTCGGACAGAACCTCGGCGCCCGGAACGCGGAACTGGCCGACCGGACCGCCCGGGAGGCGACGAAGCTCTCGATCCTCATCATGGGCGCCCTCGCGCTCTTCAACTTCGCGTTCGCGGACTGGATCGCCCTCGCGTTCGTCGGGCCCGGGATCGCCCATGACCTTGCCGTGACGTTCATCCGCGTCCACGCGACATCGATCCCCGCAATCGGCTTGTTCTTCACCCTCTCCGGGTCCCTACGAGGGGCGGGGGACACGAAGTGGCCCCTGTACGCCTCCCTCGCGGGCACCTACGGGCTCCGGCTCCCGCTTTCTGCGCTGCTCGGCTATGCTTTGGGCCTCGGCGTGCTCGGGGTCTGGATCGCGCTCCCCGTGGAGTACTACCTGCGCTCCGTGATCATCGTCCGGCGGTTCAACGGGGGGGCGTGGAAGGCGACGATCGTATGACGGGCGTTGCGGTCGATACCGCACGAGCGACCACACCCCGTTACACCCCACGGTTCGTCGCTTAAGCCATCCTACCTCGTAACATCGTGCATGGCAATCTCCAAGTTCGGCTCAGGTGTCGTCAAGGATATCGCGATCACGGCAGCCGTCGTCGCCCTCGCGTTCGTCATGGCACTGCCCCCCGTGGCTACCGCCTGGGAGGCCCCGCCGTGCACGGGCGGGTACAGCGGGCGGGCGATCGGCGTATGGGTGCATGCGGCGGGCGATACGACGTTCGCCGATACGGGGCCGCTTCCCCCGGAGGGGGGCTTCATCTCTGCGACCCCCGTTTCGGTCGACACAGGCACCGCGGCGGCCGCGGTCCTGCTATCCGTGACCAGCGGACTGGACGGCGTCGCGGAGAGCGAGGCCTCGAGCTCGGACGTCGTGTTGGTACCGAACACCGCGGCGGAGGTCCGGGCGGAGTTCGTTCGGTCGCACACGGTCGCAACGACCTCCGGGATCTTCGGGGAGAGCGAGATCTCCAGCCTGTGGGTGGGCGGCCACGAGGTCGTCGTCACGGGCCAGCCGAATCAGAACTACTACGTCGTCGGCGTCTTCACGCTCGTCATCAACGAGCAGCTGACCCTCCAGACCGAGACGTGCAACTCCATCACCGTGAACGCCCTCCACCTCTGGTTCCAGGGCATCGAGATCGTCGTGTCCAGCGCGCACAGCGACATCACGATCGGAAACGAGGGCGGGTGCGGGGGTTGTGGGGAGACCCAGCCCCATGACTTCGTCACGGGCGGCGGGTGGATCTGGCAGAAGGGGTACCACGCGAACTTCGGCTTCGTCGCGGGCTACAAGCCCGGCAACGACCAGCCGCTCCGGGGCAACCTGAACTTCATCGACCACGGCGACGGCATGCACGTCAAGGCCACATCCGTCGACACGTACACAGGCGAGGGCAACTGGCGCCAGTTCACCGGACACGCGATGATCGACGGTTCCGGGGACTACACCTACACCTGCTACGTGGAGGACAACGGCGAGCCGGGACACGGGGTCGACTACTTCCGGCTCTCGATTACCGAGACCGGGTACAACGCCGAGGATTACCTCGCGGGAGGGAACATCCAAATCCACGCGAAGTAGACGACATTCAAGACGACTCCTCCCAGCGTGACCTCGGCCACACCGGGGTCACGCACCTCCCGTCCGCCGTCGCCGACGCCGGGCGAGGAAAAGCGCACACAGGATGAGTACGACCGCGACGACCACGAGAAGGATTGGCAACAACACGGGAAGGCTCGATGGCTCGCTCGGACCGGAGGATGTGCAGTAGGTTCCGTTGATCGCGCCGCACGTCGCGGATTCCACGGCGTCGATGTCCGCCCCAATGTCCTTCCCGTCCGAGCCTGCGCCCTTGTAGGGCGATCCGGATGCAAGGTGGTAGTCCGCCCCCGCGAGATCCGTGAAGCCGACATCGGCCATACGGGCAGGATAGAAGTTGTCCGTCGGATAATACGCCGCGGGCGCGCCGGGGATCACGTTCCTCCGGAAGACCGCCCCCGGCCAGTACGCGTCCAGGGAGTCGTTCCCGGAGGCACGCCCGCTCCCAAACACTCCATACTCGTTGTGGGGCGAGATGTTGTTCGTGAAGGTGAATCCGGTGTTGGGCGTGGGACCGTCCCCGATGAGGACGTGCCCTCCCTGCAGGACCGTGTTGTGGTCCAGCGTGACCCTGTTCGTGCCGTTGAGGACCAGGGCGAAGGCACCCCAGCCGCCCCAGCTCACATTCAGGTCGTACAGGAGATTGTTCGAGATCGTGATGTTGTTCGTCTGCCGGCTAGCGTAATTGTTGTCGTACCCGAGCACGTTGAACCCGTCCCCGGCGTGGCGCACGATGTTGTCCCGGAAGGTGACGTGGTCGATCTGCGACCAGGGCGACCCCCCGTCCTGGTTCCGGACCGTGAACAGGATCGCCGTCCCGACCTGCGCGTCGACCCAGTTCTGCTCGAATACGTTGCCCTCGACGACGACCTGACGCCCGACCTTCAGCTCGAACAGGTTCTTGACGCTCCAGTGCGTCCCCTCGAAGCTCGGATCCGAGACCCTCCACCGGAGGGGCTTGTACACGTGATTGTGCCGGACGACGATGTCCGTGGGCAGGAGCCCCGGGATGTTCGCGTCCGCGCCGCCGAACAGCACGTTCTCCCCCGCGCCCTCCAGGTAGTTGTTGACAATCGTGAACGGCCCCGCGCCGCCCCATCCCGCGAGGGCCTGGGAGTCCGCGCCGACCTCCTTGAGGTCGGAGATGCGGGAGTCGACGACCGTGATGTTCCGGCCGTTCAGGGCGATTCCCCGCCGGCTCCCGGCGACCGGGTCCCCGTGAATGTAGCAGCGGTCGAAGACGATGTCGTGGGGCAGGTCCGCGACCGCGGTCTCGGCCCCGTTGCCCAGGAGCACGACGTTGTACAGGAATGTGCCGGGGGTCGGCGCGAGCTCGAGGCCGAGGAAGCGATAGTGGTGCGCCCCCGATGCAGAGGCGAAGACGGAGCCGTACGGGGCCACGACCCGGGCGAGGAGCGGGAAATGGGAGGGATTGACTCTGGTGCGCGGCGGGGGCAGCGCGGCGTCGGAGGCGTCCGTGCGGATGGTGATGTAGGCGCTCCCGGTCTTGACGGGCAGCGTGTAGGGGCCCGTGTACGTGGCACCGGCCGCGAGGCGGATTATGTCGCCCGGCAGCGCCTGGTTAAGGGCCGCTTGCAGATCCCCGCCGGGCGGGACGTCCACGGTCCCCGAGGGGTACGGCGGCCCGCCCGCGGCGCCCGCCCCTGGGGCCACGGTGAAGGAGAGCGAGACCATCATCGCGGCGGCGAGCCAACAGGGGACCGATGCCGACGGGAGTCCTCCCAGCATCGTCCGGACGAGGGGGTGAGCGACAATAAGAGTTTTGCGGACGGGCGACCCG
>VBMI01000001.1 GCA_005878955.1 Methanobacteriota archaeon
CTTCTTGATTCGCCGCCCGGCGCGGGGCGTCCCCTGCGTCATCACGACCCGCTCCACGCTCCCGCCCGCCACTTCGAGCTCGAGGGGGAGCACACCGATCACGACCTCCTGCTGCGCGCCGAGGACACCCTCCCGGTGCGGGAGGAGTCCCTCCATGTACGCGACGTACGCGGTGCCGAGGGACGGGTGGCCCGCGAAGGGGAGCTCGCCGCCCGGTGTGAAGATCCGATTCCGGTAGTCCGCGCCCTTCGACGGAGGGAGGACGAACGTCGTCTCCGAGAGGTTCATCTCCCGCGCGATTGCAAGCATCTCCTCGTCCGTCAACCCCTGCGCCCGCGGGAACACGGCCAGCGGGTTGCCCTCGAGCGGGCGGTCCGCGAACACGTCCACCCGCCAGAAGTCGTAGGACCGCATCGGGTGCCGATGGAGCATCGCGACTTGAGCGTTCTCCCGTCCCCTGCGGGTTGCGCGTGACCGACCTCGCAGGTCGAGGCACGCCCGCGGCGCCCGCCTACGCGCTCGGGACGGCCAGGAGCATCCACTGTTCGGCCCTGGCGATCAACCGCGCGGGGTCCGGGTCCAGCGCCTTCCGCTCCAGCGAGGCGTAGTAAGCCGCGTCCTTCGCGTTCCAGTCCTCCGGGCCCTCGTACACGAGGATCCACACGAACCGGTTCTCCTCGGGCACGACCCAGGCGCCCTCGACACGGAAGCCGTGCTTCCGCCTCAGGGGGACGATGCCGTCCCGCCAGCCCCGGATCCACTCGTCCATCTTGCCGTGCTGGATCGTGTAGATCCGCAGCTGCGAGACCTTCATCATCGACCGTCAAAATTCGCCCGGACGAATATCCGTCTTTTGGAGCAGATTATGACGGCGCGCCGCTGGCCTCGGACAAGTATTCGCCGAGGGAGGGATTACCAATCGTATCGGATGGCGACCACTCCGAGGATCCACCCAACGAGACCCGAGGCGAGGTACGCCACCGCGAACGCCGGGAACGCGTAGGGGGCGACGACGACGAAGGCGACGGCGAAGAGGATCGCCGCGAGCCAGACGGGCCACAGACGCTCTTGGTCCCGTGGCCTCGCTCGCAGGGCGAAGCGCACGAGGAGGGTCGAGGCCCCGAGGGCCATGACGAGCTGCTCGCTCAGAACGGCGGGCCCCGGAGGCCGCCCCACGGACACGAGGAGGGCGAGCTCGTAGAGGAGCAGGCCCGCGAGGGAGAGGTATACGGCCGCCACCAGGAACCTGAGGACGGGCCATGCCCGAGCCGTCTCGAATCGGTCCTTGACCCTTCGTTGGAGGAGTGTGGGCGATGCGATCCTGAGCGCGGCGGTCACGGCGAGAACGGGCAGCGAGTATGCAGGATCCGAGATCGCGAGCAGGACCAGGGCCACCGCGCCGAATCCGACCGCCAAGATGGCGATCGCCACGAGCCACGACAGTAAGCGGCTTTCCGAGAAGAGCCGCACGTGTCGGACGAGCGGGAGGAACAGGAGGATCACGGCGCTGATCGCCAGGAGCCCGGCGAAGAGGTAGGCGAGCTCCGTCTCCGAGGCCACGCAGGCGCCACGGGTCCCCCGCGCGAAAAGAGTTTCGGGCGAGGTCCGCTCGACATGTTTTTCCACGGACCCTCCATCGCCGGCCCTGAGGGGTCCCAGTGGCGAAGCGCGCTCGCGGCGTCCCTGCGTTCGGGTTCCGGATCGCGGACGCCCGCGTCGCAGACCGGGTCCAGCACTTCCCCGAGAGCGTGATCCGGGAGATGACCCGCGTCGCCGCCCGGCACGACGCGATCAACCTCGCGCAGGGCTTCCCCGACTTCGACCCGCCGAGGGAGATTGTGGACGCGGCGCGGGCCGCCCTCGAGGGCCCGCACCATCAGTATGCGATCACCTGGGGCGCCAAGCCCCTCCGGGACGCGATCGCGGCGAAGGCGAAGCGCTTCAACGGGATCGACGCCGACCCGGAGGCGAACGTGGTCGTGACGTGCGGCTCGACGGAGGCGATGATGACGGCGATGCTCTCCGTTGTGAACCCCGGGGACGAGGTCGTGATCCCGGAGCCGTTCTACGAGAACTACGGGCCCGACGCGATCGTGAGCGGGGCGAGGGCGATCTTCCTTCCGATGGCCTGGCCGTCGTGGGAGCTCGACGAGGAGGCCCTGAAGGCCGCGTTCACGCCGAGGACGAAGGCGATCGTACTGAACACGCCGAACAACCCGACGGGGAAGGTCTTCTCCCGGTCCGAGCTGAAGCTCATCGCGGACCTCGTCGAGGACCGCGGCGCCCTCGCGATAACGGACGAGATCTACGAGCACATCACGTACGGCGGAAAGGCCCACATCTCCATCGCCACCCTCGGCTCGATGGCGGACCGCACGGTGACGATCAACGGGATCTCGAAGACGTACAGCGTCACGGGCTGGCGGGTAGGCTGGGCGATCGCACCGAAGACGATCGCGGACGCGATGAAGCGGGTCCACGACTTCCTCACCGTGGGCGCGCCCCACCCGCTGCAAATCGCGGGGGCCGTCGCCCTCGGGTTCCCAGACTCCTATTACACCGAGCTCGCCGCCATGTACGCCCGCAAGCGGGACCTCCTGTGGGAGGCCTTGCGCTCGGTCGGGTTTGAGGTCACCCGCCCGGACGGCGCGTACTACATCGTGGCGGACCACACGCCGTTCGGGTTCGCGGACGACTGGGCGTTCACGGACCACCTCGTGAAGGAGATCGGGATCGCGGTCGTGCCCGGCAGCTCGTTCTATTCCGACCCCGCCGACGGACGGCGATTCGTGCGGTTCATGTTCTCGAGGAAGGACGAGACCCTCCGGGAGGCCGCGGCACGCCTCGAAAAGCTCGAGCCCGCCAAATGACGGACGCGGACCTTGTCCTCGTCGACGGGGAGGTCCACACGATGGACCCCGCGCGGCCCCGGGCCCATGGCGTGGCGTTCGGCGGAGGTCGCATTGTCGCCGTGGGCACGAACGCGCAGGCGGAGAAATGGGCGGGAAAGACGACGGAGGTCGTCGAACTCGGCGGGAAGGTCGTCGTCCCGGGGTTCATCGACGCGCACGCCCACCTCATGGAGTCCGCTTCGCGGGTGGGGAACGTCGACCTCGGAGGTTGTGCCCCGATGGCGGCGGCGCTCGATGTCCTGCGGGCGGCCGTCCCCCACGCAGGGCCGGGCGAGTGGGTCGTCGGGGACGATTGGGACGAGTCCCGATGGCCAGAGGCCCGCTACCTCACCTGCGAGGACCTCGACCGGGCCTCGCCCGACGTGCCAATCGCGGCGGTCCGCGTGGATCGGCACATGGCGTCCGTCAACTCCGCCGCGCTCGGTCTCCTCAAGATCCCCCTGGGGACGCGGGGGTTCGACGCGACTTCGGCGGGTCGGCCCACCGGAGTCCTGAAGGAGGACGCACTCGAGGCGATGTGGGACGTCGTGTGGCCATCGGCCGAGAGGCTCGCGCGGAACTTCAGGGAGGTCGCGACCCGGGCGCTGTCCCTCGGGATCACGACGGTCCACGATGTCGTCGGGGCGGACGAGATCCGGGCGTACCAGATCGCGAAAGCGGGAGGGGCCCTCCCGCTGCGGGCGACCCTGATGGCTCGCGATCGTCTCCTCCCGCATCTCGCGGCGGCCGGGCTGTCACGGGGGTTCGGCGACGAGTGGTTGCGGTTGGGGGCGGTGAAGGTGTTCGGCGACGGCTCCCTGGGAGCGCGCACCGCCGCGCTGTTCCAGCCGTACAAGGACGACCCGACGGAGAGCGGGATGCTGATCCACCCGCCGCGGGAGCTTCGCGACATCCTCGCGGGGATCCACGCCGCCGGGTTCCCGTCGGCGGTGCATGCGATCGGGGACCGCGCGATTGAACTCGTCATCGAGACGATCGAAGCCGTGGCGCCCGAGGCGGGGCCGCGCCACCGGATCGAGCACGCGGAGCTCCTCCATCCGGAGCACGTCGAGCGCATGGCCCGCAACGGGATCATCGCGTCGTGCCAGCCGAACTTCATCGGGCAATGGTCCCGACCCGGCGGCATGTACGAGAAGCGGCTCGGGTTCGAACGGACCGCCCGGAACAACCCGTACCGCGAGGTTCTGGAGAAAGGAGTCGTCCTCGCGTTCGGGTCCGACGGGATGCCGTATGGCCCCATGGAGGGAATCCATTGGGCGGTGAATGCTCCATTCGGAATTCAGGGGATCACGATGGACCAGGCGGTCGCCGCGTACACGGTCGGCGGGGCGTTCGCGGCGTTCGACGAGACCGACGGGGGGACCCTCGCGGTGGGTAAGCGAGGAGACGCAGTCATCCTGTCCGGCAACGCTTGGCAGGAACCGGAAACGATTCGCGAGACTCATGTCGAGCGGACGATCATCGCGGGCCGCGTCGCGTGGCGGGCGCCCTAGCGAACGTCGCGCCGCGCCGTCGGTGATTTGAAATACTTTCGACGTCGATGGACCCGTCGGGCCCCGTTACGGGGAGCCCAAATTCCTTCGACGCCGGGCCCCGCGTGGGCCCCGCGTCCTCTTTATTGGCCGCGCGCCTTCTCCTGGATGTACCGCCAGACGGAGCCCCACAGGTTCCCGTCGTGACGGACCTTCTGCTCGAGGTTCTCCACACCCATCCAGGCCTCGAGCGCCCCTTGGGTCCCCGCGTCCCATCGGCCGTGGACCTCCGCCGTGTAGAAGCCCGCCCCCTTCAGGAACCGCTGCACGACCCGCGTGATTTCGGGCGTGATCGGGACGAGGTTCTTCGGGTCCTCCCGCGTCAGCATCGTGAGGTCGTAGACGTTGAAGATCCGGAGCAGCTCGTCGATCGGCGTGCGGTGGTCGTCCACGCGCAGGTCGATCCACCGGTCGTTGAACCCGCCGTAGCCGCCACGGGATCTCACGACGAGGAGGGCGGCCGACTGCTGCCCCCGGCGGTCCCCGCCCGCGTCCTGGCCGGCGACGAGGGCCGCGAGGAGCCTCACCGGGAGGTCGCCCTCCGTCGCCTCGTACGCGCGGGCCATCGCCTGCACGACGCCCTCGCCCGCCAGCAGGTTCCCCTGGCACGCGTACCCGCGGCCCACGACGTGGCCCGCCCATTCGTGACAGTCCTTCCCCGTGTACGAGGCCGCGCGTCCGCGGGCGTCCACGATCCCGACCTGCCGCTTCGAGCGCTCCCGGTCCCCGCGCGTGAGGGCGAGGATCGCGTTCCTCGGGCTCGTCCCCCGCTTCAGCATCGCGAGCCCCCGGGGACCGTACGTCGTGTTTGCGTAGCTCTGCGTGGCGACCGCGCCGACGCGCGCCTGGGCGAACGGAACCGCGTTTCCGACCGCGGGGAACTTCGACTCGACCGCGACGCCGAGGTCCTTCGTCTCCCGGTCGAACGCGACGATGCTGAACGTCATGGGCCGTCCGCTGCGGGAGCGGGATACCGCTCGGAGGGAGATGAGGTTTCCCCGCGAAACCTCTATACACGGACCGCATCATCCGCGCGGTCGAGGAGCGATGGCGGTCCCGATCCCGACCCCGGTCCGGCCCCCGCTCGCCCTCCCCGTCGGCAGCGTCCGGGCGATCCTCGCGCTCGTCCTGTGCGGCAGCCTGTGGTACCTCGTGCTGAAGGACTTCTCCCCATTGCCCGTGCTCGTGGACTCCGCCCTGCTCGTCGTCGCGTTCTACTTCGGGGTGCGGTCGACGGCGCCGCCCAGCGCGCCCGTCGTGCCCACGTCCGTGCCCGTGAAGCAGCCCCTCCACCTCCCGCGCGGGACGATCCGCGGGATCTTGCTGTTC
>VBMI01000002.1:0-5966 GCA_005878955.1 Methanobacteriota archaeon
GGCGGGTTCAAGGAGCTCGTCGAGGTGATGAACGCGGCCTCGTGGCTCGTGTCCAAGGGCCTCGTCACGATGCAGGAGCGGGTCCGTCGCGAGTACCGCCTCGCGAAGAAGGCGTGGGCGACGAAGGCGCTACCGGAGCGGAGGCTGCTGCGGGAGCTCCGGAAGGCCCACGGGAAGGCCGAGCTCGAGGCGCTGCGGAAGCGGGCGAGAATGACCGAGCAGGAGTTCTCCATCGCCCTCGGGTGGATGCGGAAGAAGGGGTGGGCCACCGTCGAGCGCGAGCCTTCGGGGACCGTCGTCGGCGTCACGGACCGCGGGGACGCCGCGCTCAACGAAAAGGGGCGCGACGAGGAGGTGATCGCCCGCCTCTCGAAGGCGCCGCTCGCAGAGGAGGAGGTGGACCCCGCCGTCCTGAAGGACCTCCGGTCCCGCCGCGATATTGTCGCCGAGCGCGAGGCGGTCCGGCGGGAGATCGCGCTCACGGACGCGGGCCTGAAGGTCGTCGCCGGCGGACTCGAACTGAAAGAGGAGGTCGCCCAGCTCACCCCGGAGCTGATCCGGTCCGGCCGGTGGCGGGAGGTCGAGATCCGGCCCTACGACGTCCGAGCCTTCGCGCCGTCGATCCATCCGGGGAAGGCCCACATCCTCGCAGAGTACATCGAGAAGATCCGGCGGATCTTCCTCGGGATGGGTTTCACGGAGGTCGCGGGGGACTGGGTGCAGCCCGCGTTCTGGGTGTTCGACGCCCTGTTCCAGCCCCAGGACCACCCCGCGAGGGACGTCCTCGACACCCTGTACACGGACGCCCGGCCCGCCGTCGGCCTGCCCGAGGACGCGATTGTCGAGCGGGTCTCCCAGGTCCACGAGACCGGCGGCCGCACGGGGAGCGAGGGGTGGCGGTACACGTGGGACCGCAGGGAGGCGGAGCGGCCGGTCCTCCGGAGCCACACGACCCCGATCACCCTGAAGTACCTGGCGGACCACCCCCGCCCTCCCCAGAAAGCGTTCATCATCGGCAGGAACTTCCGCCGGGACGCGCTGGACTGGAAGCATCTCCCGGAGTTCCACCAGATCGAGGGCGTGATCATGGAGGAGGGCGCGTCCCTCTCGATGCTCCTCGGGACGATCGGCGAGTTCTACAAACGCCTCGGTTTTGAACGGGTGAAGTTCCGCCCCGGGTACTTCCCGTACACGGAGCCGAGCATGGAGCCCGAGGGGATGCTTCCGGACGGCCGGTGGATCGAGCTCGGGGGGAGCGGCGTGTTCCGGGTCGAGGTCACGGAGCCGTTCGGCCTGGGCGCGCCCGTGATCGCGTGGGGCCTGGGCCTCGAGCGTACGGTGATGGCGATCGAGGGGATGACGGACATTCGACAGCTGTACCTGAGCGACCTCGATTGGCTTCGGAACCGGAAGGCGCTGAGGTAGGCGATGACCTATGGAGTCCGTTCCGCCAAGCTGAGTTGGTCTCGAATAAGACCAACTCTGTGTGCAAGGACCGTATCCTCAGGGAGTAGCGAGCGGGGTCCTCTATCGCCCCGCGCCTTGATTCTCTCCGTGATCGGATACGCATTGGCGGCGCCGCAGGCAACAAGCCGGTTGGTCTTGAATAAGACCAACTCTTCCGTCTCGATTCGACTCTTGCCGCGCAGAGTCGTGCACAAACGAAGCGAGAACCACGCGAGAACCTTTATGGCGGGCCCCCGGCATCCCGCCCCAAGGTCGGGACGATGGCGGGCGCGGACGCGGAGATCCAGGCGGGCGAGCAGGCCCTGAGCGCACTCGACTATCCGGAGGCGTTCAAGCACTTCGACAAGGCCGCGAAGGAGGATCCGAAGAATCCCGTCGCCTGGTTCGGAAAGGCGGAGTCCGCCCTCGGGCTGCCGCAGATGGAACCGGACGACATCCTCGCTTGTTACAAGAAGGCGGTCGAGATCGAGCCCGAGCACCCGCAGTTCCTCGAGGCGCTCGCGAGCTTCTCCATGGACATCGGCCGCTTCAATGAGGCGGAGCAGTACTACAACAAGGCGGCGGAGTGCGACAAGGAGAACGCCGGGTACTACTGGTCCGAGTTCGCCGTCAACTACAAGGCGAAGGCCCCCGTCGTGATGGAGCAGTTCCTGGACGACAAGACGAAGGACCTGATCGCCCAGAAGGCCCTCCTCTACGCGCTGAAGGCGATCGGCCTCACGTCGGACGAGGCGAAGCGGCTCCTCGCCTAGCGCGGTCACGACGGCGGGAGCTCGACGATTCTTCCTCCCTCGCAGGCGGCGCAGAGCCCGGTCTTCGGGTTGTAGTGCCGGTCGCACGCGGGCTTCCCGCAGGATTCGCACACGTAGAACCCGGGTTGCAGACAGACCGCACACAGGGCGAAGGCGGACACGGCGGCCCACGGACGCGCGCGGGCGGTCTTAGGCCTTTGCACCCCGCCTCGGGGCGAGGCAGGTCGCACACATCCGCGAGAACCGCTCCATGTCCCGCTCGCACGTCGGGCGCCCGCACATCGAGCACGTCGCGACCGTGGGGGCCCCGCAGACGTGGCACACGGTGGCCATCACGGGCTCACGCCCGGAGTTCGCCGAGCGTCGTCGTCCTCTCCGCGAACGCGTTGTGCTTGTGGATCGACTCCTCGCTCTCGCTCTTCACGCTCACGAGGGCGCCATCCGGGAGGTCCGGGTACCGCTTCAGGACGCGCGCGAGGACCTCCCGCACCACATCCTCCACGAACCGGGGCTTTCGATGCGCGGATTCGACGAGGCGGGCCTCCTCCGGCCGCTTCAGGAGTTCGTACGTTGGCGAACTCATGGACGCCTCGACGATGTCGATGAGCTCGTCCGCCTCCACGTTGGAGTCCTCCGGTGCGTCGAGCATCATCGTCGTGCGGTTCCTCTGGTTGTGCGTGATGAGCGGCATTCCGTCGGGGACCCTTACGGGGGGGTCTTTCGCGGAGAGCTCGTCGCGGATCGTCTCCATCGCGCACGGGCACGCCGTCATCCCGACGACCTCGACGCCGATCGCCCGATGTGTGCGGGGCGGCTTCCCCCGCTCCGCGATCGCCTTCGCGACGAGGCGGTACGGCTCGAGGCTCGCGCGGCCCCACGGCGTCGTCCGCTCCAGGAAGTAGTCCGCGCGCGCCCACACCTCCGAGTGCGTGGCGGTCTCGTGGCGCTCCAGGAGGGCGGTCGCGATCGTCTCGGCGAGGTCCTCGAGGCTCGGGACCGGCCGGCGGACGGACGCGTCGACGATTTCCCCGATCGCCTCCAGGTGGCGGGAGAGATGGGACCCGCGCTGCGTTGCGGGGATGTCCACGAAAACGTCGAACGTCGCCGGGAGCGTGACGATTCTCTGCGGGCGGGAGACCTGGACGGGCTTCATCACGCCCCGGACCCCGACCTTCGTCAACTTGAAGGAGTTCGCGGGCCGCTCGCTTTGCACGTCGCGGGCCATGAAGGAGGAACCCCGCGTCGATACCTGAGCCTTCAGGATAAAGGTTCGTCTCCGTCCCTCCGGGCGCACCCTGAGAGATGAAAAGAAAGAGGCTTGCCTCTTGCGAGGCAAGCGGTGGTTGGGGGAGGAGATTAGCGGTATCCGATGAACCCGTGCTCGTCGAATGTGACGGGCTGCGTCTCCCACGAGGCCTGTACCGTGGCGGAGGGCGCCGTGACGTGGACCGCGACCGGGGCAGGCTCCTCCTCGATTTCCCGCGCGACGGTCTCCACCTCCTCCGTCACGGTCGTCAGGAAGGACTTCGCGAGGTGTTCGAGCACGCCCTCGATTACGGCCTGGACCATCCGGTTCACGAGGCCGAACGCCTCCCGGAGGGTCAGGTCCTCGAAGCGGGCGAGGGAGTTGTTGTCCACGACGATCACGGAGTCACACGACTCGCGGAGACGGTCGAGGCCCTCGTGGGCCCGGGCGTCCCGTCCCTCGATGGAGAACGGGAGGATCGCGATGGTCACCGTGACGGCGCCGAGCTCCTTCGAGGCGGCGGCCACGACGGGCGCCGCCCCGGTGCCCGCGGCCCCGCCGAGTCCCGCGACGACGAACACGATGTCCGTCGAGAGGGCATCCCGGAGCGCCTCCGAGGCCGCCTCTGCCGCCTCCTCCGCGGCCTCCGCACCGTCCTCTCGGTCCGTGGGCTTCAGGAGGATCTTCACGTCGGCCTCCGTCTTCGTGAGCCCGGCCGGGTCGGTGTTCACCGCCACGGTCTCAACGCCGTTCAGATCGCTGTCGTACAGGGCGCCCACGACGTTCCCGCCGGCTCCGCCGACGCCCACCACGGTGATTCGGGGGTCGACGGCCTCGTCGAACAGGGCGCTGATGACGTCACTCACGTTGTCCTTCGGTATCATGCTCGGTGGCCTCCGCGAGCTCGATCCCCTGCCGGGGATCGAGGGAGGCCAGGGAACTCGGCCGCGACGAAGGTGTGCATCCCATCCCTTCTGACAGGCATCCCACGCATCCCATTTCCGTGAAGCGCCCCCTCGGCCCGAATCCCCTGGCCCGCACGCCCCCGCACGCTCAGGGCGGAATCACCCCGTCCCTTTCGCCCGTGGAGACGGACATGACCTTGCCGGTGGCCTTGCCGATCTCCTTCCGGTGCTCTCCGATCTCCTTCACCCGGTCCTTGTCGAACCACTCCTCGACGCAGCGCACGATTGCGTGCTCCCGGCTGAGGAAGTAGCCGTCCGCGACGAGGGCGTCGATCAGCTCGAGGTAGTACCTCGGAACCCGGATCTGGACGGTGTTCCCGCCCTGGGTCACGGATTCGATGAACGATTGGACCGCATCCCGGCACAGCTGCGAGCGGTTCTTGTAGCTCGGGTTGGTCGACAGAAACTGGTCGATCAACTCGAGGTTCTCCCGCTCGAGCCGCAGCGTGATTCGTTCGTTCTCGTCCATCCCGTTCGCCGCCCCGCCGCCCGGGACCGGTATGACGCGAGTCACACCGATTCTGAGCGTGCGTTGACGTTTCCGCGGCCATATCTAGATGGGCTTTATTAACCCTTTTGTCAATTATAGGACGACGTATGACGCGGCGGTCCGACGCGTCCGGCCGCCCAATCCGTGCCTGGATTCTCGATTATTATAGGCGCGACATGATGGAAATCGCGGCTATCTTTCGAATCCGTCCCGGGAAACCTTTAACAAGCGCCCCGGGATGAACGCGGCGTGCCGGCTCGGCGGTACGACCCGCGGAAGGTCGAGGAGACGTGGCAACGCGCGTGGGCGCGCGCGCGCGTCTTTGAGGCACGAACGCGGCCCGGGAAGAGGAAATGGTTCGCGACCGTCCCGTACCCGTACGTCAACGGATACCAGCACCTCGGGTTCGGGATCGCGTTCTTCCGGGCCGAGTTCCAGAGCCGGTACCGGAGGATGGCCGGGTACAACGTCCTCCACCCGCAGGCGTTCCACTGCACGGGGCTCCCGATCGTCGGGGCAGCCCGGAGGGTCGCGGACGGGGACCTGGTGCAGTTGGACATCCTTCGGAAGATGGGCGTGAAGGAGCGGGACCTGAAGAAATTCGCGGACCCCCTCCACTGGATCTCGGTCTTCCCCCAGGCCACGATGGACGACCTCAAGGCCCTCGGGGCCGCGGTCGACTGGCGCCGCTCGTTCATTACAACGGACCTGAACCCCCCGTACGACGCGTTCGTGCGATGGCAGTTCCGCCGGCTCAAGGACGGGGGGTACGTCCGTCTCGGGAAGCACCCCGTCATTTGGTGCCCCCGGGACCAGGCCCCGATCGGGGACCACGACCGGCTCGAGGGGGAGGGGGAGACTCCCGCGGAGTTCACCCTCCTGAAGTTCCCCGCCGGCGAGCGGGTCCTCGTGGCCGCGACCGTTCGGCCGGAGACCGTGTTCGGCCAGACGAACCTGTGGGTCGACCCGGAGGTCACGTACGCAGAGGCCCGGGTGGACGGGGAGACGTGGGTGCTGAACGCGGCGGCCGTCGAGAAGCTCCGGGA
>VBMI01000002.1:5976-11016 GCA_005878955.1 Methanobacteriota archaeon
AACAAGGCGATCCCGGTGCTCCCGGCCCGGTTCATCGACCAGGGCCGCGGAACGGGGATTGTCACGAGCGTCCCGTCGGACGCGCCCGACGATTACGTCGCCCTGCGGGAGCTGCAGGCGGACGAGGCCGCGATCGGGCGGTACCGCCTGGACGGCGAGCGCGTGCGCGCCCTCGCGCCCGTACCAATCATCCGGACGGAAGGCTGGGGCCCCCTTCCGGCGAAGGAGATCGTCGACCGTCTGGGGATCGCCCGCTCCTCCGAACGGGAGGCCCTCGCCCGCGCGACGGAGGCAGTGTACCGGTCCGGATTCTACGGCGGCGTGATGAACGAGAACTGCGGGCCGTTCGCTGGGATGCGGGTGGAGATCGCCAAGGACGAGGTGAAGAGGCAGCTCCGCGCGAATGGTCAGGCGGATGTCCTCTGGGAGCCGTCCCGCGAGGTGATTTGCCGGTGCACGACCCGCGCGATCGTCAAGGTCGTCGAGAACCAGTGGTTCCTCGCCTACTCGGACCCCGAGTGGAAGCGGCGGGCCCATGGCGCCCTCGCCCGGATGACCCTGTACCCGGAGGCGGTCCGGAAGCAGTTCGACCACACGATCGATTGGCTGAATGACTGGCCGTGCAGCCACCACCACGGGCTCGGCACGAAGCTCCCGTGGGACGACCACTGGGTGATCGAATCCCTCTCGGACTCCACGGTGTACATGTCGTACTACACGATCGCCCACGCCCTCCAGGGAGGGAAGTTGCGGTCCGAAGTCCCGTGGGCGAAGCGGCTGGACGACGCGTTCTTCGACTACGTGTTCCGCGGGGAAGGCGAGCCCGCCGCGATCGCGAAGCATGTCGGCATCCGGAAGAGCGCGGTCGAGGACCTGCGGCGGGAGTTCGAGTACTGGTATCCAGTGGACCTCCGGCACACCGGGAAGGACCTGGTCCAGAACCACATGACGTTCTGCCTGTTCAACCACCTCGCCCTCTTCCCGGAGGCGCAGGGGCCGCGCGGCTTCGGAGTCATCGGGTTCCTCGTCCTCGGCGGGCGGAAGATGTCGAAGTCGAAGGGGAACGTCTGGTACCTCCGGGAGGCGACGAAGGCGTTCGGCGCGGACGCCGTCCGGATGGGGTTCGCCTACGCCGGGGACGGCTTGGACGACCCGAACTTCGACGTGGACTTCGTCGAGTCCATCGGTCCTCGTCTACAGGACTGGTTCCGCTTCGCGACCTCCCGCCACAAGACCCGCACGAAGGCCCTCTTGGTCGACCGCTGGTTCCTGTCCGCCTTGAACCGCTCCGTTGCGGCGACGAGCAAGGCGATGGAGGCGATGGAGTACCGGGACGCCCTCCGGCACGGGTACTTCGACCTGCACACCGCGTGGTCTTGGTACCTCCGAAGGAGCTTCGGGGTGCCGCGGGACCGGGTCTTGCGGCGGTTCATCGAGGTCCAGACGAAGATTCTCGCACCGTTCGCCCCGCACTTCGCGGAAGAGGTCTGGCGGAGGACCGGACGGCGGGGGTTCGTATCCAACGCCCCGTACCCGGAGTCCAAAGCCTCCGAGATCGACGAGAGCGCGGAGGCCGCCGAGCGCTACCTCCGGGCCGTGATCGACGACGTCCGCGAGATCCTGAAGGTGACCGGCCTCACGCCGAAGCGGATTGTTGTATACGCAGCACCTTCGTGGAAGGCCCGCGCATACGCCCGCATCGCGTCGATGGCCGGGTCCCAGGGGCTGGACATCGGGGGTGCGATGAAGGCCCTGATGGCCGACCCCGAGCTGCGCGACCGGGGCGGAGAGGTCCAATCGTTCGTGAAGCGGGTCGTCCCCGACCTCTCCCGCCTCGGGGCCGAGGACCTCCGGACCCGCACGCAGCCCCTCGACGAGCGGGGGTTCCTCACCGAGGCAGGGCGGTTCCTGATTGAAGAGCTGAAGGCCCCGGTCGAGGTGCTCGACGCGGAGGCGCCTGGCATCCCCGACCCGAAGGGACGGGCAAGGTCCGCGATCCCTTGGCGCCCCGCAATCTACGTGGAGTGAGGCCGTGCGTATTCCGCGCGTGATCCGGAGGAAACCCGCCTTCCGGCGGCGGAGCTCGCCCCCGCCCGCCGCACGGAAGCTCCTCATCGCCTCTCTGACGGCGGGGCTGGTCCTCCTCGCAATGCTCGCGATCGTGTTCATCCCCAGGGGCCTTCCGTACGAGCCGCTGCCGATTCTCCCCCGGGTTCAGTTCGAGTACAACTCGACCGGGGGGCAGCGCGTCGTCGTCACCTTGATCTCCCTCGCTCGACCGCTCACGGACTACCGCGCGAACTACAGCCGCCAAGGGCTCCTGCTCGCCTCGATTGACCCGCTAGCGGACAACGTTGGAAATGGGAACCTGCGGTTCCACGACGTGGATGGGGATGGGAACCTCTCCGTCGGCGACGAGTTCCAGGTAGCGTACGGCGGGCAAGAGGTGCTCAGGGTCGTGTACCTCCCAGGGGACGTAATCGTCGGCTTCTGGCCCCCGCCGCCGTGACGGGTCGAAGGGTTCATTTATTGGCGGTCTTTTCGAGCCGCGCTGGGCCCGTAGCTTAGTTAGGTAGAGCGATCGGCTCTTACCTGCCCGCCGCACACCGGTGGGCCGAGGGAGACCGATAGGTCAAGGGTTCGAATCCCTTCGGGCCCGTACCAACTCACGAGAATCGGGTTCGATTGGGGGAAACCGACTCGCAACCGGAAGTAGCCAACAAGTCAGTGACGTGAAGAGAATGGTAGACAGAGTTTACAGGACACAAATCCCCGCACTGAGAAGGGCCCTTGAGCGATTGAGGGAGAACTTTTCCAATCTCGGTTCCAAGACAAATTGGACTCGATTGAGGATTGAACCAGTGCTAAGACACGTGAAGGTCCTGGAACAGATGTTGGGATCGAGCGAGTTTTCACGGGAGTTCTCACGATTGACGAAAGGAGTGGATCTTTTCCATTCGGATCTCGAGTATCTCAGAAAGAATGTTAGAGGCCTCGAAAAGCTTCTTCACTCTGAGAAGGCGTTTCGGCGGCGAAGAACCAAAGAGTGAAGAAGTTGCCTGAGGGAGGGCACCCCTTCCAGACGAGCTGCGCCGAGCCAGGCAGTTAGTTCGAGCGGTTTCTGGGGATGTGACGGATTCCGTCAGGCCCGTCCTATCGCACCCTCACACCTGCGTGTACTGGATGTCGATGTACATCTGGTCCGTCAGGGTGAGCGCGCGGAACTGCTGGCTCGGGGTGCCGTTAACGCTCATCGTCACGACGTGCGTGGAGTCCGACTGGTACGACAGGATTTCGGTCGAGGAAAAGGGCTGCCCCCACACGGTAAAGAAGTCGCCCAGGGTGAACACGTGGGGCACCGGGCTCTCGATGTGGATCCAGCCCGACCCGTCGTGCGTATGGAGAGGCCGCATGCACCCCGGCGCGATCCCGATGTTCGCCCCGATTGGCTGGGGATTCCCGAGGATTGTGATGTTCAGGTGCGCATGTATGTGGGAGACGAGGCTCGAGTGCTCGATGCACATCCCCGTTACCGGGGTCGTGGAGTTGTAGGGCGAGCCCCCCACGCCTCCCCACCGGAGGACCGCTCCGCCCGCGAGGATTACGAGCAGGACGAGGCCGATCGCCGCCCAAGTCCCCCGGCCGACAGGCGCTGGGGCTGACCGGGCCGCGCGCGGCCGAGTCGGAGCCGACGCCCGGACGTTCGCGGCCTCGCGGTCCGCCCCCGCCTCGTCGCGGTGGACGTTCCGCAGGTGGTTCGGGAGGTTCTCTGGCTTCACATAGACCCCGCAATGCGGGCAACGGGGCTTGCTGGAGCCCATCGAGGTGAACGAGCGGCGTGGGGCCGTATGAGGTTTTCGATTCGGAACGGGCGCCGTGGGTCGGTATCCGCGGCGAGACTCGTGGACAAACCTTTCTATCCTCCCGTAATATCGGACGCCTGAATCGAGGCTGGACGGAATGCGATGCCCCTGGAATTCCGGTGTGTCCGTTGCCTTCGTGCTGAGCGCCCTCCTCGCCTTGGCGGTCCCGGCCGCGGCGTACCATACCGGGAGCACGCAGACGGTCTCGTTCCAGGTCGGGGAGAACGTGGACCTGCCCATCAACAACTGGACGGGGTACACGTTCACGATTGCGACGGGCGACCAGATCCAGTACGGGATCCAGTCCACGTCGGACGGTATCGATATCTTCTTCTTCGACGCCGCAGGGCTCGCGCAGTACCGGGCGGACCCGCCTCAGACCACCCAAGCGATCAGCAGCTTCCTGAACCGGACGCAGTTCGGCGGGGTGTACACCCCGCCCTCCGGGCAGATCACTCTGGTCATCGACAACGTGGACGCCTCCGGGGCGATGCCCCTGGGTACCGTGACCGTCCAGGTCGCCCTCGTCAAGCTCACGGGCGGCGCGCCCCCGGACGTCTTCGCGGGGATCATCGCGGCGGGCATCATCCTCTGCGTGGGAGCGATCGCGATCATCGTGTTCGTGATCTTTCTGATCGTGTGGCTCGTCACCCGGAGCCACAGGCCCCCGATGCCTCCGCCCCCGCCGCCATACATGCCCCCCCAGCAGCCGTGGCCCCCGCCGCAACAGCCCCCGCAGCAGCCGCCGCAGGGCGGGAATCCACCGGACCAGTGGCCTCCCCAGAACCCGTAGCCCGCAGGCTTTATCCGGAGGGCGGGTCTCGCCCGCGGCCGTGGCTCGGAACCTCTACTTCATCGGCACCGCGGGATGCGGGAAGTCCACGATGGTCCGCGGGTTCGACGATTGGATGGCTTCCCAAGGGCTCGATATCGTGACCGTGAACCTCGACCCGGGCGCGGAGCGGGTCCCGTACGACATCGACATCGACGTCCGGGACTGGATTCGGCTCGCCGAGGTGATGGAGGAGCACGGCCTCGGTCCGAACGGCGCGCAGGTCGTCGCCGCGGACCTCCTCGCGATGAACGCGGGGGAGATCCAAGAGACGATGGACACGTTCCGGACGAACTACTTCCTCATCGACACCCCGGGCCAGATGGAACTGTTCACGTTCCGGGA
>VBMI01000003.1 GCA_005878955.1 Methanobacteriota archaeon
GGCCTGTTCCTGGTCTACATCGTGTACCGCTACGCCTACCCGCGCGCCTTCGCCCTGGGCAGCCACGAGCTCGACATCGTGCTTGGGACGACCAACACCGTCGTCCTCATCGCCAGCAGCCTGACCATGGCTCTGGCCGTGCGCTCGGCGCAGATCGGCCGCCGTCGCCCTCTCGTGGTCTGTCTCGTGCTGACCATGATCCTGGGGAGCGTCTTCCTCGGGATCAAGGCCTATGAGTACCACCACAAGTACGTCGAACGGCTCGTCCCAGGTCCCGACTTCCGCTTCCCCGGAGAGGAGCACGCCCGGATCTTCTTCAGCCTCTATTTCGCGATGACCGGCCTGCACGCCCTGCACATGATCATCGGGATCGGCGTCCTGGCCGTGATGCTCGTCATGGGCGCGCGCGGCCGCTTCGGCCCGCAGTACCACAACCCGATCGAGTGCTCGGGTCTCTACTGGCACTTCGTCGACATCGTCTGGATCTTCCTGTTCCCGCTGCTTTATCTCGTCGGGAGGCATGTGTGAAGACGCAGTCCGACGGCGCGCACGTCGTCCCGGTTCGCGTCTACCTGGCGGTGTTCGCGGCCCTCATGGTGCTGACAGCGGTGACGACCGCGGCGGCCTTCCACGACCTCGGGCCGCTCAACAACGTCGTGGCGCTCGGCGTCGCCACGCTGAAGGCGACGCTCGTCGTCCTGTTCTTCATGCACGCCCGCTACGGCACGCGCCTCACGCCGCTCGTGATCACCGCCGGCCTGTTCTGGCTGCTGATCCTGATCGCCCTGAGCCTGACCGACTATCTCACCCGCGGCTGGCTGGGCGTGCCGGGCCGCTGATCAGACCCCCGGCTCGATGGTCAGGTCGCCACTGCCGGTGTCGACGTCGATCTTGGTGCGGGCGTCGCCGCGGCGGTAGCCGATGACTTCCTTGTGGCGGACGATCGGCTGGGCGTCCTTGTAGAGCACCGTCAAATCGCCGCTTCCCCGGTCGGCGAGTGCCTCGAAAGAGGCGTCCGGCGCGAGACGCAGGACGACATCACCCGAGCCGGTGCCGGCCTTGACGCGGGCCAGGCGGCTGCCTTGGTTCTCGAGGTGGACGCTGCCGGAGCCGGTGTCGGCCAGGAACTCCTCGACGTCCCCCTCGGTGACGCGCACGTCGCCGGAACCGGTGTCGACGTCCATGCGAAGCGCCTTCACCTTGCGCACGGTCACGTTTCCCGAGCCCACGCCGCAATGGACGCTGACGCCGCTGAAACCGGTCAGGTCGCAGTCGCCGCCGCCGGTGTCGCAGGAGTACGACCCGCCCGCGTCGCTCGCCCTCACGTCGCCCGAGCCGGTGTCCGTCTTGATCTCCCCCTTGACCGACGCGATCGTGATGTCGCCGCTCCCGGAATCGAACAGAATCTTCCCCTCCAGTCCCTTCCCCTCGAGGAACCCGACCAGGTTGCGGAAGACGGCGTTGTCGAGGTGGCGGGGCACCTGCACCTCCACGTCGGCGTAGAGCAGGACACCGCTCCGTTCGCTGATCTTCACCTTGTGACCGTCGTACTCCGTGTTGCTGCTGCTCCCGCCGAACATCGAGTCGAGGAACCCCGCTTCTTTCCTTCGACCCGGATAGCGCAGCGTGGATTCCTCGTCGAGCGGGTAGCGGACGCGCAGGGTGGGCACGCCCATCTTGCCGGCGACCTGCTCGAACTTCACGGAGCTCGCCAGAGCCTCGGTCTCGGCGTGGACGGTGGCCACGGCGACGACTGTCCTGCCGGTCGCCGGGACGACGCGCATCGTGCCGGCCAGGTTCTCGACAGCGAAGTGGCCGAGCGCGTCGGCCGACAGCTCGACGCGGACCGTACGGGTGGTCTCGGCCGAGGCGACGGAGACCGCGGCCAGGGCGAGGATCAGGGCAGGAACCAGGGCAGAATTGCGCAGACGCATGGTAAGCCTCCAGGAGATCTCGAACAATCCTACGGAGTCGGCGTGCACAAGGTTCCAATCCCCGACGATCCGTCGTTGGAAATGCGGTCCGATTCGGAGATAATGCGCCGGAGGACGGGGCTTCCATCATGAATGTTGGTCATAGAATCCGAAATCACGCTGCCCACTGGATTGCCCGGGCAACGGGGCGGTACTACTCCGAAGACTTTGTCCGGGTGTACCCCGATGGGATACGGTTCGACAGACGCGGTCGACTGCGTAATTCCACCCCGAATGACATCAAGAACTATCTCAATCACGTCAAGTTCTACCAGTTCGCCGCTCAGTTCGTTCGCGACAGGACGGTCGCCGACATCGGTTGTGGGAGCGGCTATGGCTGCCGGATTCTATCCTCGGCGGGGGCGAGGGAAGTCCACGGGGCAGACATCTCGAGGGAGGCCATCCAATTTGCGCGGTCGCGGTATGGAGACTGTGCGAAGTTCACCGTTCAAGGAGTCACCGCTCTCGACGAGTTCACCGATAGTTCAGTCGACGTGACGGTGTCGAGCGAGGTGTTGGAGCACATCAAGGAGTACCGTCTCGAGAAGCAGGCGATGCGGGAGATCGTGCGGATCACCAGGCCCGGAGGTCTCATCGTTGTCGGGACACCCAACAGCGAGCTCCTGGGGGGGCACGGGTTCTCGTTCGATGAAATTAACGGGCTATTCGAACAACACTTCGAACGGTTCGTCCTGCTCGAGAATGCCCTGTTGCCGTTCGGTGTCAAACGACATCTGTGGGACGACAGGCTGAGGAGTGGCAGAACGGGCGTTGTCGTGAGCGAGGAGATCGTTGTCGCGGAGACGGTTGTGCCGGAGGGTGCCGTCCCGGAATTCAAACAGGGCGTTCCTCCCGGCATTCTCTCGTTGGGGGACTACAACATCGATACCCGCCTGCTTCACAACACGCACTCATGGATAGTCCTGGGCGTAAAAGGACGACTTCTCATTTGATGGGCAGCCGCAGCCGCGCCCGACACCCCGGCTCGCGGTCGCGATTCTGCAGCGTCAGACTGCCTCCGTGGGCCTCGGCGATCTGGCGGCTCAGGACCAGGCCGATGCCCGACCCCTGCTGCTTGGTGGTGAAGAACGGCACGAACAGGTTCGAGGTGTTCGGGACGCCCGGGCCGTCATCCTCCACGAACACTTCAAGAGTGGCGGGGGAGCCGTTCACCCGGCGCCAGCCGCAGCGCACGCCGCCGCCGGTCTCGAGGACGGCATCGACCCCGTTCCGCACCAGGTTGATCAAAAGCTGCTCGAGCTGATCGGCGTCGGCCCGCACCGTGGTCTCGGGACCCGGGTCGAGGCCGACGGCCAGCCTCGTCTCGAGCCCGGCGACCCGGCGCACCAGCGGACCGACGGCGACGCTGGCGAAGCGCGGCGGCGGCAGGCGGGCGAGCCGGGCGTAGCCGTCCATGAAGCGGCTGAGCGACTCGGAGCGGGCGGCGATCACGCCCAGCCCCCGCCGCATGTCGTCTTCCCAGTCGGCCGGCTTGGGCTCGCGGACGACGAGCTGCTCGAGGCTGTGGGCGAGCGACTTGATCGGGGCCAGCGAGTTGTTCAGCTCGTGCCCGATCACGCGAATCAGGCGCTGCCACGCCTGGCGCTCCTCCTCGCGCAGGGCCCGGCTGACGTCGGACAGGACGAGGAGCCGGTGCGCCAGCCCTCCCTGGCGGAAGGTGCCGCGGCGGACTTCGAAGCGACCGGTCCGTCCGGGGAAGGTCAGATCGAGGATCGGCGCCGCGTCGGCCTGCAGGCAGGTGTGGAGACCCAGCTCCATGGCGCCGGCGCCGACCAAGCGCTCGACCGGCAGCGCCACCAGACGTTCGCCGGCCCGGTTGGCCAGCCGCAGCCGGTCGTCGCCGTCGAAGGCGAAGACCGCCACGTCGATCTCCTCCATGACCTTGCGCAAAAGGGCGGTCGCCTCGAGCGCGCCCAGACGCTGCTGCCGCAGCGTCTCGGCCAGCGCGTTCACCTCCAGCATCACCTCGCCAAGGGCATCGTCGTGACGCGCTCCGCGGGCGCGGATGGAGAAGTCGCCCTCGTGCAGCGCCGCCAGGAGGTTGGAGACGATCTGCAGCGGCCGCACCACGCGCTCGCGCACCGCGAAGGCGAACCCCAGCCAGGCGAGAAGGACGAAGGCGGAGATCGTCCACTCCACCTTGGCGCTGTAATCGCCGGTCCAGAGGAGCGCCAGGGACACGACGACGCCCGCCCCCCCCGCCGCCAGGGCCAGGAGGAGAATGCGGCGCTCGTGGGGCGTTTGGTGAGCGCGCGGCCGGCGTCTGCTGCGGCCGGCCCAGTCGCTCACAGCCTGTACCGCTGCAGGCGGCGGTACAGGGCGCTCCGGCTCAGACCCAATGCGCCCGCGGCCTGGCTGACGTTGCCGTTGTAGCGCGCCAGCGTCTTGCGGATGAGGAAGCACTCGACCTCCTCCAGACTCATGTCTTCGAGGCCCGGGTGGCCGTCGGCGGGGATCCTGAGCGCCAGGTCCGACGCGCGGACGAGCGGCCCGGGGCTCATCAGCACGGCCCGCTCGACGGCGTGGTCCAGCTCGCGCACGTTCCCCGGCCAGCGGTGCTCCAGGAGGGCCCGCATGGCGGGCTCGTCGAAACCCGTGAGCGTCTTGCGGTAGCGCGCGGCGTGCTGGGCCAGGAAATGGCTGGACAGGGGAGGGATGTCTTCGCGTCTGTCACGCAGGGGCGGCAGGTGGATTTCGATGGTGTTCAGGCGGAACAGGAGGTCCTGCCGGAAGCGGCTGGCTGCGACCTCGGAGCCGATGTCGGCGTTGGTCGCGGAGACGATCCGCACGTCCACCTTGCGGGTATGCGACGAGCCGACCCTTTCGAACTGGCCCGTCTCCAGGACGCGCAGGAGCTTCCCCTGCAGGCCGGGCGGCAGGTTGGCGATCTCGTCCAGGAACAGCGTCCCGCCGTCCGCCAGCTCGAAGCGCCCGACGCGGTCCGCCCTGGCGTCGGTGAACGCCCCCTTCACGTGGCCGAAAAGCTCGCTCTCGAAGATCCCCTCCGAGAAGCCGCCCGCGTTGACCGTCAGGAGAGGTGCCGTGGCGCGGCGCGACACGGCGTGCAGCGCCTGCGCGACCACCCCCTTGCCGGAGCCGTTCTCGCCGGTGATCAGGACGTTCGCGTCGGACGGGCCGACCCGCTCGATCAGCTTCAGGATAGGTCTCATGGCGGCCGACTCGGCGATGAGTCGCGGCCCGCCGTCCCCGCGCAGCAGGAGGTTTTCGGCCTCGAGCCTCTGGCCGCGCCGCAGCGCCCGGCCCAGCTCGACCTGGGTGCGCAGGATGGCCAGGAGGCGGGGGTTGTCCCACGGCTTCTGCACGAAGTCGCGCGCGCCGCGCCGCATCGCCTCGACCGCCACGTCCACGCTCCCCCAGGCGGTCATCACGACGACCGGCAGCGTCGCATCGAGGCCCTGCAGGCGCGCCAAAAGGTCGAGCCCCTCGCGACCGGAGGTGGTGTCGCGGGTGTAGTTGAGATCGATCAGGAGGGCGTCATACTCCTTCGTCTTCGCCGCCTCCAGCGCCGCGAGCGGCGACGACGCTGTGTCGATGGCGAACCCTTCGCCCTTGAGCAGGAGGCGCAGGGCCTCCCGCACGTCCTGCTGGTCGTCGGCGACCAGGATACGGGTGGTCGCGGTCTCTTTTGGTTTCATGGTGTGCGCCGAAGCGGCGCCGCTATTGTAGTCCACCGGAGCCTGTCCGCGGGCGGCCGGGTCGCGCCGCCTACTCGTACCGGAGCGCGACCATCGGGTCGACGCGCGCCGCCCGGCGGGCCGGGATGTAACAGGCGAGGAGGGCGACGCCGAGGATCAGGAGGGACGTGGCGACGAGCGTGCCCGGGTCGGCCGGCGTGATCCCGAACAGGAG
>VBMI01000131.1 GCA_005878955.1 Methanobacteriota archaeon
AAGCATATTCTTCGATATCCGACCTAGAATCGCATCGGCTCCCCGCACGTTGAAATGTCCTTCGGCCATCGCCGGGACCGTGGCCCGGGAGATGGTCGCCTTCGAGGGAGCGAGCGGGCGGGTGCCGGCGTACCTGGCCCACCCCGCGACGGATGAGCCGCGACCCGCGGTGGTCGTCGTCCACGAGATCTTCGGTCTCGTGGACCACACGAAGGATGTCGCGGACCGGTTCGCCCGCGAAGGGTACGTTGCGATGGCGCCGAACCTCTTCGGGAGTCCCGAACTCGCGGCGGTCCTCACCCCGCCGAAAATCCAGAAGGCGATGCAGTTCATGACGAAGCTCCCCCGCCGCGACCCCGTTCTCGCGGAGCAGGAGCTCGCGAAGCTGCCGGAGGCCGAGCGAGGCGAGATCGCCCCTACCGTGTGGAACCTCATTAGGGACCTCCCCCGGGACCGCCTCGCGAGGGACCTCGTCGCCGCGGTGGACTTCCTTCGGACCCAGCCGTTCGTCGTCCAGGACCGCATCGGCTGCGTCGGCTTCTGCTTCGGCGGCGCGATGGCCCTCCGGCTCGCGTGCGACGCGGACATCGCCGCGTGCGTCGTGTTCTATGGAGAGAACCCCTCCGCGATCGACAAGGTGAAGGACATCCGCGGGGCGGTCCTCGGCCTCTACGGCGTGGAGGACACCCGAATCAACGCGGGTCTGGGGGACCTGACGAAGGCGATGGCCGAGCACAAGAAGGACTTCGAGATGCGGATCTACCCGGGCGCGGGCCATGCGTTCTTCAACGACACGAACGTCAAGGCGTACCGGGAGGGGCCGGCCCGGGACGCATGGGACCGCGTCCTGCGGTTCTTCCACCGGACCCTGATGTCGTGAGCCTCGTCTCCAAATCGTTAAGCCCACGCCGCGGCATCCGCGCCCCGGTCGCGCATGCGGACAATACAGGGGCGGATGAAGGGCGGGCACTGGACGCTCTCCCGGGAGGACTACGAGGCCGTCTGCCAGTCCCTCGACGCGGGCCGCCTGATCGTGTACCCCACGGACACCCTGTACGGCCTCGGCTGCGACCCCTTCGACGTCCCCGCCGTGGAGCGGGTGTTCGAGGTGAAGCGGCGTCCCGCGGAGCAGCCGATCGCCCTGGCCCTGACGACCGCGGATCAGATCCCGACGTACGGCCGGTTGAACGCCGCCGCGCAGCGGGTGATCGCGAAGCACCTCCCGGGCCCCCTGACGATCCTCCTGCGAGCCGCGAAGGGGGCGCCCGAGCCCCTCGTCTCCTCGACCGGCCTCCTGGGGATCCGGGTCCCCGACCACACGGTCGCCGTGGCGATCGCAAAGGCGTTCGGGCCGATCACGACGACGAGCGCGAACCTCCACGGAGGGTCGGCCCCGGCGACGTGCGACGCGGCGCGCGCGCAGCTCGGCGACGCCGTCGACCTGTACATCGACTGCGGCCCCACTCCCCATGGGAAGGAGTCGACGATCGTGGACCTGAGCGGCGATTCGCCAAGGGTCATTAGAGAGGGCGTCGTACGGCGCGAGGACCTGTAGATGGACGACGAGGTGCGGGGGAAGCTCCGGCTCGCGGGCCGGGTCGCGGCGGAGGCCCGGGCGATCGGGGTCTCCCTGTGCACGGAGGGCGCCCCCCTCCTCGACATCGCGGAGCGGATCGAGGCGCACATGCGGTCCCGCGGGGCCCCTCCCGCCTTCCCGACCTGCCTGTCGATCGACCACGTCGCGGCCCACTACTCCCCCGTCCACAACGACCGCCTCACCCTGAAACGCGGGAACGTCGTGAAGCTGGACCTCGGGGCACAGGTCGACGGGTACATCGCGGACACCGCCTCGACGGTGGAGGTGGGGACCCGCAACTGGACGGACCTGATCAAGGCGAGCGAGGTCGCGTGCGAGACCGCGATCGAGGTGTGCCGCCCGAAGACGCCGACCCGGCTCCTCGGGTCCGCGATCGAGCGGGCGATCGAGAGCTACGGGTTCAAGCCGATCTCGAACCTCACGGGCCACACGATCGAGCGGTACCGCCTCCACGCGGGGAAGAGCATCCCGAACGTCGGCGGTCTCGGGGACGATGTTGTCGAGGCGGGGGACACCCTCGCGATCGAGCCCTTCGCGACGAACGGGGCGGGGAAGGTCGAGGGGAAGAAGAGCGGGAACATCTACCGCCTCGTCAGCCCGAGGGAGATCTCCCCCGCGCCCCTCAATGAGTTCCTCCGGAAGATCGAGGCGAACTTCAAGACCCTCCCGTTCTCGGAGCGCTGGGCATATGCGCTGGACCGCAAGGCCCCCGCCCACCTCGGCCGGCTCCTTCGCGCGGGACGGATTATGACGTATGAGTCCCTCCTCGATACGGGCCGCGGCGTGGTGGCCCAGACCGAGCACACGATGATCGTGGACGGGGGCGGGGTCGAGGTGACGACGCGGTGAGCTCGTGGATGTAGCGGTCCGGCCCGCGACGGAGTCCGACGTCCCCGCCCTCGTCGCCCTCCACCGGCCGCGGCAGGAGTTCGGCGGGAAGTGGTACGCGAACCCCTTCGCCGGCGGGACGCAGGCGCGCTACGAGGACCTGACGCCGGCGCAACGCTGGCTCCACGGCGGGCCCTGGATGGACCCGCCGCTCCTCCGGCTGCACCTCGAGCGGATCTACGATGCCCGCGGCGTCGTCCTCGCCGCCGAGCGCGGGTCCTCCCTCGTCGGGTCCGTCGAGCTTTGGCCCGCGGAGGAGCCGCTGCCGATCGGCGGGTATCTCGACGCGGGGACGCTGGCGGTCCACGGGCGGGGGACGGCGGAGGTCGAACGTGCGCTCCTAGAAGCCGCAGTGCGGGAGGCCCGCGGGCGGGACCTCCGCGCCCTCGACGTCGCGCCACTCCATGCCGGTGGGGACGGCGCCCGCCTCCTCAAGGAGGGGTTCTCCGTGCTCATCGAACACCGGACCGTCCACATCGAGGGAGGGAAGAGACCGAAGCCTCCGGCATACGCCGTCCAGAGCACGGCGCCCTCGTACACGGAGCTCCGGGAATACGTCGCGCTCGACCACACGGAGCCGCCCTCGTTCCGAATTGGGAACCTCCAGAACGAGTGGTCAGCCGGCCTCCTCGCGGACCTGTCCCGTCCCTTCGGCGCGATCCTCCGTGTGGACTTCGCGACGATCGGCGTCACCGGGCGGGAGTGCCCGTGGCTGCCCGAGCCAGAGGCGGAGATCGACCTGTGGGTGCCCATGGCGGCCCTCGGGAACCTCCCGTGGTTCCGCCGGGCGACCGCAGCGGTCCTCGACCACATCGCGACGCACCACCCGGCGGCCCGGTACCGCACGACGGTCCGGGCCCACCAGGTCCCCGCGCTCGCCGACCTCGGCTTCGAGGACGGCGTGGACGCCGACCCTTGGCTCCGCAAGCACCTCGCGGTGAGGAATCTTTAAGATGCAACCCCCCGTTCGGAAACCCCCTTCCCCCGGAGCCGATGGATGAGCGAAATCAGGAGAATCGTCCTCGACGTTCTGAAGCCCCACCGCCCGTCCGTCGTGGAGATGTCGAAGAAGCTGACGTCGATCAAGGGAGTGGACGGCGTGAACTGCACGCTCGACGAGGTGGACCAGGAGACGGAGAGCGTCCGGGTCACGATCGAGGGTTCCGCAATCGACTTCGAGAAGGTGGAGCAGACCCTCCGAGAGAACGGGGCCGTGATCCACTCCGTGGACAGCGTGTCCGTCGGCAAGAAGCTCGTCGAGGACGTCCGGACCCCGCAGAGCTGACCCGGCCCGCTCAGGCCTGCCGGGCCGCCTTAATCCTCTCCGCGACCTTCCGGACGATCGAGGTCTTGAAGTAGTCCGCCCGCACGAGGACGCGGCCCTCCTTCCGCCAGTGGGCCGGCGGGTAGGCCTTGTCGTCCTCGACCGTCGGGTCCAGACCGAGGGCCTTCGCGGCCTTTTCGATCTCCTCCGTCGTGGGTCCGTCGACCGCCAGGGCCTTCGGGACCCGGCGCCCCTCCTCCCGGCTCCGCTTCAGGTCGAAGTACGCGGGGTATAGGACGACGGGTTTCTCCTCCGCCATCCCCCGGGCCCACCCGAGGGCGGGGTAAATAGGTTGCGGGCATCCCGGGGGCGAGTCCTCATATACCCGCGCCGCATTGATTTCCTTCAAGGTGGAGTTGCACCGAGAAACGCGCATGCGGCCGGATCCCGAGAGGGCGGAGCCTGAAGGAGGCGACGTTCCTGCCGGGTGAGGTATGCGACACTTGCGGCCTGCCAAAAGAAGTCTGCGTCTGTCAAGACCTGGAGACGGAGCAGACGGTCCTCCGGATTTCGATGGACACCCGCCGCTACGGAAAGGCGGTCACCCGGATCGAGGGGTTCGAGGACACCGGCGCCCTGAAGGAGATGGCCCGAGAGCTGAAGCGGGCGATGGCGACCGGCGGCACCGCGAAGAAGGGCTGGATCGAGCTCCAGGGGGACCACCGGGACGAAGTGAAGTCCTGGCTCTCCCAGCGCGGGTATCGCGTCGAGGGCTAAGCCGACCGCGCTTCGCCCGCGACTGAGCCTTTATGGTGGGCCCTGCCATCCCCCAGCCCCACCGGGGGCAGGAACGTGGCAGACCTCGACCTCGTCGATTTCGCAGTGGACTATGCGCGGGAGAAGGGGGCCTCGTACGCGGAGGCCCGCTACGAGCACCAGATCGAGGAGCAGTTCATCCTGAAGAACTCCGTCCTCGACGCCCTCTACCACGGGGAGGACTCCGGTATCGGCGTCCGCGTCCTCGCGAAGGGGGGCCTGGGGTTCGCCGCGACGAACGCGATGACGAGGACGGACGTGAAGGCGCTCGTCGAGGACGCCGTGAAGATCGCGAAGGCGGCCCACCGGAAGGACCCGATCTCCTTCGCCCCCGAGGAGCCCGTCGTCACGAACTGGTCCGTCCCTCAGCGGAAGAAGCTCTCCGACGTGCCCGTCGAGGACAAGATCGAGGAGATCCTCCACGTCGACCGGGAGGTGATGGCCCTCAAGTTCAAGCTCGTCGCCCGGTACTTCCAGCAGGCGAACAAGCAGATCGACAAGTACTTCGTGAACTCTGAGGGGTCGAAGATCCGATCCTTCTCCCCGCGCGTGCGCATGTTCTACTTCCTCACCCTGCAGCACAACGGGAGCGCTGAGCAGACGTCCCAGAACTACGGGTGGTCCGGGGGCTGGGAGGCGATGGACGAGCTCCGCATGCGGGAGCGCGTGATCGAGGAGGCGAAATCGATGCAGAACTCCCTCGAGCACGGGAAGAAGTCCCCCGAGGGGAAGATGGACCTCGTGGCGGGCCCCCAGGTCACCGGCATCGCGTCCCACGAGTCCTGCGGCCACCCGACGGAGGCGGACCGGGTGCTCGGTCGGGAGGCCTCCCAGGCGGGGAAGTCCTTCATCACGCCCGCGTCCGTCGGGCAGCGGGTCGGCTCTCCCGTGGTGAACGTCTGCGACGACCCGACGATGGAGCACGGGATCGCGTACTATGCGTATGACGACGAGGGCGTCAAGGCCCGCCGGCGGTACCTTTACAAGGAGGGGATCATCAACGAGTTCCTCCAGAACCGGGAGACCGCGGCGATCCTCGGCACCCGCTCGAACGGCGCGGCCCGCGCGACGACGTACAACGTCGAGGCGATCGTCCGGATGGCGAACACGTTCGTCGAGCCGAAGGACTGGGGCGTCGACGAGATGGTCGAGGGCGTGAAGTTCGGGGTCTACATGAAGTCGTTCATGGAGTGGAATATCGACGACAAGCGGTACAACGGGAAGTACGTCGGGCGGGAAGCGTACCTGATCGAGAACGGCAAGGTCACGACGCCCGTCCGGAAGACCGTCATCGAGCTCACGACCCCGACGTTCTGGGGCGCCGTGGACGCGGTCGGGAAGGACCTCGAGATCTTCCACGCCGGTTTCTGCGGGAAGTCGGACCCCGGGCAGGCCCTCGATGCCGCTCTCGGAGGCCCGACGATGCGGCTCCGGAACGTGTACCTGAGGTGATTCCATGGAGGACTATGCGGAGCGGATTGTGGGCCGGGCGATCGACCTCGGATGCCAGGACGCCGTCGCGGACGTGTCGGTGAACCGCTCGTACCAGATCCGGTTCGCCCAGAACCAGATCGTGATCTCGAACCGCTGGCGGGAGACGACCGCCTCCGCGTTCCTCGTGTACAAGAAGCGGGTCGTGGCGTCGGATATCAAGGACTTCACGCGCCTCGACGCCCAGGTCGACAACCTCGTGAAGATCGCGAAGGCGTCCCAGGAGAACCCGGACTACGGCGGGATCGCGAAGGGACCGTTCAAGTACGACCGCCTCTCCGTGGACAAGAAGATCGTGGACCTCTCGGACGGCTACGACCACGTCGACGCCGCGGTGAACGGGGCCCTCGAGGAGGGCGCGAAGGAGTGCGCGGGCTCGTTCTGGAAGTACGACGAGGAGCACTACCTCCGGACGTCGAACGGAGTGAACGCGTACGACCACCGGGCGAACCTGTACCTGTCGATCCGGGCCCTCGTGTCCCTCGAGTCCAGCGGGCACGGGGTCGCGTGCGCGACGAAGCTCAGCCAGTTCGACCCGGAGAAGGCGGGCCACAAGGCGGGGAAGATCGCCGCCCTCGCGAAGAGCCCCAAGAGCGGGGAGGCGGGGAAGTTCGACATCATCTTCGACCCGCTCATCTTCGGATCGCTGATCGACCAGGTCGGCGGCCACGCGGGCGCGTGGACCGTGATGGCGGGCCTGTCCCCGTTTGCGAAGAAGGTCGGGAAGAGGATCGCGTCCGAGGCGGTCACACTCATCGACGACGGCTCCGCGGACTCCATCGGCCGCAAGCGGTTCGACGCCGAGGGCGTCCCCACGAAACGGAACGTCGTCGTGCAGAAAGGAATCCTGAAGACGTACCTCCACAACACGTCCACCGCCAAGAAGTTCAAGGCGAAGACGACAGGAAACGCGGGGCTCGTCTCCCCGGACACCCACGCGATGGTCTGCAAGCCCGGGGACTGGACGCGGGACGAGATTTTCGAGGAGTGCAAGGACGGGCTCTGGCTCACGAACACGTGGTACACGCGGTACCAGAGCTACGTGACCGGGGACTTCTCGACGATCCCGCGGGACGGCATCTTCCGGATCAAGAAGGGCGAGGTCGTCGGGACGTGGAAGGACATCCGGCTCACGGACAACCTGATCAACGTGTGGAAGTCCGTCGAGGGCCTGAGCAAGAACGTGGACCAGGTCCAGTGGTGGGGCGAGGTGTACGTGCCGACGTTCGCTCCGTACGCCCTGGCGAGGAAGATCGGGATTACGCGGTCGGCGGAGTAGCCGGAGCGGCGGGCGCCTTCGGTGCCTCGATGAGCACGGCGTTGATGACGCCGTCCTGACCGGGCCGGCTCATCACCTTCGCGAGACCCGCATCCGTCTGGAGGACCGCCCCCTTCGTGATGATGTTCCGCGTCACGAAGTGCGGGTTGCTCGAGTTCTCCTTCACGGTGATGATCTTCGACTTCGAGGTCTTCCCCGTCCTCGGGTCGATCACGTTCGCGAACTCCGCGTTCAGGATTCGGACCTTCTGGTTCCGGCCCCGCGTCCGGTACAGCTTGACCTTCTGCGGGCCGACGAACGCGAACTGCTGCTCGACCCCGATCTCGAACTTCCGTTTCTTCCGGAACGGCCGATAGCGCCCGCCCGAGGGCTTGCGGCGGGATCGTCCTTGCCAGAGGGCCATCGATGCACTCCGAGGAGTCGTGCGAAGAGGCGGTCGCTATAAAAGGTTTAGCTCGTCATAGGATGCGCGCGACGACCCGCTCGTCGATGTCGACGAGGCCGAGGCGCCCGTCCTTCGCGGGGCCTGGGTTGATCATCGTGACGTCCCCCTCCACGATCCCGGGCGCCTCGTGGATGTGGCCGCACAGCACCGCCTTCGGCCGGTACTTCTCGACGACTCGAGCGACGGAGCGGCTTCCGACGTGGCCGGCCCGCGGGACGACATCGAGGTGGCCGTACGGCGGCGCGTGGGTCGCGAGGATTGCGCCGGGTTCCATGACGGCGTCGAGACCGCGCCAGATCTTATCCTCCGGGATCTCGAAGGGCGTGCCGAAGGGCGTCGGGTTCGCGCCGCCGAGGCCCACGATCGTCTCGCCGTGGACCTGGACCTTCTTCATGTGGAGATTCACACCGAGCCCGTCGAGGACACTAACGAGCGCGGGCGGATCGCAGTTCCCTGGGACCGCGAGGGTTCTGATCGTGATTCGCTTGAACAAGTCCTCGGCATAGGACGGCGGCTTGCCGAAATGCGTGATGTCCCCGCACGCGAGGAACAGGTCCGGGCGGTGCTCGCGGATCGCGGCGGGGATGAGGTCGATGGCCTCGGGGGCGCCGTGGATGTCCGCGGCCATGAGGATCCGCATCGGCACCTCACGCGAGGCCGAACGACCTGTAACTTCCGAAAACGAGCGCGAACGAGATCAGGTATCCCGCGATCGCCCCGCCGTTCAGGAGGGGGAGACCCGCCTGCGGGTTCCCCCGCATCACGAACCGCATGAGGATGGTGAATCCCATGAGAGCCCCCACCATCGTCGCGAACGCAATGAAAAGGTACGCGGGCAAGGATCCCACCGCGGTGTCCGGGTACCCGAACTCGGGCCGCAGGAAGATCGACGCGGAGACGGCGAGGACGCCGGGGATGATGATGTCCCCGAGCCCCATGAACATCGCCTCCCGCTCCTCGCCCTTCGCGATCTGCTCCTTCAGGCTCTTCTGCTCGAGGTACGAGTACGAGGCCTTCTTCGGGACCACGAGGAGGATTGGGAGCTTCTGGCTCGTCATCTCGTCCGCGAGGGTGACCATGTGCTTCGAGCGGTACACGGCCCACGCGTCGTACACCGCGAGGCCGATGAGGAGGAGGAACGTCGGGAAGATCGCGAAGGAGATCCCCAGGACGGCGGTGACGCCCGCCGCGATTGCGATGCCGACGGTGTCCACGAGGTACCACTCCGGATACTTGTACAGCGCGTACACGATCAGGATCGCGAGGAGGAACGCGCCGACGGTCGCGAGGTTCCCGGCGAGGTCCGGGTCCATCCACCAGTACATCGCGAGGTACAGGGGCACGATGAACACGAACGAGACCGTGAGGAAGATGGAGCCCAGGATCACGTACTTCGCGAGGTTCCTCCGTTTGTAGCGGACGAGCGCGAGGATCACCGCGGTGAACAGCAGGATGAGGACGATGTAGATGATCGGGTTCGCGGGGTTCGTCGGCTCCGGGAACGCCTGGAACTGGAGGAGCAGGAAGATCGGGGCCAAGGCGAGCGCCGCGACCTGGGACACGACGAGCATCGCCGCCATGGCCACGATCGAGGCCAGGTCCCGCCGCATGTCCTACTCCCGGTGGACCTTGCCGAACGCGACGGTCCCGGCGATCTTCTCGATATAGACCTTCACGACGGAGCCCTTCGCGGTACCCGGGATGTAGATGATGTACGGCTCCCGCCGGGCGATCCCGTCCCCCTTCTTCCCGACGTCCTGGATCATCACCTCGTAGACCTTCCCCTCCTCCAGGATCTTCTCCTCGACCTTCGCGGGCTTCTTGATCGCCTTCACGGGCCGCCGGGCGCCGCACGCCTCGCACTCCAGCATCTGGACGCGGTCCTCCTTCACGAGGTGGGTGTCGGGCCGGCCGCACTCCGTGCAGATCACGTAGCTCTCGATGTACGCCTTCATCCGGTCCGCGACCTGCTGCGCGGTGACCTTCCCCTTGAACACGACCCGCTTGCCGTCCTGGACGCCCGCGGTCCCGAGCTCCCGCAGGAGGAACGTGAGGACCATGTTCGGGTCCCGCCGGATCGCCGCGACGATGTCCTCGAAGTTCCGGAGGATCGTCGTCTTCCCCTCCGTGACGATGTCCGGCTCCGGGACCTGGAACCGCTCGCCCGAGGAAAGGGCCTGCGGGAGCGCGGACTTCGCGCGCTTCAGGAGCTGCTCGTAGTCTGCGCCCATGCGACGCGAGCAATTCGCGTCCGGGTATAGAGCTTTGCCGCCCTCGCACGAGGCTACTTCGACTTCGCCGCGGCCTGGACGAGGCCGAGGTGCAGCGGCGACGGCCTCAGCGGGCGGGACTTGAGCTCCGGGTGGAACTGGGAGGCGACGAAGTACGGGTGCCCCCGGAGCTCGAGGACCTCCATCCGCCGTGCTCCGTCCGAGCGGCCGACGTACCGGAGCCCCGCCGCCTCCAGCTTCGCGATGTACTCCGGGTTCACCTCATACCGGTGGCGGTGCCGTTCCTTCACAGGCTCCTCCGCGTAGAGCTTCGCAGTCTTCGAGTCCGCATCGACGTCGACGAGGTGGGCCCCGAGGCGCATCGTCGCCCCCATCGACTTCACCCCCCGCTGCTCGGGGAGCAGGTCGATCACGGGGGCCTTCGTCTTCGGATTGAACTCCGTGCTGTTCGCGTCGTCGAAGCCCAGGGCGTGGCGGGCGAACTCCACGGTCGCGAGCTGGAAACCGAGGCAGACGCCCTGGAACGGGATCTCGTTCTCCCGCGCGAACTCGATGGCCTTGATCTTGCCCTCGATCCCCCGGTCCCCGAACCCTCCCGGGACTAGGATCCCGCCGACGCCCTCGAGCATGGACGTCCCCCGCTTCTCGATGTCCATCGACTCGACCCACTTGATCGTCACGTGGACGCCGGCCGCCGCGGCCGCGTGGTGGAACGCCTCGATGTGGCTGATGTACGAATCCTTCAGGTGCGTGTACTTCCCAACGAGGGCGATCGTCACCTCGCCCTTCGGGTTCTTCAGCCGCTCGAGGTACGCCCGCCACTCCTTGAGGTCCTCGCCCTTCGGCTGCAGGTGGAGCCGCTCCAGGATGTAGTCCGTGAGCCCCTGCCCGTCGAAGATGAGCGGGACATCGTAGATCGTCGTCGCGTCCGGCGCGCTGATCACGCCCTCGACGGGGACGTCGCAGAAGAACGCGATCTTCTGCTTGATCTCGGGCTCCAGGCTCCGCTCCCCTCGGGCGATGATCGCGCTCGGCTGCACCCCCATCGAGCGGAGCTCCCGCACGCTCTGCTGCGTGGGCTTCGTCTTCTGCTCCCCCACCGCCCCCATGATAGGGACGAGGGTCGTGTGGACGAAGAGGACGTTCTCCTTCCCCTCCTCGAGGGCGAGCTGCCGGAGGGCCTCCACGAAGGGCATCCCCTCGATGTCCCCGACCGTGCCGCCGACCTCGATGAGGACGATGTCCGCCTTCTCCTTCGACCCGACCGCGCGGACCATCTCCTTGATCTGGTCCGTCACGTGCGGGATGATCTGGACGGTCTTCCCGAGGTAGTCCCCGCGCCGCTCCTTCTCGATCACCGCGCGGTACACCTTCCCCGTCGTGATGTTGTGCTCGCCGGTGAGGTTCATGTCGAGGAACCGCTCGTAGTTCCCGAGGTCGAGGTCCACCTCCGCCCCGTCGTCGAGGACGAACACCTCCCCGTGCTGGTACGGGTTCATCGTCCCCGCGTCGACGTTGAGGTACGGGTCGATCTTGACGGGACTGATGTTGAGTCCCCGGGACTTCAGGAGGACGCCGATCGAGGACGTCGAGATGCCCTTCCCGAGGCCGCTGAGAACTCCGCCCGTGACCACGACGAATTTCATCGTCTCACGGGATTGAGACAGACGGCGGTGTTCAGATAAAGCTTGTGTGACAACGGTTGGCTCAGTAGTGGCCGAAGACGCTCTCGGGCACGAGGCCGAAGCGCGAGACGAACGCGGAGGCGAGCCGCCACGCAGCCCTCCGGGGGATCATGCCGACGAACTCGTTCGGGTTCGCGTTGAGCGTCACGAGCCCCTCGATCCACACCTCGACGCGCACGGTCGTCCCGCCCGGGCCGTCGGAGGCGAGGACCATCAGCGATCGCTTGCCCGCCCACCAGATGCTCCCCGTCGCAAGCAGGACATGGTTCGGGCCGGAGTTCTCGACCCGCATCCGGTTCTCGCCCGCGAAGGTCGTCGCGAACCCGAGAACCTGCTCCGGCGTCCACCCCGGGACGACGAACTGCGCGATGGTTTTCCCCACGCCCGCGCCATCGATTCGATGGAGAAAAACCCTCCGTGTGCTGGCAAAGGCTTATCGCCCGCCCCGCCTAGCGGGCGATGGTGATCTCACGGAGCTGACGCAGTACCAGGGACTCCCGATCGGCGAGCGGGCGCCGGACTTCTCCCTGCCGGGCGTGGATGGGGCCACGTACACCCTGGCCTCGTTCAAGGACAAGCCCGTGCTCGTCGTCGCGTTCTGGTGCAACCACTGCCCCTACGTCCAGGCGTGGGAGGACCGCACGATCGCGACGCAGAAGGCGTACGCCGCGAAGGGCGTGCAGTTCGTCGCGATCAACCCGAACGAGACCGAGGGCTACCCCGAGGACGACTTCCCGCACATGGTCGAGCGGTCGAAGATGAAGGGGTACACCTTCCCGTACCTCCGGGACGAGACCCAGAAGGTCGCGGAGGCGTACGGCGGGGTGTGCACGCCGGACTTCTTCGCGTTCGACCGGAACCGGCGGCTGCGGTACCGCGGGCGGCTCGACGACTCGAAGGACCCGAAGGCCGTGAAGCGCCCGTACATGCGGGATGTCCTCGACGCGCTCCTCGCGGGTAAGGACCCGCCCGTCACGTACGCGCCGCCGATGGGCTGCTCGATCAAGTGGCTGCCCCGGCATTTCAAGTGAGCCCGCTCACCGCTTCCTGCGGCGCGGCCCCCGGGCGAGCGTGCGCAGTCGCCAGTTGAGGAAGGAATAGACCGCCCGCAGGTTCCCGTCCCGGTCGTACGTGCGGGCGATCCTCCGGGCCTCTTTCGAGTCCCCGCGGAGTTCGCGGACGAACTTCTCGATGTTCGGGAGCGCCCGCGTGAGCTCGTCGACGACCGGGACGGTCGCGCGCTGGCTCGTGCGGGAGAGGGGGTTCAGGTCGACGCTGATGACGACCTTGCCCATCCGCGCGAGCGCCTCCGCCCGATCGCCGTCCTCGAGAGGGACGAGCACGACATCTGCCCCGTGGATGCCCTCGCGGTGGGAGAGGGCGCGGGCGGAATCGAGTCGGGGGATCCGCGTGTCCGGGTGCAACCCGAGGACGCCGCGGGCCCCCGCCCGTTCGAGCGACCGGACGATCCTGCGCACGCGTGCGTCCGACCGGTGGAACAGGTTCACCTCGATCCTGGCGGGGACCGCCTTCGCGAGGTGCACGATTTCCCGCGCCGCGAGGGAGGCGACGTTCCCGTTCACGGAGATTGCGGGGCGCTTCGCCCGCACGAGGAACGCCGCCGCGGCCTTCTCCGCCACGAGTGCGGGCGCGCTCGTCTCCTCGCCGAACAGGTAGTCCCACGCTTCCCCGCGTCCATGGGCGATGAGCCCCTCCGGGACCACCGTGCCCGCCTTCCAGGCCTTCACGAGCTTCTCGCGGGTCATGAGGGAGGTGTAGCGCGGGTGGGAGCGGGGGATTTTCATAGCATCGACCGTATTTTATTCACGACCTTTTCGCAGCCGTCGAGGAGCGGATCGCACGCGGGAAGACTGTAACGGGACTCGTAGTCCTTTTCAATGTTGTGCACCTCCTCCGGGGCGAGGCCCTCGTGGTTCAACGTCAACGCGATCACCTTCGCATCGGAGAACAGCTCGAGCATCTGGATCTCCTTCTCGATCGTGGGCATCGGCCACGCGACGACGTCCCGCCGGAAGTTGCGCGTCTTGCGGGCGGGCGCGTGTTGCAGCACGATCCCGCTCGGCATCGACGCCATGATGATCGCCCGGGTCCCTGCCACGTACGCGGGATGGGAGATGCTCCCCTGGCCCTCGACCACGACGACCTTTGGCCTGCTCTCCTCGTACGCCCGCACGACCTCCCGCTCGAGCTCCCCGACCATGAAGTCCCCCTTGATCGCGTCCAGGGCCACGCCGTACCGCGCGCCCTGCAACAGGCCCGTCTGTCCCGTGGCCACGAACTCCGCGGACACGCCCCCTGCGCGGAGCGCCTCCGTCAACAGGATCGCGGTCGTGCGCTTGCCGATCGCCCCGTCCGTCCCGAGGACCGGGATCCGCAGGCACGGGAGGTGGCGGGAGAGGTCGCTGAACTGCGCGAGCTCGCGCAACGGCCTCGGCTTGCGCACATCGATTAGCCGTACGCGGTGCTTGGCCGCGAGTCCCGCGAACTCGGCGTCCTCCGCGAGGTACTCGTGAAGACCCGCCGCGACGCTCATCCCCGCCTCGATCGCCTCCCGAATCACGGGGCGGAACTCCTTCGGGATGTATCCGCCGAACGTCGCGACCCCGACGATCAATGTCGCGGGCGTTTCGGACAGCCTCGACAGGGCCTCCCGGAGCCCCGCGAAGATCGGGATGCCGTTCGGTCGGCCGTCGAGGAGCTCCCCCGCGTCGCGCCCCGCGGTCGTGCTGTCCAGCACGCCGACGATCCGGTACCGCGCCGAGTACCGCACGAGACCGTTCGCGGTCTTGCCCATCGTCCGGCCGAACGAGCCCTCGCAGAGGATCAACGCGCTCTCCATACAGAAACACTTTCGGCCCTGATAATCGCGGGCGAACTTGCTTAAAGCCTCATAAAGGTGAGCGGCGCGTATGCTCGGTCGCCTCGGGCAATTAGCTAGGGCACCCCTTGGCCTTTCCAAGACGGCCCGGGCGCGGCGGGAGGTCGTCCGCGGCTCCCAGCTCCTTCGCAAGGGCGAGCTCGCGGCGGCGATGAAGGCCCTGAACCGGGCCGTCGAGCTGGACCCGGGGAGCGAGGCAGCGTGGAACAACCGGGGGATCATCCTCGAGACGCTCGGGAAGGCGGAGGAGGCGCTGAAGTGCCACAACCGCGCGATCCGGCTCCGGCCCGGCTACCTCGACGCGTGGTGCAACAAGGGGGTCGCGCTCCTGCACATGGGGCGCGAGGAGCGGGCGATGGAGTGCTTCGACACCGTCCTGCGGGTGAACCCCCGCCATCCCGTCGCGTTGATGGACAAGGGGGTGCTGCTCTCCCGGAGGGGCCAGCCCGAGGACGCCCTCCTCCTGTTCAACCGCGCGCTGGAAGCGGACCCATCGTTCGCGCTCGCCGCGTTCAACCGGGCGTCCGCCCTCTTCTCGCTGGAGCGCTTCGAGGAGGCGATCGACGTGTACAACATCGCCCTCCGCCGGCGCCCGGACCTGCCCGACGCGTGGTATTTCAAAGGTCGCGCGCTCCTTGAGGCGGGACAGCCGCAGGCCGCGGCGATCTGCCTCGAGAAGGCGATCGACCTGCGGCCGAACTTCGATGAGGCCCTCGTCGAGCTCGAGCGGGCCCGGGACGAGGAGGACGCGGCGCGATGATCCGCGCGGCGGACATCAGGCCGTGCCCAAACTGCGCCTCGAGGGTCGTGCCCGTCTCGAACTGCAACACCTGCGGGAGCGTCGCGGTCCGCCCCGACGTCGAGGAGGTGGACCGCCGCATCGCGTGCGTGGAATGCGGCACCGAGAACCCCACGCTCTTCGTCTGCGAAAAGTGCAACAACCGCTTCCTGTTCGAGGAGGTGGCGGGGCCCGCGAAGGAGAAGTTCGCCTGCATCCTCTGCGGCACGTTCGTCGAGGTGGACGCGAAGTCGTGCCCCGCCTGCGGGGCGATCTTCGAGGAGGAGTCGAAGCCAGCGACGGCCGCGCCGAGGAAGCAGCGTCCGAAGCGCCGGGTGCGCGGCGAGTTCGCCGACCCCGACGTGGATGAGATCGCGCGGATCCCCGGCGTCGGTCGGGCCAAGGCGGAGGCCCTGTGCCGGGCGGGATTCAACGCCCTGTGGAAGATCAAGCGGGCGACGGACGAGGAGATCGGGCGGATCAAGGCGATCGGTCCCCGCGGCGCCAAGACGATCAAGGACTCCCTGCGGTTCATCCTGCTCCTCCCCCGCCGGAAGTCGAAGGAGGAGGTGCTCTCCGAGGAGTTCACGTGCCCACTGTGCGCGTGCGTCACCTCCCTGTTCGCAAAGTCCTGCAAGGACTGCGGGGCCGAGTTCGACGAGGAGGAGATCGACGATGCGATCCGGAAGGAGGTCGAGAAGGAGGCGGACCGGGGCCTCCTCGCGTTCTACGACGTCCACCTGGAGGAGAGCCCCCAGGACGCGGCCCTCTGGTACGCGCGTGCGCTCCTGCTCCTCGACCTCGGCGAGTTCCAGGAGGCGCTCCGGTCGATCGACGGCGCGATCCGCTTGGACCCGTCCCGCCGGTCGATGATCGTCCGGTCCCGCGTCCTCTCCTCCATGAAGGATGCCACGAAGGCCGCTGAGGCTCTCCGTGGGACCCTGGGCGGTCTCATCGAGGAGGGCGAGGCCCGCGTGGAGGTCGCGGCCGACGAGGAGGTGCGGGCGACCTCCGACGCCCTCGAGGCCCTCACCTCCCTGGCCGTGCGCGAGTGCCCGACGTGCGGCGAGGGGCTCCTTCCGGACGCGCGGGTGTGCCCGGCCTGCGGCGCGAAGGTCGAGCCCGTGCCCGCCCCGTCGCCGGAGCTGGGACTGGAGGCGCTCGAGGAAGAGCCCCCGGTCCCGCCGCCGGAGCCCGAGCCGGCCGCGGAGCCGGAGCTGACCCCGGAACCCGAGGAGGTCGCCGCCCTCTCGGAGCTCGAGAGGATGTTCGCCGCGCCGCCCCGTCCAGAGCCCCCGCCCGAGCCCGAGGAACCGGCGGAGGCCGCCCCGAAGGAGACGCCGGAGGCCGAGGAATTCGAGGAGGAAGTCTCGGTCGAAGAAGCCCCCGAGCCGGCTCCCCCTCCGGCTCCACCGCCTCCCGCCCGCCGCCCGATCGAGGCCCCGCGGCCCCGCGCGCGGGAGCTCGCGTCCCCGCAGGCGCGGGCCCGCCGCGGGCTCATCAACGGGAAGGGGCTGATCAACGGGAGCGGGCGGGTGAACGGCCTGGTGAACGGCCTGGGGTTCATGGACTCGAGCGCGCTCACCGAGTTCCGCTTGCCGCAACGGTCCCTCCTGTTGCGGTACGGAATCGTAGCGGGCTCGCTCCTCCTCGCGTTCGCCGTGGCCGCCTCCCTCTTTCCGGCCCCGCCCGGCAACCAGCTGGCGATCGCGATCGACGGAAACCCGGGCGATTGGACCGGGATCCCGAAGTACGCGGACCCGTCCCCCGCCCCGGACCCGAACGTCGCGATCCAGGTGTACGGCGTCTACCCCGAGGGCAACTTCCTCTCCTTCCTCGTCCAGGTCTCCGGCCAAGCGCTCGGCGACCCGGCGGGATACGACGCCTTCTACGCCTTCATCGACACGGACGCCTCGGCGGCCACCGGCTTCCAGGTGGGCGGCCTCGGGGCGGATTACGTCGCCCAGGTGTACGGCGGGACCGGGCGCGTCGCCTCCGCGACCCTGTTCGCGTTCCCGCCGAACGCCGAGCTGAACTGGAGCCGCCGCCTCCCCGTCGCCGGGATCTCCGCCGCGGCCTCGGGGTCCTCGCTCGAGTTCGGTGTCCGCACGGACGACCTCGCCGGGTTCTCCGCGACGGGGTCGACGATCCTCATCGGGGCGGATGACTTCGACGGGGCCGCGTCCCGCGCCGGCGCCGCGATCACCGCCACGTTCGGGGCGGTCCGCATCCGCCAGGTCCCCCTCCTCAGCGTGGTCCCGTCGGGCACGGCCCCCGCGCTCCGCCTCGACATCTCCGCCGTGGGCGTCATGGGCGCGTCCGACTCGTGGACGGTCGGCCCGTTCAGCTTCTCCTCCACGACCGGACTCACCGTGACCCCGTCTTCGATTCGGGTCACCCTCACCCCTGCCTCGCCGTCCGCGTCGGTGACGGTCTCCGTGTCCGCCATCGGACTGCCGCTCTCGACCCCGCTCGCGGTCTCGCTCCTCGCGGCCCCCGCGCCTCGCCCCATCACGGTCGTCGGGGAGGGGCTCGAGGCGTACTACGTCGTCGTCCCTCCCGGGATCCGGGTCGACGGCCTGTTCCTGGACTGGACCGCCCGGGGGACCGCGGACACCGACCCGGTGCCGATCGTCCGGGGAAGCCTCGACATCGCCCGGTTCGGCGGCGCGGCGAACGCGTCCGGGACGTTCTTCATGCTGCAGGTCGCGGGCCCCCTGTATGAAGGGAGCCTCGCCCCCCAGAAGCTCGTTCCCGCGCCCGGCGGCGGTGGTGGCGGCACGTCTGCCCCGCCGCTGCGGGTGACGGGGGAGGACCTCGCACGCGTCTACATCGACTCGAACAGCTCGGACTCCGCAGGCCTCTTCGTCGCGGGGATCTACGCGGACACGATGGTGGAGGTCCGGGGCGCGAACGGCCGGCTCACGAGCCAGGCGGTGTTCCGTTGGCAGTCGGGCTGGGTCCCCGCCCCGACGGTGACCCTGCAGGTCGCAAAGAACGCGACCGCCCTCGAGGGCTCCCTTGGCCTGAACCCAGCGACGCTGAACGCCACGGAGATGGTGTTCGAGACCACGGACTGGTCCAACGTCGGGGACGTCACGAACGTGCTCCTCACGCGGTCCAGCGGTCCGCCGGGAGGGACTCGGGGCGCGCCAACCCTCGGGCCCATGGATGGATCGGACGCCGCGACGGCCGTCGCGAAGCCGCTCTCCGGAGATCCGACGGTCGACGGCGACTGCTCCGACTCCGTGTACTCTGGCGCGGGGACGTTCTCCGACACCGGGATTGCCGGGAAGGCCGGAACGAGCGGATCGTACGTCTACATCTGCGTGGACGTCACGGCGGACGGCGACAGCGACGGGGCGGACGAGGGTCGCATCTACTTCGACGCCCTGCACGACGGGGGCGCGGCACCTCAGCCGGACGACCGCCGGTTCGCAGTGTTCTCCGGGACCTCGACGATCGTCGCGAGCAAGGGGGACGGGAGCACATGGGTCGCGTGCGACTCCAGCTGCGACGCGGGCGACGGGGCGTCCGGGGCGTTCTCGGGAGCGCACGAGGTGTACGAGTTCAAGATCCGGTTCACGGACGTGTGGGGCACGGACACTCCCTCCGCCGGCCAGGAGGCCGGTTTCGCGGTCCGCGCGATCGACGCGTCCGGCGGCGGGGTGACCACATGGGGGAGCACGAGCCCCCCGAGCGACACGAACCCCGCGACGTGGGGCCACATCGATGCCCCGGAGTTCCAGGACATCGCGGTCCCCCTGGCGGGTGTCCTCGTCCTCTTCGTGCTCTTCCGTCGGCGTCGAGCGGCCTGAGCCCGTCCGCCTACGAGACGGTCGCGGTGAAGATGTCCTGGTCGTGGGGCGCGTCCGGTGAGACGTTCCGGTTGTCCGCCCAGATCGGGTGGACGCCCGCCGCGTTCGACGCGATGCCATTGTAGTCCCCGAGGAATGCGGCCCCGCCGCCGGTGATCCCCAGGTTCGGGTCAAAGGCGGCGTCCGTCACGCGGACGTTCGGGAGGAACGTGAGCCCGTCATCGTTGGACTGCGCGTAGTACACGTCGAGGAGCTTCCCGGCAGGATCGTTCCGGCTGTCGTAGAACGCCACATCCACCCGGCCTCCATACGTCGTGATCGCGGGGACGAGCGGGTCAACACGACATCCGCGTCCCCGGTCGAGTAGTCGGCCCACGCCACGAAGACGGTGCCCGTCGTCTGGCTCACCGCGATCCTCGGGAAGGTGTCGAGCCGGTACGCGCTCCCCGGCAGGGGCTCCGGCACTGCGACCGCCGGCGCGATCGGCTTCTCGGGCTCGAACGTCGCCCCGCAGTCGAGGGAGCGGGTGAACAGGATCGTGTCCTTGTGGAAGTCCTCCCACGCCACGTACACCTCGCCGCCCGGCCCGACCGCAACGGTCGTCCCCTGGTTCTGCGCGTTCGGGGAGTGGCTGAGAGCGAGGATCGGGCTCCACGACACCCCGCCGTCGGTTGACCTCTGGAACACGATGGGGACGGCCCCTTGCGCGCTCTCGAACAGGGCCCATGGAGTGTACAGGTATCCGTCGCAGGGACCGCCGGTGTCGTCGACGGCGATCCATTCCTTGTCCACGACCCGCGAGTTCCCGGGGCCGCCGAGCTTGGCGCTCGGGGTGTCATGGCCCGCGTATAGGACCGAGGTGAAGTCGTACGTCGCTCCGAAGTCGGAGTACCGCGTGAGGACGTACCACCCCGCGAACTCGGTTGTCGATGGGCCGAACGACAGCCATGCGAGGTACACGCGCCCTTCCCGGTCCGCCGCGATCACGGGGTCGCTCCCGATCGTCCACCCCGCGGCGTGGACGGGGGACGAGAGCCCCTCCGGGGAGGTGTCCCCGGGGAACCCCGGGACGAGCGCGTTCGCCCATGTCTTCCCGCCGTCCGTGGACCGGTAGTACCCCGCCCACGAGAATCCGCTCGCCTGGCGGCCGTCCCGCGCGGTGGCCACGAGGACGTCCGGGTTGTTCGGGAACGCGGCGATCGTGACCTCGTTCTGCCACGTCGCCTGCGGGTCGTTCGTCACGAGCGCGTTCGGATGTTCCACGTGCGTCAGGGCCCGCGCCCGCGCGGCCTGCGCCGAGAGCGGGGCCGCCGCGAGGAGCACGAGACCGAGGGACGCCACCAGAATCAATTGAGCAAATCGCCTCATCCTTCACTCCCCCAATCGCCGATGAGAGGTCCCCGGAATCGGGTCGCTGCATATTAAACGATGCCGGGAGAGTTGGCACAAACCGTAAGAAGGAGTGGCGACGGCGCTCGCGTGTGAACGTACTTGTGCCCGCGCCCCATTCGACGCGGCGTGGAGCTCGGGGTCGTCGGGAAGCCGAACGTCGGCAAATCCACCTTCTTCTCCGCCGCGACGCTCGCCCCCGCGCAGATTGCGAACTACCCGTTCACGACGATCGAACCGAACCGCGGGGTCGCGTTCATCCGGGTGCGCTGCCCTCACCTCGAGATCGGCACACCGTGCACGCCGGTCCACGGGACGTGCCAGGACGGCAAGCGGTTCGTGCCCGTGGACCTCCTCGATGTCGCGGGTCTCGTGCCGAAGGCCCACGAAGGAAGGGGCCTGGGGAACAAGTTCCTCGACGACCTCCGCCAGGCCGCCGCGTTCATCCACGTCGTGGACGCGAGCGGCGGGACGGACTTCGAGGGGAACCCCGTGAAACCGGGGGAGCACGACCCGTTGGAGGACGTCCGGTTCCTGGAAGAGGAGCTCGCCCACTGGGTCCGCGGGATCCTCGCTCGCGACTTCGACAAGGTCGCCCGCCGCGCGGAACTCGAGGAGACCCCGATGGAGCGCGTGCTCCACGAGCGCTTGGCGGGACTCGGCCTCTCGGAGAACGTGATTCACATCGCGCTCGGGGAGGCGGGGATGGACGCCCGCCCGTCGAAGTGGACGCAGGAGGACCTCCTTCGGCTCGCGGGCCGGATCCTGAAGCGGGGGAAGCCGATGATGGTCGCCGCGAACAAGGCGGACATCGCATCCCCGGAGGTCCTCGACCGCTTGAAGAAGGAAGCTGGCACGATTGTCGTCGCGACCGCGGCGGAGTTCGAGCTCGCCCTACGGCGGGCCGCGAAGGCGGGGCTCGTCGCGTACGAACCCGGGGCGTCTTCCTTCGCAATCGCGGAGCCCGGGAAGCTGACCTCCGCCCAGTTGGCGGGCCTGAAGAAGATCGAGGCCTTCCTCGCGTCCCACGGGTCGACGGGCGTGCAGCCCGCGATCGAGGAGGCGGTGCGGAAGCTCCTCAACCTCATCGTCGCGTACCCGGTGGAGGACGAGACCCATTGGACGGACAAGAAGGGTCACGTCCTCCCGGATGCGTTCCTCGTGCCCCGGGGCTCGACGGCGAAGGACTTGGCGTTTCGCGTGCACACGGACCTCGGAAAAGGCTTCATCCGCGCGATCAACGCCCGCACGCGGATGGTCGTCGGGCACGATTATGCGATCCAGGATGGCGACGTGATCAAGATTGTGGCGAAGGCCTAGGCTCTTCCTCCGACCGCGTTCGCACATTTTGGGGTGGACGGGGACGCATCCCCGCCGACAAACTCCGCAATCATGCGCCCACCTTCTCGGCAACCACGACATCTTGAACGCTCAGGAAAGGCCTCCGTCCGCTCCAGGAACCCCAGCGAATGGGCTCCGCGATTCTGAGGTCGTTCCGACGATACAGATCCTGAATGAACCTGAGATCGTAGGCCACAGCGCGCTCGGGCTGGGCGTCATTCTCAACCCGGTATGTTCCGTGATTGTTCGAGAACGAGATCTCGCCCTTCCCGGAGTCTTGGAGAGTGGAGGAATGATCGTCCAACAGGAAATAGGTGATCACGCAGTGCCCGTCCGTCCTCAGCACCCTGGAGACTTCGTGAAGATAGTGTTGGACGGCGGCTGGAAGCATGTGGGTGAACACGGACGTCAGGCAGACGAAATCGAACGAGTCGGACGGAAATGGAAGGATCAGATCCTCTGGGCTCGCAGCGCCATTCGGATTGTAGACCTCGTTTCGTACGTCTAGGACTCGGAAGCGGAAATTCGGACGTTCCCGCCCAATTTTCGTTTGACACCAGTCGATCGCCTCAGGGATGATGTCGATGCCTTCGTAGCTCCCCTCGGGGGAAAGATAGACCGCCAGGGCGCCCGCGATCCTGCCGAATCCGCATCCGATCTCAAGGACGTGATCGCGCGGTTGGAGCCCTCCGAGCTCGACGAAAATGTCGCGGAACTCCCGCCCGACCCGGGTCCAGTTCCCGTAGCCCGAGCGGATGCGAATCCTCAGAGGAGGAACGGAAGCCGTGCGTCGCGTGGCTATCGATCCCAGATAGCCCGCGGAAATCCCCGTGACCATTCGTAGGTTTCTCCTGATGGGCGTGGGGAAGTTCGAGATCAACTCATACCACGCCGATCGCAGACCGTGGCGGGTCGACATGGACGCAGGCGGTGAGTCGTCTGAAGGGGCCTAAGCCTTTCCGTCTGCCCCGGGCCAACGATGTTGGGTTCGTTCGCAATATCTTCTTATCCCGCCCGCCATTGTCGAAGATATCGACTGTTCTCCATCGGGTTCGACGATGTACGGGGACACCAGAAAACGATCGGCGGGGACATGACAGACTCGTGGGACGTCCGCATCCTTACGGCGTCATACCGCCGGGAGGGCCCGCAGGAGGAGCCCGTGATCGAGCTCTTCGGCCGGACCCGCGAGGGCCAGTCCATCGTCGCGGAGTACCGGGGGTTCAAGCCCTACTTCTATGCTGTGCGGCCCTCCCAGGTCCTCGTGAACTACCTGCAGCGGGACTCCGAGGTCCTCAAGGTGGAGACCGTGGAGCTCGAGGTCCAGGGCCGCAAGGCGCCCTGCGCGAAGATCACCCTCCAGCACCCGTGGAAGACGCCGGAGTACCGCGAGCGGGCCCGGAAGCACGGGTCCGAGGTGATGGCGGCGGACATCCCGTTCGCGCACCGGTTCATCTTCGATCTCGACATCGCCGCGTGCGTCCGGGTCCATGGCGCCCCCGCCGCGGGAAAGTACACGACGGAACTCGTGGTGCGGGCGGAACGGTTCGAGCCGTGCGACCCGTTCAACCCTCGCCTCAAGGTCGTATCGTTCGACATCGAGAACACGATCACGGACCCGACGATCCTCTGCCTCGGTATGGCGTGGCGGGAGGACGGGGCCCTTAAGACGGACATCCTCGCGGGGGACGAGAAGGACATCATCCGGCGGTTCATCGACTTCATCTCGAAAATGGACCCGGACGTGATCACCGGCTACAACATCGACGGGTACGACCTCCCGATCCTCGAGCAGCGGGCGAGGGCCCACGGGATCATGAGCCTCCCGCTCTCCCGGGACGGGCAGGGGATCAGCAACATCGGCGAACGGTTCTGGCGGGCCCACGGCCGCATCATCGCGGACGCCTGGTGGGCCGTGAAGCTCGAGCTGCGTCCCAAACAGGAGACCCTCGATGCGGTCGCCCGGTGGCTCCTGGGGGAGGGAAAGCACGACGTGGACCGGGTCCACATGGACGACGAGTGGGCCCGCAACCGGGAGAAGGTCCTGGAGTACTGCAAGAAGGACGCCGAGCTCGCCCTCCGCGTCCTGGAGAGGGTGGCCCGCCTCGACAAGGCGATGGACCTCGGCATCGTCTCGAAGCTCCCCGTGGACGACACGTTCAACAGCCGCACGTCGACCCTGATCGACTCGATCCTGATCCGCGCCGCAGACCGGGAGGGGGTGGCGGTCCCGATGACCCGGTCGGGATCCGGCGGGAAGTCAATCGAGGGCGGGTACGTCCACAGCCTCGAGCCCGGCCTCTACGAGTGGGTCATCGCCCTCGACTTCTCGTCGATGTATCCATCGATTATTATAGAAAAGAACATATGTTTCACGACCCTCAGCGACGCGGGGACGATCGAGAGTCCCATCGGGGTCCGGTTCCTGAACGCCCAGCAGCGGGCCGGGATCCTCCCGCGGATCCTCGGCGACCTGATGCGCCAGCGCCGGGAGGTAAAGGCGAAGATGCGCGCGGAGACGGACCCCGAGAGGAAAGCGTACTACCAACGGCTCCAGGACGCGGTGAAAGTCCTGATGAACGCGTTCTACGGCGTCCTCGCGTCTTCCTTCTACCGGTTCACGAACCCTCAGATCGGGGCGAGCATCACCGCGTTCGCGAGGGAGAACATCAAGTCCGTGATCTCCCAGCTCGAGGCGGACGGCGTGCGGGTGATCTACAGCGACACGGATTCCATCTTCCTCGAATCCCCGCACAAGGACAAGGATGGCGCCCTGAAGGACGGACGGGGCTTCGCCGAGCGGTTCAGCACCGCGAACGTGAACATGGAGCTCGAGCGGATCTTCCGGACGTTCTTCAGCCACGGGAAGAAGAAGCGGTACGCGGCGAAGACCGCCTGGCCGCTGGAGGACGAACTCATCATCCGGGGATACGAGTTCCGCAGGACGGACGCGTTTAACCTGCAGAGCGAGGCGCAGAAGCGCGTGTTCGACCACGTCCTTGAGAACGACATCGAAGGGGCGGTACGGCTGGCGAAAGATCTCGTGGCCGAGATCAAGGTCGGCAGGATCCCTCAGGACATGCTCCCGGAGGACGGGGACCCGCTCGAACCCCTCGTGATCTCCCGCACGGTCGCCGAGGACAGCCGGTACGTGAACCCGGACTCGATGTCGAACGTCCTCGCGGCCCGGAAGATGAAGGAGCTCGGGTACGAGGTCGTCCCGGGGATGAAGGTGTCCTGGGTCGTCGTGGACGCGAAGAAGGCGCCGATGCACGTGGAGCCGTGGGTCTCGGGCCGCCCGTTCACGTTCAAGCCGGACTGGGAATACTACGCGCGGCGGGTCGCGCAGACCCTCGCGTATGTCACGGAGGTCTACGGGTGGGACGAGAAGGCCCTCCTGCTGGGCACCGTGCAGGCGGATCTCTTCCACGAGGGGTTCGAGCCCGAGGAGAAGCCACGGAAGGTCGAGGTGCACAGGACGAAGAAGGAGCTCACGCTGGAGGACTTCCTCTGACCTCCGTCCACGACGCGGTCTGCCGGTACTGCGGGTGGGAGGGCCCCGATCCCGCCCGCGACGCGCACGGCTCGATCTTCTGCCCGAAGTGCGGTCGCCCCGCCGAGTACAAGATCGTCGTCGAGGAACTGAAGAAACAGGGCCTCTGGCGGGAGTGAGCCGCGGAGGCCTCGAGGTGTCCGTCCGCCATCCGCCGGCGACGGCCCGCTCTCGGTTCGAGACGCTGGCGGTCGGCGATGCGATCCTGGACATCGTGACGCCTCCACTCGGGCCGGGGGGCCCCGGGGACCGCCAGTCCCGCGTCGCGGGCTTCACGTATCTTCCGGGAGGGAACGCGACGAACTTTGCCCTCGCCTTCGCGGCCCTCGGAGGGCGTGCGCGCTTCGTGGGATGCGTGGGGCGGGACTGGGCGGGAGACGTCCTTCGGGCGGCGTACGGGAAAGGCGACGTGGAAGTTCGGCTCCGCACCTCCCGAAGAAATGCCTCGGGCACGACGATGGCGTTGACCTCGGCGGACGGAACGCGGCACCTCATCACCGCCATCGGGGCGAATGCGGACCTCCGGCTCTCCGACATCCCCGCCCCATGGATCTCGAAGGCCCGCCACCTCCATCGCGCGGGGTACTGGTGGGCCACGGGCCTCATGGGGGCTCCGTCCGCGACGCTCTTGGCGCGGGCCCGCAAGGCGGGTGCGACGACGTCGCTCGACACCGCCACGGACCCGGAGGGATGGCCGCGGGAGCGGCGGGAGTCCGTCCTCGTCCTCCTCCCGCACCTCGATATCTTCTTCGGGACCGAGGAGGAGATTTGCGGCGTGGCGGGCGCCTCTCCCGTCGAGTCGGCGGCATACGCGCTCTTCAGGAAAGGCGTGGGGGAGGTCGTCGTGCATCAGGGGGGACGCGGATCCTCCGTCTTCACATCGACTCGTGCCGAAAGCGCCCGCGCGTTCCGCGTTGCACCGGCGAACCCGACCGGGTGCGGTGACGTGTTCAACGCGGCGTACGTCCTCGCTTCCCTTGGGGGAAGGCCGTGGAAAGACCGCCTCCGTTTCGCGAATGCGGCGGCGGCGTGGCACCTTGAGAACCTCGAGAAGCCATACCCGACCGCGAGGGACGTGAGTCGCCGGTTCAATGTTCGCCAATAATCGTTATCAGTTCGACCGGTTTCAGGACTTCTAGGGTCTGAATTTTCTCCCCTTCCCTTTTTCTTTTCTCCTTCCCCATGAGCGGGAGCCATCTCCGGTCCGCATCACTTTTTCGTCGGCGGGCCGTTCACGGCAGAGGCGGCGCCCATGCCGAACGTACCCCGGACCCACGAGGCCGCGCGCTTGGACGTGGACAGCCAGATTCCCGCGAGCGTCATCCCCGCCCCCGCGAGGACGAGCACGTCCAGGACTTCGTTCGCGACGAGATACCCGAGCAGGACCGCGACGATCGGGATGACGAACGCGATGTACGAGACGGAGGTCGCCTCGATCCGCTTCAGGAGCCAGAGGAACGTGACGAACGTCACGACGGAGCCCGCGAGCGCGAGGTACACGATGGCGCCGATCCCTTCCGGCCACGACGGCACGGCCCACCGCTCGCCCGCCGCCAGCGAGACGACGGCGAGCGCGACGGCGCCGATCCCCATCGCGAGCCCGTTGAAGCTCACGGGGTCCGCGTCGTGCCCCCACCGCTTCACCGCCACGTTCGCCACCGCCGCGCACGTTGCCGCCGCGACGAGGGCGAGCATCGGGAAGAGGAGGCCCGCGGTGGCGGCGAGGTGTCCCCGGAAGATCACGACGACCCCGCCGAAGCCGAGGGCGACCCCGGCCACCTTCTGGATGGACAGCCGTTCGGCCGGGAGGACGAAGTGGGCCGCGATCGCGGTCTGGAACGGGTACGTCGCGAACAGGACCGCGGAGAGCCCGCTCTCGACGCCGTTGTTCTCGCCCCAGTAGATGAGACCGTAGTCCGCCGTGAAGAGGACGAGGCCGTAGAACGCCGCCAGGGACCACTCGGCGCGGGTGCGCGGGAGCTTCGCGCGGAGAACCGGGGCGAGGGCGAGGAGGACGGCGGAGGCGAGGACGAACCGCAGGGCCGCCGAGAGGAACGCGGGAGCGCCCTCGAGGCCGATCTTGATCACGAGCCAGGTCGAGCCCCAGATCCCGCAGAGCAGGGCGAACGCGGCGCCGTAGGTGAGGCGCGAGGGCACGCCGAGGCTACCTCGCCCGAGGGTAAAGCTTTGCACCCGGCGGGCGCGGGTCGAGTACTTTCACCGCCCTCGTTCGAAATTGGTCGCGTACTTTCGCTCCCCTCCCTCGTCCGAGGCCAAGTACGGGGGCGCGCTCCGATGTGCCACCATGGGCGTCGCCGCACTCGATCCCCGCACCGACCTCTTTCCGAACGTGAAGGGATGGGACGCGCTCCGCGACTACGACCTCGAGGCGACGACCCTGTGGGATTTCCCCGCGCAGAGTCCCGGGACGACGGAGTTCGGGGACCACCGCTTCAACGGGGTCACGCCGTCCCCGCTCGTGATGAACCTCGTGCGGCGGTACACGCGGACCGGCGATCTCGTCGTCGATGCCATGGCGGGTTCTGGGACCGCGCTGGATGTCGCCCGAGCCCTCGGGCGGAGGGCCCTCGCGTTCGACCTCGCGCCCCGTCGTCCCGACATCGTGCGCAACGACGCCCGGCGTCTCCCGCTCCCCGACGAATCGGTGGACCTCCACTTCGTGGACCCGCCGTATTCGGACAACGTACGGTACAGCGACGACCCGGCTTGCGTCGGGCGACTCCCATGCGGAGAGGACGCATTCCTGGAATCCTTGGAAGCGGTCGCCCGTGAGCTCCACCGGACCCTCAAGCCCGGGCGGGTCCTCGGATGGCTGATCAGCGACGAGTACCGGCGCGGGCGGTTCACGCCCGTCGGATTTCTCACGTTCGAAATGCTCGGGAAGTACTTCGAGCCCGTGGACGTGATCAGCGTAGCCCGCCACCACGACCGCTCGGGAAACCCGATGTGGGAACACCGCGCCCGTCGATACGGGTTCTACCTTCGGGGGTTCAAGTATCTCTTCATCGTGCGCAAGCCATCAACGCAGGTGTTGGAGGGGAGGTTCGAATGACCGCGTGGAAGCGGGCGGGCCGGGAGCCCCGCGAGCTGATTCACGGGTGGCGGGACCAGCTTCAAAAAGTGGCGGCCGGCCGCGGGGACCGCGTCGAGATGCGCGTGAATCGGTTCTGGATTGCGTTCCGGAGCGAGCAGCAGAAGCGGGCGTTCGCAGAGATTCGTCCGACCCGCCACCGGATCGAGGTGTTCATCCTCCCGGAGCGGAGGAGTCTCACGGATCCTGCAGGAATCGCTCGACCTGCGCCGAGGACCCAGGGATGGAACTGGTTTCGCACGAAGTTCGTGGTCGTTGGAAACGGACACGGGAGGGCCGCGCTGTCCCTCATTCGGCAGAGCTATGAAAGTCCTGCCCACAAGGCCCATCGAGCGCGGAGAAGCCGAAGCGGGGGCGCACATCAGGTCCGGCTGCAGGTGAACTAGCGTCGCGCGGGCGGGGATGGGGTGGATCAACTTGAGTGGGAAAAACTTAAGGAGGCGTACGAAGATTTCGCGACCGATGCCGCAAGAACCGTTGACGCGCTCCTCCTTCGGGCGGGCGTTGTTCTCGATGTTGCAGAAAGACTTGCCCCCGGACGAGTACGAGAATTTCGTGAAGCGATGGAATTCGCGGCGCAAGACGTCGACGACCGGTTCGCCGCCTTCGAGCGGCGATTGAGCGGGTTCCGATCCGTTTCGGGGCTCGGCTAGGCCATCGCGACCAGAATCGCAATCGCCCAGAGGACCCCGACGGTTCCCCAGTAAAGGAGGGTTCCTCGCAGCGCGGATCTCAACCAAGGTCCCGGCTCCCCCAGGGGGTGCGCTCGATGCGAGCCGTCCGCAGAGGCTTGCCATAACGCCGTCCTCAAGCGCACCACGCTCTGGATGCCGTTCGAAATGAACGCGACGGCAAATGGCCAGAGCGAACCCGCGAGGATGACCGCGCCGAAAGCCGGGTTCCCAAGAGGCTCGGTTCCGAATTGAGGGGGTAGCGCGACAAAGCCCACAACCGCGAGGACAACCGCGACAATCGGGAGCGTGCCCCAGAATCGTCGCCGATCCTTCCGCCAGAGGGCCTCTACCCACGTCGGGTTCTCGCCCATGAAGTCGACCTCCATATAGCCTTCGAGCTCCCGTTCCAAACGAATCTGCCGCCCATGCGCCTTCGCGGAGAGGAACAGAAGAACGAGGCCCAGGCCGACCTCGATCCAAAACAGCCCCGGGACCGCCATCCGGAGTCCCCGACCGGAGAGCGAGACGATATCGTTTCCGTTCGCGGGGTTGAGGAACCCTCGGGAAAGCCTGCGGCCAAAACCCTTTATAGCCCTGCCCTCTTCGACCGGGCTACCGCCCCTCGAGGGCGGCGACCCTGGTCGGGAGATGTACCTTCGGGCGAATCCGTAAATCCCAGGGGGAACACACATGGCGGACGAGAAGCCGACGGAGCCCGTCTCGATCACGGGCGGGGAAGCCGAGAAGGCGCCGAAGAGGCCGCGGAACCTGTACGGGTACGTGCGGCAGGCGTGGAAGGTCCCCTCGAAGAGCTACGTGAAGGAGCTCGCGTGGTCCCGGAAGATCGAGTGGCGGCGCGGCCAGTCGTTCGTGCGCATCGAGCACCCGACCCGCATCGACCGCGCCCGTGAGCTCGGGTTCCGCGCGAAGCCCGGGTACGTCGTCGTGCGCGCCCGCGTCCGGCGGGGCGGGCTGCGGAAGCCGTGGCCGATGGGCGGGCGGCACCCGAAGCGCCGCGGGATGAACAAGATCACGATGGCCAAGTCGATCCAGCGGATCGCCGAGGAGCGGGTCTCCAAGCGCCACCCGAACATGGAGGTCCTGAACTCGTACTGGGTCGGGGAGGACGGGATGCACAAGTACTACGAGGTGATCCTCGTGGACCCGCAGCACCCCTCGATCCGCGCCGACCCGAAGATCAACTGGATCTGCGACCCCCAGCACCGCGGGCGCGCGTTCCGCGGGCTCACGAGCGCGGGCCGCAAGGGCCGCGGCCTGATGTACAAGGGGAAGGGCGCGGAGAAGGTCCGGCCGAGCATCGGGGCCCACGACCGGAAGGGCAAGTAGGTCAACCCCCGCGGATTCGGTCCACGAGTCCCTTGAGGCGGGCGTCGTCGAGCCCCACGGCCGGGTGGAACACGGGGACGTCGAGGGCGGGCTTCTCTGGAGCAATCTCGCCGACTCGAGCCCCGAGGAACACCGCCTCGGACCGGGAGACCCGCACGAGCTCCTGGAGGTCGGAGTCCGGACCCCAGGAGAGGACCTTGAGGTGGACGTCCCACCTCCGGAGCGGCTCGTGGGCGCCGGACCCGTCCGGGGCCGCGACGGTCACCCGGCACCCCCGTTTCATCGCGAGCCACGCGGAGACCAGCGCCGCCTCGGAGTCGACGACAGCGAGGGCGCGCCCCTGGCTCCCCATGGGAAGCCCGCCCGGGCCGTCGACGATGTCCGCGAACACGTACGCCCGGTTCTCCCGCACCTCGACGTGGATCTCCGCTGCGGGCCCGTCGAGGTCGACGGTTGCCCCCGGGATCGCGTCCTGCACCCGCCGCCCGAGGGCCTTCGCGAGGTCTTGGCTCGAGTACGGGTGGGTCCCGGACCGCCGCGCGCGGATCGCGAAGCTCCCGCCGCGGGGGAGCCGGTCGAGGGCGAGGCGGACCGCAACCT
>VBMI01000004.1 GCA_005878955.1 Methanobacteriota archaeon
TCGACGCCGCCAACGCCTCGGGATCGGCCATGAACGCGATGCTGAAGGCTCAGATGCTCGCCACGGCTCTCGACGTGTATTACAGCGATCCGGCACTGGGCGGGAACCAGATTGGTGCATCGGCACCGATCGGCGGCATGACGATCGACCTGACCCAGGTCTGCATGATGGTCGACAACTCGGGTGGGACGGCAACGTGCCCCGGGACCTACTGGAGCGTCAGCGCGGCGTTTGGTGGTGCATCGTCGATGACCGTCTCGCAGATGCTCACGTACGCAGCCAGTCAGTCCAACGTCGGCGGGTCCGTGTGGTACGGGAACGTGAAGATCACCCAGGAGATGGCGAAGGACGCGTTCGACGCGATCAACAACAACGTGGCGTTCGGTTTCTAGTCGGCACGCCTGAACGACGCGATTGCGGTCCGGTGCCGATCGAGCGCGGGGCCTCGGTGGGTGAGAAGTAGGCTAGGCTGGAGGTCGGCATGAGGCGGCTAGCGCTGGGTCTCGCGGCCCTTGTGTGCGTGCTGATCTCGGGGGTGGCGGTGGCCTCCGTTGTTGCGAGCTCCACGCACTCGCCGAACCCCTCGCGAGGTGTCCCGTCGGTCCGCCTCGGAAGTTCTGATACCGTAGCGGGCGTCCACGGTGGGCCGATCGATCGGTTCCACGGCTCGGGCTGTAGCCTGACCAACGTCTCGACCTTCACGGGCAACTGGACCCATGGCGACTACGTGAGCGCGGTGGCCATGGCGACGGGGGACTCTACGGTGATCGTCCAGGCCGCCCAGAGCGACTGCGGCAAACCCATGGTGGTGGTCAACCATGGCGGCTCGCCCATCGGTGGCCTTCCGTCCGAGGCGGCCCCACAAGCGCAGGAGCATGCGTCGCCGCACCTCGGAGTGGGGACACCGGGAGGTTCGCCCGGGAGCTGACCGACCTCCGGGACGCTATTCGATGATCCCCAAACGCATGGCCGTGACCACCGCCTCGGTCCGATCGCTCACGTCGAGGCGCTTGAAGATCCGTGCGAGATGGGTCTTCACCGTGGTCGGCGAGAGCCCGAGGGACTCGGCGATCTGGCGATTGCGGTAGCCCCTCCCCAACAAGTGCAGCACGTCCATCTCCCGCTTGGTCAGCCCGTACTGCTCGCCGGGTGACCTTCCCTCCTCCGCCAGGGAATCCCACAGGCTGGCGTCGAGCACGGCATGGCCGTGCGCGACCATCCGGACCGTGTCGAGCACTTCCTCGCCTTCGGCGCTCTTCAGGACGAAGGCCTTTGCCCCCGCCCGAATCGCTTCTGTCGCGTACGCCGGGTCCTCGTAGGCGGTGAGGATGATGACGCTGACGTCGGGATGCTGGTCCCTCATCCTTCGCGTGACCTCAAGTCCGTCGATCCCGGGGAGCCGGATGTCGACGAGGAAGATGTCCGGCTCGCCGGCGCCAGGGGATGGTCCTCGGCGACGCCGACCCTGATCACACTGTCCGCCGGGATCTGCCTCACCCCCTGGGGATATCCCATCGGAACCGGTTTCTCACCCAGGGGCCGCCGCGTCTATCCCTCCCTTGCGGGATTCGAGGTCGCGGATGGCCTCCCCCATCTGTCGGAGGCGGAGGGATGTCGCGGCCCACACGAAGCAATGCGATCCGCCTATCGGTTCGGGCAGTGGGGCCGTGGGATTATCGGGCCGTGGCCGACCCCGGTGAGGTGGCGACGCCCGTTCGAGAGGCGCGGTGGGACGAGGCCGTGCCTCGGCGCCCTCGGGCGCCGACATGGAGGGCTCGGATGCGACGGCGCCTCGGCAGATTGCCGGAGCTTCCGGCTGACGAGGGCAGCCGGCTCGCCCCGCTTGCCCTCGTCGCCGTCGCCGTGGGCTTTAACCTCTACGTCCTGCGCGCGGAGATCCTCCCGGTCCTGTACCTGAACGACAGCTCCGTGCACCTGTCGATGGTTCGGTGGGCGCTCCAACGCATGCAGGAGGGCCACCTGCCGTTCGACGGTTGGTACCCCTACGTCGGCTTGGGGTCGTCGCTCTTCCATCACTACCAGAGCCTGCCGCACATCCTGACCGGGACGCTGGGGCTGGCCATCGGAGCCGACCGCGCGTATGCCGGCGCGCTGTACCTCCTGCTGGCGACGTGGCCCATCAGCGTGTACCTCGGCGCGCGGTTCATGGGATGGGAACGGTGGGCGGCGGCGGCCGCGGCGCTCATCTCCCCGCTGATCGTGAGCACACCCGGGTACGGCTACGAGCACGGCAGCTACACCTGGCGCGGCCTCGGCGTGTGGTCGCAGGAGTGGGCGATGTGGCTGCTCCCCCTGGCGCTCGGCCTGTCGTGGCGGGCGGTGAGCCGGAGCACGTCGGCCCGCTATGCGGTCGCCGCGCTCGTCCTGGGGCTCACTGCGGCCTGTCACTTCCTCACCGGGTACCTCGCGCTCCTGGCGCTCGGCGTGTGGGTGCTGATCCGCCCGAGCGAGCTCTGGAGACGGATCGGCCGCGCTGCGCTCGTGGGGTTCGGGGCGCTCCTGATCATCTCCTGGGTGGTCGTCCCGCTCCTCCTCGACAGCCGGTGGACGAGCCAGAGCCGCTACCTCCAGGGCACGTTCTGGTTCGACTCCTTCGGCGCGGCGAAGGTCCTCGGCTGGCTGTTCACGGGCCAGCTGTTCGACGGCACTCGGGCCGCCCCGGTGATCAGCGTGCTCGTCCTGGTGGGGACGGGGGTCGGCATCGCGCGTTTCCGCCGCGACGAGCGCGCGCGGGCGCTGCTCGGGCTGTTCGCGCTGTCACTGCTGCTCTTCTTCGGCCGGCCTACCCTCGGGCCCCTGCTGAAGCTGCTGCCGGGAAGCGACGATCTGCTGCTGCACCGGTACATCATGGGCGTCCACCTGGCGGGCATCCTGCTCGCCGGGGTGGGCGGGACATGGCTCGGGCTGGCCGCGGTACGTGCTGCTCGACGCGTCGCTCCCCGGATCGCACCGGCGGTGAGGACGGCCGGGGTGGCCGCCGCCTGCTTCGTGGTGCTCGCGCCCGCGGTGGGAGAGCGGTGGAGCTTCGACCTGACCGACGGCACGTGGGTCCGGTACCAACGGAGCATCGACGCGACCGACGGCGCCGCGATCCGCTCACTCGTGGAGGAGGCCCACGCGAACGGCCCGGGTCGGATCTACGCGGGATCGTTCGGCGGCTGGGGCGAGAGCTACCGGCTGTGGGATGTCCCCGTGTATGCGGCGCTGCTCGGCTACGGTGCCGACAGCCTGGGGTTCGTGCTACGGACGACCTCGCTCTCGAGCGATTTCGAGGCCATGTTCAACGACGGCGACCCGGCCCAGTACGACCTGTTCGACGTCCGGTACCTGATCCTTCCTTCTTCCCGGCAGCCATCGGTGCCGGCCACTGCGCTCGATACCCGCAACGGCAACACGCTGTGGGAGGTCCAGACCAGCGGATACCTCCAGGTGGTGGATGCCGTCCTCCCGCCGATCGTGGCCGATCGAAGCAACCTGTCGCGCCGGGCCGAGTCCTTCCTGTCCTCCGGCCAGCTCGCCGCGAAGCAGTACCCGACCATCGCGTTCGCCGGGGAGCCGGCGGCCCCTCCGACCTTTATCGGTGGGGAGCCTCCGGCTGAGCCGGCCGGCTCGATCGAGCTCGAGGAAGACCGGCTCGCGGATGGCGTGGTCACCGCCCAGATCGTGGCCAACCGGCCGGCCATGGTCGTCCTGAAGTCGTCGTTCGATCCCCGGTGGCAGGTCGTGGTCGACGGGGTGCCGGTCGAGGCGCAGATGGCGGCCCCGAGCTTCGTGGCGCGCGAGGTGCCGGCGGGCCGTCACTCGATCGTGTTCCGCTATCGGCCGTTCCCCCGGTACGACGTGCTGTTCGCCATCGGCGTGCTGTCGTTCGTTGCGCTGTGGTTCGGGCCGGGCCTGGTGGCCCGGCGGGTTCGGAGGCGCCGGCGGCAGGAGGCCGAGTGAGCGGAGCACCGACCCCATCCGAACGGATCCCCTCCGCCTCGATCCATCCGTCCGCGATCGTGGAAGACGGCGCGCGGATCGGAGCGGGGACCCGGATCTGGCATCACGCCCATGTCCGAAGCGGGGCGCGGATCGGAGAGCGATGCGTCCTCGGCAAGTCCGTGTTCGTCGATTCGGGCGCGGTGGTCGGGTCGGGGTGCAAGATCCAGAACTTCGTTTCGATCTACACGGGCGTGACCCTCGAGGACGAGGTGTTCGTGGGGCCCTCGGCGGCGTTCACGAACGACCGATACCCCCGTGCGAGCGGGGAGGGCTGGGAGCTGCTGCCGACGCTGGTGCGACGGGGCGCCTCGATCGGGGCGAACGCCACGATCCTTCCCGGCCTGACCATCGGGGAGTGGGCGGTGGTCGGGGCCGGGGCCGTCGTCACCAGGGACGTCGAGCCCCACCGGCTGGTCGTCGGCAACCCGGCTAAGGCCGTGGGATGGGCATGCCGATGCGGCAGGAGGGTCCCGGGGGGGCCCGGCGCAGCCTGTCCTTCGTGCGGCGAGGTGCTGTCGTTGTGAGCGACGTGGTGGACATGGGGGGCCCGCGCATCGGCGACGAGGAGCGGGATGCGGTCGACCGCGTCCTTCGAAGCGGCCGCCTTGCGCAGGGACCGGAGGTCGAGGCCTTCGAGGCGGAGCTGGCCCGCGATCTCGCCGGGACGGCCCACGCGGTCGCGGTGGCCTCCGGGAGCGCGGCGCTCGACCTCAGTCTCGTCGCGCTCGGCGTCGGGCAGGGGGACGAGGTCGTGACCACGCCGTTCACGTTCCCCGCCACCGTGAACGCGGTACTTCGGTCCGGCGCGACCGTTCGGTTCGCCGATATCGGCGACGACTTCCTGATCGAACCCGCGGCGGCCGCCGCGGCTATGACCGACCGGACGGCGTTGATCCTGGCGGTGCACCTGTATGGGCTGCCGTGCGACGCGGACGCGCTCGCCGCGATGGGCCGACCGGTGCTCGAGGACGCGGCCCAGGCGCACCTCGCGACCCTTGGCGGCCGGCGGGCCGGAAGCCTCGGCGTGGCCGGGTGCTTCTCCTTCTACGCCTCGAAGAACATGACCACCGGTGAGGGCGGCGCCGTCACGACCGGCGATGCGGAGCTCGCCGAGCGGCTCCGGGTCCTCAGGAACCAGGGGATGCGGGACCGCTACGACTTCGCCGCGATCGGGTGGAACCTCCGGCTGACCGAGGTGGCCGCCGCGATCGGCCGGGCGCAGCTCCGGCGCCTTCCCGCATGGACGGCCGCCCGCCGGGCGGTGGCGTCGATGCTGTCGGAGGCGCTCGGGGACGTCGAGGGCGTGATCCTGCCTACCGTGCCCGCGGGGCGGGATCACGCCTGGCACCGATACACGATCAGGCTCGACCCCTCGATCGACCGCGACGCGGTCGCCGCCAAGATGGAGGCCGACGGCATCGAGGCTCGCGTGTACTACTCGCAGGTCGTCCCGGACATGGAGCCGTACGTCGGGCATCCCCGGATCGACGTGAGCCAGCCGCTCGAGCGGGCTCGAGCCGCGGCCCGCACGGTGCTCTCGCTCCCGTGCCATCCCGGCATCACGGAGGCAGACGTGGCCCGAATGGTGGCCTCGCTGCGGGCGGCCGTTTCCTCCGCAGGGGGGGATCGACCATGACGGTCTCGGTGGTGGTCGTTGGCGGCGGGTTCATGGGGACGAACCACGCCCGAATCCTCTCGGCCCTTCCGGAGGCGCAGCTCACCGCCGTCGTGGACCGGGACCAGACGCGAGGGCGCCTGGTCGCGGAGGAGTTCGGCTGCGACTACGCGGCGTCGATGGACGACGTCGCCGTCCACGTTGACGCCGCCATCGTGGCCACGCCCACGGAGACCCATCGGGCGGTGGCCGTCCAGGCCCTGGCCCGTGGGTGGAACGTCCTGGTGGAGAAGCCGTTCGCTCCCACCATCCGGGAAGCCGAGGAGATCGTGTCCGCCGCCGAGGATGCCAATCGCATCCTCGCCGTCGGTCACATCGAGCGGTTCAACCCGGTGTGCCTGGACCTGCCGAGGTTCGTGACTGAGCCGCTGTTCATCCAGACCCGCCGGCTCTCGCCGTACAGCGAGCGGGTGAAGGAAGGCGTCGTTCGGGACATGATGATCCACGACATCGACCTGGTCCTGTGGCTGGCCCACTCGGAGCCGGTGCGCGTGGCCGCCGACGTCTCGTCGTGGCGCTCGGCCACCGAGGACCTGGCCATCGCCACGATCGTTTTCGCCTCGGGCCTGGTCGCTCACCTGACCGCCACCCGCGTCGGCCAGGACAAGGTCCGGCAGATGGACATCCTCCAACACGAGTCGCTGGTGAACGCGGACCTCCTGCGCCAGGACATCACGATCCGCCGGCAGGCCTCGGCGGAATATCCCGAGTCGGGTGCCCGTCGCCTGAAGGAGGCCTCGGTGATGGAGATCCCGTACCTCGAGCACCGGGGGGAGCCTC
>VBMI01000132.1 GCA_005878955.1 Methanobacteriota archaeon
AGCATCCCCGCACCCGCCACCGCCGAAAACACTACATAACCCTTTGGCTGCCGATTCCCCCTCACACCTGCAAACGAGACGTCGCCGACACGATGGGCCGAAGCTTCATCCGTTCCGTGCCCATCGCCGCCCGCCGTGAAGTTCCCGCCCTTCCAGCACCTCCACTTCTACGACGACCTCCCGCCCTCCCGCTTCCTGAACATCTCCTTTTCCGACATGACCGGGTTCACTCTGAAAGAGTTCGGCGGCTTCTCACCGTCGGACCGCGACCTGAGGTGGAGCGATGTCGCGGGGATGCCCGCCCTCCGTTCGAGCATCGCTAGGCTCCACCGCGTTCCCGGGGCGAACGTCCTGATCACGACGGGGGCCACGGAGGCGAACTTCTTGGTGAACGCCGCCCTGCTCGGGCCCGGCGACCGCGTGCTCGCGGACTGCCCGATGTACTCCCCGCTGCGAGACTGCCCGCGGGGGTTCGGGGCGGACGTCGTCGAGATTGCGAGGGACTGCCGGGACGGGTGGGCTCTCGACATCGACCGCTTCCGGAAGGCCGCAAACCGGCGGACGCGGCTCCTCGTCTTATGCAACCTGAACAACCCGACGTCCGCCCGGGTCACGAAGGGGGAACTCATGGAACTCCTCGACCTCGCGGGGGAGCACGACGCACACCTCCTCGTCGACGAGACGTTCCGGGACCTCGCGTTCACGGCCCCGCCCCCGAGCGTGGCGTCCCTCGGCCCCCGGGGAATCGCGATGTCGACGGTCTCGAAGACGTACGGCCTCGGCATGCTGAAGGTCGGCTGGATCGTCGGTCGCCCCGCCGTCCTCGACCGGGTGCGGGGGATCCGGGACTACACCACGGGCAACGCGCCGCCGCTCGCCCAGACGTTCGCGAACTGGGCGCTCGCGCGCCACGACGCCTTCGTGCGGAGGGCCTGCGAAATCGTCGGCGGAAACCGCGCGATCCTCCGGGAGGCCATCGAGGAGACGCCCGCCCTCCGCGGCAGCGTGCCGGACATCGGCAACGTCGTGTTTCCCCATTCTAGGGTGAACGTCAGGAAGCTGGAGAGCCTCCTCCTACGGAAGTATCGCACGGTAATCGCCCATGGGCGGTTCTTCGCCGCCCGCGGCTTCCGGGACCACTTCCGCCTCGGCCTCGGCGGCAAGACATCGGAGTTCCGCCGCGGGCTCGCGAACCTCCGGCAGGCGCTGCGGGAGCTCACCTAGAGGGCCAAGGCCTCCGCGTACGCCGCGTAGATCTCCGCGGCCCGCACGACCTGCGCGAGGTCCACGTTCTCGTCCGGGACGTGACACATCTCGGACTTCCCCGGCCCTAGGACGAGGCACCGCGGGTTCGACTGCGCGTAGAACGCGAGCTCCGTTCCGTACGAGACGGTGCGCACCTCCCGGCCCACGATCTCCTTCATCCTCCGGATGTGGTCCGAGTTCTCGTTCACCTGGGCGGCGGGCACCTCGTGCTTGATGTCGACGTCCACGGACACCCCCACCGCGTGGATCGTCGTCTCCACAAGGCGCACGACCTCCTCCTTCGACAGATGGGGCGGGTACCGCACGTCGAGGTCCATCGCGCAGAGGTCCGCGACGACGTTCGTCTTCGAGCCCCCATCGATCGCCCCGATGTTCACGGTCACCTCGTCCAGGAAGTTCTTCGGGCGTGTGTACGGCTCGAACGCGAGGAGGACGCGCATCATCTTCAGGATCGCGTTGTCCCCGAGGTGGGGCATCGACCCGTGGGCGCTCTTCCCCCGGGCCGTGAGCTCGAACCACAGAATCCCCTTCTCCGTCCCCACGATCTTGAGGTCCGTGGGCTCCCCGACGACGACGGCGGCGGCCTTCGTCACGAGACTCGTCGAATGCAGTTCCATCGCGGCCTTCATCGTCGTCTCCTCGTCCGTCGTGAACAGGAGGGAGAATGGCACAGCCCTCGCCTTCAGCTCCCGCGCCGCCGCGAGCATCGCCGCGCAGCCCCCCTTCATGTCCGCGGCCCCGCGGCCGTAGAGGACCGAGCCGTCCCGCTCGCCGGGCTTCCGGGTCCACCCCTGGGCCATGGGGACGGTGTCGAGGTGCCCGTTGAACAGGACGCCACCGTGCCCGTGGTGCGCCGACACCGCCATCAGCTCCGCGTTCACGGACGGCTCGAGCCCGATCCCCTCGATCTCCTTCGACGCGAGGTCGAGGATCGCGCGCATGTCCGCGTCCGGCCCGCTCCAGATCGAGAGGAGCCTCCCAAGGACCTCTTCGCTGTACCCCCTGTCCGTCACCCGCGATGCCTCCGGTCCAACTCGTTGTGCACGATCGCGATCGTGTCGCTCGTATGGAGGGATCGCGGTCCGACGGCGCCCACCGCGATCCGCCTCCGAGCCACCACCGCCTCCTCCTCCCCCGACAGGTCGGCGGAGTCCGACAGCACGAACGCGACGTCCCGGGGAAGCTCGACCTCCCTTATGTCTTTCCCGTCCTCGCGGAGGTGGACGACGGGCTCCGGGATCGCCTCGAGGACCTCCGGAAGCCCCCGGCGCGATGCGAACACCCCGGGGGAGGTCTCGCGCTCAAGGCGGGACCCGTGGAACAGGGCCTTCCGGATCAGGCCCGCGTTCCCGCGGATGTCGGGGCCGTAGGACTGGAGACGGTCCCCCACGAGACGGACGGCCCGCGGCGGGTCGGGCGGGCCGAGCAGCAGGAGGATCGCCTCGGAGTCGCGCCGCACGTCGTGGGCCACGAGGAGCGCGGCGTTCGCGGCGGTCAGCAGGAGGTCCATCCGCCCCGCGCCGCCCGCGAGGTCGTCGAGCGGGAACTCCGGCGACGTCGAGGCGCGATGGCCGACGACGAGGAAGCGCCGCATCGCCGCCGCGCGACGCGCATCGGCTAGAAAGGGTTTCGCCGGGAGCTCAATCCTCGATCGTGTAGCCGAACTTCTCGGCGAGCTTCTTGAAGAGGTCGTGCATGCCCATCCCGAAGATCCGCTGGACGTTCTCCTCCGTGAGCTCGACCTTCCGCGTCGGCTTCGCGGGCGACGGGGTCGAGGGACGCGTGCGTTCGATCACGGTACCGGTGGCCAGGTCGATCTCTCCCTAGAACCTACAATAGGTGCGAGCGACCCTCAAATAGGTTCGCAGCACAGACCGTCACGAAACGCCCCACGCTCGTCTCACCCCAACCGCACGCCCAGCGCCCCGACGCGACCCAGGATCTCCGTCAGCTTCTGACGGCTGAAGCCGTCGTCCGTGATCTTCTCGAAGACGCCCTGGCTCAGGAGGAAGATCTCCGGGGAGTCGAACAGCTCCATGTACGGGACCACGGCCACGCGGAAGACGACGTCCGCGCCGTTCTGGTAGATCTCCGCCTCCGCCCCGAGGCGCTTGCCCGACTTCATCAGGGACCCGAAGGGCACGAAGCTCTTCACGAGGACGGCGGTGGCTTTGCTCCCCCAGATCGCCTTGCACCGGAACCCCGCGGGCCCCCACGGGTCCCGCCGGCGGATCTCGAACCCCGAGTCGACGAGGGCCCGCTCGTACGCCGCGAGCACGCGGTTCAGCTGGTCCCCCCGGGCGACGTACTGGGCGGCGGCTCCCTGGGGCACGCGTCCGCATCGGGCGCGACTCCGGATAAATCCAGCGTCGCGGGAATCACCCGGGAGAAGGAGGGCCCACGGTCGGCGGCCCCCGCGCCTCCAGGAAGCGGCGGTGGAACGGCACGATCGGCAGCCGGAGGAGGTCGAGGGCGGTCGCCCATATCGCGCCCTCCGGGAGGCGGGCGGAACCGGACGCCTTCACCCGGTAGACCGTGCCCTGCCACCGGCGGTGGCTGAAGGCGTGCTCCACCGGGCCCGCGACACCAATCGTGCGGGCGGTAAGGCCGAGGTCTCGCAGGAATCCGCGGAGGACCGCGGCCTCGGAACGCCGCGGCGGGAGCTCGCCCCCCGGGAGGCCCCACATCCCCGCGAGGAGGCCCGCGGCGGGACGCCGGACGAGGAGAACCTTTCCGTCCCGCTCCGCCAGGGCGAAGGCGACCCGGACGACGGGGACACGCGCGCGGGCGCGAAAGCGCGGGTACGCGTCCGGCTCGCCGTCCGCGTATGCACCGCACCCTTCGCGGATCGGGCACGCCGGGCATCGGGGGGCCTTGGGACGGCACACCGTCGCACCGAGCTCCATCAGCGCCTGGTTGAAGGCGCCGGGGTCCCCCTCGGGGACGAGCCTCGACGCGATGGCCATCAGTCTGCGACGCGCGTCCCCGCGACTCACATCGCCTCCGAGGCGGAACACACGTGCGAGGACGCGGGCCGCGTTCCCGTCCACCGCCGGCACCCTCTCGCCGAACGCGATGCTCGCGACGGCGCCCGCGGTGTAGTCGCCGATCCCGGGGAGCGTCCGGAGCTCCGCGGACCTCCGCGGGACCTCTCCATCGTGGTCCGCGACGATCGCCTTTGCGGTGCGATGGAGGTTGCGCGCCCGCCCGTAGAACCCGAGCCCCTCCCAGGCCTTCAGGACTTCTTCCCCGGTGGCCCTGGCGAGGTCGCCCACGGTCGGGAAGCGGGCGAGGAACCGCTCGTAGTACGGGAGACCGGAGGCGACGCGGGTCCTCTGGAGGAGGACCTCGGAGACGAGGATCGCGTACGGGTCCCGGGAGCGGCGGAACGCGAGGTCGCGGCCGTGCTCCCGGTACCACGGCAGCAGGCGCTCGGAGAGGGACGCGTCCATCGCCCGCGGAATCGCGGGCCTACTTCAAAATCGCTCCGGCCCCCCGGCTGAAGAACACGAGGTCGAGCTCCGCGAGCGGGATCCCCACGGCGTCCGCGAACTCCCGCCAGCGGGCCTCGATCTCCCGGTACCGCTTCGACGTGAGGGACTTCGGGACGGAGCGGATCACGCCGTGGAGGACGAGGTTCCGGAGGACGTGCCGGTCCAGGATCGCGAGGCGGTCCGAGAACCCGATGTTCCTCAGGAGGTGGGACGCCTCCTTCATCGAGAAGCCGTCGACCTCCCGCGCGAGCCAGTCCCGCGCGGCCTCCGGCGAGGGGAACGATGCGAGCGTCTCCTTGAGGGCCCACCGCCCGCCGCGCCGGAACCGCTCCCTCGCCGCCACGACGTACGCCGCCTTGTGGTTGTGAAACCGGATCCGGGGACGGAGGAACGCCGCGATCGCGCGCGCGTCCCCGCGGAGGAGGAGACCCTCGCGCTTCAGGTCTTGGACCGCTGCATCCGATGCACGGGCCTTCGTCTGGATCGCGAGGATGCAGTACACGACCTCCTCGAAGAGTCGTTCGTCCGGTTCCCGCCACATCGCCGTGAACTCCGCGAGCCGTGTCTGCACGGGGACCCGCTTCTCCGCGTGCTCCCGCCGAAGTTCCGCAATCCGCCGATAGGTCCGCGCCCGGCCCACAACGGGAACGATGGCGCGCGTCTACTTCTCCATTTCCTCCAGACTCTCCGCGCGGACCACCGAGGCTGCACGGACCCCCGCTCCCGTCGACGCGTTCCGCAAGAGGGCTCGACACGGAGAAGAACTTCGAGCTCCGCCAAACGTTAAAGTATCGAGCGGGCTTCGCCGCGACCATGGCACTGCTACACTCCCTCCTGAGGACGCTCGACCGCGTATCCCCCGCGAAGGTCGCCTACGCGCACTGCGACATCCCGTGCGGCATCTACGACCCGCACCACGCGCAGATGGCGGCCCACACCGTAATCCGGATGGTGGACCTGATCGGGCAGCTCGAGAAGCCCGCCGCGAACGCGACCCCGGAGCAGCGGCAGGAGTACACGAACAAGCTCGCCCGCTACATCGCGACGAAGGAGCAGCACTCGGAGATCTACAAGACGGAGCTCCGCGTCCTCTGGGCGGACTACTTCAAGCCCGAGCACGTCCAGCAGTTCCCGCAGCTCCACGACCTCGTCTGGAAGGCCCTGAAGTCCGCGTCGAAGGGCCGCCAGGAGATCAACCTCGCGGCCTCCGAGGAGATGCTCCGGCAGGCGAACGAGGTCGCCACGATCTTCTGGAAGACGAAGGGCGTCCCGACGTACGCCGCGAAGTCCCCGTACCCGACGGGCCGGGAGACCGTGTACCCGAAGATCGGGTGACCGGGCGGCGATGTTTCCCATCGCGAGGTTCCGCGTCGAACAGCGGAGCATGAGCCCCGTGCTGAACCCGGGGGACTACGTGCTCGTGAACCGGTGGGCGTACCGCTCGCGGGAACCCGCCGTCGGGGACCTCGTCGTGTTCCGCGACCCCGAGCGTCCAGGGGTGTTCATGTGCAAGCGGGTCGCACGGGCGACGGGGTCCGGGTCCTACGTCGTCCTCGGGGACAACGAGGCCCTCAGCCGGGACAGCCGGTGGTTCGGCCCGATCCCCCGCTCCCTGATCGTCGGCAAGGTGTGGCGGCACGCGCGGGGACGCCGAGCCCCGATTGGGTCTCTCCCCTGATTCTTGTGGAGAAAAGATTTAGGCGGCGGGCGCCCGCTCGCGGCCCGCCGATGGTCGAGACGTACGAGCTGTACTCTCTCCTCTCGATCACCACGTCGTCCCTCGCCCTCTCCCTCGCCCTCCTGGTGTTCCGCAGGTTCCCCGGGAAACGCGCGGCGGGGACGTTCGTCATCGCGATGACGTGCTTCCTCCTCGCGGCCCTCTTCGGGTACGAGATCAAGTACGGCTTCTCGGAGCAGGAGGGCGGGAACCTCGTGATGTGGTCCACGCGCTTCTTCTACTTCGTCCACATGCTCGCGGTCGGTTACACCGCCGCGTTCGTTGGCATCTACTTCTACGGTTTCCAGGTGTTCCGCCGCAGGTCCGCGGGGACGTTGATGAACTTCGCCCTGGGCGCCGCGGCGGTCCTCGTCGCGTCCCTCGTGACGGAGGGGCGGATGACCGCCGATGGCCCCCTGCCGAACACGGCGAACGCGCGGCTCGCCCTCGCGGTGATCTCGACGTCGTACGGGGTCCTGATGCTGGGGACGATCGGACGCACGCTGTACCGGAACCGGGACCCCGTGATCCGCCGCCAGGCGACCTTGATGCTCGTCGGGGTCCTCGTCCACGGCGGGACCGCGGAGACGTACGCGTACCTCCGATACATCGGCCAGTTCCCGCCCCCGTTCCTGACGGCGAGCGCCCTCTTCATGGCGGCCACGTTCGCGATCGCGATCCTGCGCTACAGCATGTTCGACGTCACCCCGCGACCCGAGGAGCCCGTGGCGTACCCGCGGAAGTTCCCGCTCCGCCCGGGGCGGGCGTACCTCGCGATGGAGCGCCGACCGGACCTCGCGTTCCGCGCCCTCTCGGAGGCCGTCCGGCGCGGGGACGTCGGGCTCGTTATCAGCCGGCTCCTTCCCGCCGCGATCCGGGAGGACTTCGACCTCCCCTCGACCACGATCCTCTCCCTGAGCTCGGCGATCGGCCAGAACGTCGTCCCGCCGACGCATCCGGAGATGCTCGAGCGGCTCGTCCCGGAGTTCGTCGAGGGCCAGAAGCAGCCCGTCGTCGCCCTCGAGGGGGTCGAGTACCTCGCGACGTACACGGGGTTCCCGCGGGTGCTGCAGACCCTGAACACGCTGCGGGACATCGTCACGCGCGCCGGCGGCGTCTTCATCGTGAGCGTGGACGGGGGTGCGCTGGACGAGAAGGACCAGGCGACCCTCGAGCGGGACTTCGAGGTCCTCCGCGTCGCCGCGACGGAGGGGTTCACGGTCGAGGATGTCTTCGTCATCCACTCCTCGGGCCTGCTCCTGACCCACGCGGGCCGGAGCGCGCAGCCCCGGCCGGGGGCCCCGGACCAGGACGTGATGGCGGGGATGCTCACCGCGATCATGAACTTCGCCCGCGTCTCGTTCGCGGAGGCGTCCCACGAGCTGAAGGGCTTCGACCTCGGGGACAAGAAGGTCCTCATCGAGCGCGGGGACAAGGTGATCCTCGCCGTCGTGTTCGTGGGCCGACAGCCCGGGTCCATCGGCGACGAGATGCAGGCCTTCATCTCCCGCGCGGAGCGGAAGTTCGGGCTCGTCCTCGACCGGTGGAGCGGGAGCACGGATGAGGTCGTGGGAATCCGGGCGATGACCGCCCGGCTGCTGATCTAGCGCGCTGCGAGACTAATCCCACTTCTCGAAGCGGACCCAGTGGAAGTTCAGCTCCTGGCAGAGCTTCGTCACGTCCTCGACCATGTTGTGGAGCCCGCAGATGTACATGTCCTTCTGCTGCGGATCCTTGATCTCGTTCTCGAGGACCTTCTGGACGTATCCGTTGCGGCCCTTCCACCCGGAGTTCTCCGGGCGGGACAGGGTCACGTACAGGTGGAAGTTCGGGTGCTCCCTCTCCCACTTCTCCAGGACGTCCATGTAGATCAGGTCGTGCTTGTACCGGCAGCCGAAGACGAGGTGGACGTCGATGTCGTAGTCCATCGCCCAGATGTGGCCGATCATCCCGATGAACGGCGCGACGCCTGTCCCCGTGGCGACGAAGACGGTGTCCCGGATCGGGTAGTCCGGCGGCTCGAGCAGGACGAACGTGCCGAGCGGCGCGATCGCCTTCAGCTTCGTGCCGGGCGCGACGTGGTGGAGGTAGTTCGACATGAACCCGCCCTCCACGACCTTGATGCAGAGCTCGAGGTGGTCCTTCTGCTCCGGCGGGGAGGCGATCGAGTACGGGCGGGAGATCGACTTGCCGTCCTTCTCCGCGAAGATCGAGATGAACTGGCCTGCCTGGTAGTCGAACGTTCGAGGGATGTCCTCGAACGTGAACCGGATCAGGTATGTCTCCGGGTACGGCTTCGCGATGTCGAAGACTTCCTTGACGACCGCGGTGTGCCGCGAGCCCCGGAACCGGATGGGGGGAGCCTTGAAGGGCGGGGGGCGCTCCGCCGCCGCTTGCTTAGGGACCGGCTCCCGTCGCAGCATGCAAAATCTGGCGAGAGTCGAGTTCAATTTAAACGTTTGCCTGTGAGCGGTGCGAAACGGAAATCTCGCGCTCCCTTACCGAGCCCGGCCGCGTGTTGACAATTCACCCGGACCGGATGACGGCTCGCGGGCGGAACACGTGCTCGTACACGGCGGCCCCGATGACACCGCCGAGGAGCGGGCCGAGCCAGTACACCCACCAGTTGTCGAAGAACCCGGAGGCGACCGCGGGGCCGAGCCACCGGCCCGGGCTCATCGCGGCTCCCGTGAAGTACCCGCCGAAGAGCCAGTCGACCCCCACGGTGAGGCCGATCGGGATCGCGCCGAGGGTCTTCCCCATGCCCCGCGAATCGATCGCGGTGGCGAACACGACGAACACGACGAGGAACGTCATCAGGAGCTCGAGGAGCATCGCCCCAGCGGGGGTGATCGCGGTCGCGACCGCGGGGGTCGCGAGATGGAGAGGGGAGGTGATCTCCCCCGGATAGAGCCAGCGCAGGACGAAACCGCCCAGGAGGCTGCCGAGGAGCTGGAACGCGATGATCACGACTCCCGTGTCCGCGCGCTGGTGGCGGGTCACGATCAGGCCGAGGGTCACGGCGGGGCTGATCTGGCCGCCGGAGATCGGGGCGAGCGCGGTCCCCATCACCGCGATCGTGAACGCGTGGCCGAATGCGGCGAACAGGACGACGGGCTGGCCCGCCGCGGTCGCCGCGAGGACGGAGCCCGCGCCGCCGACGACGAGTCCGAACGCGCCGATCAGCTCTGCGACTCCCTTCCTCCACCAGTCCTCTTCCATTCGGGTCCCGCGAAGGAGGGGCGCTATTTATGGCTTTTTATTCGACAGGTAGAATTATAAATCCCCGGGAGACCGGGTTCAGCGGATGTACCCCACGTTCCCGCGGTCGAAGTCGGGGACGATCTCGAAGCTCAGCCCGCCCGGTTGCCACGCCGCGTCGGGGTACACGAGGTTCGGGAAGAATCGGCTCACGTCCTCGGCAATTTGCGTGACGAGGTGGTCCCCGCCGAAGAGGGACTGGCTGATCTCGAGCGCGAGGGTCCGGCAGCGCGCCTCGTCGATGAAGCCGAGCGCGTGCAGGTACTCGTGCAGGAGGACGTGGAACGCGTAGTGCTTGTACAGGTGGGGCTGCGTCTCCCGGATCCGCAGGAGCGGGACCTTGTTCATCACGATCACGTTCGACGCGACGACGAAGAAGGCACCAAACCACCCGTTCGGGTAGTTGCCCAGGTCCGCGAGGGCGAGCATGAGCCCGCCACGCGTCCGGCCGAGGTGTTGCGAGGCCGCGAGCTTCACGACCTCGAAGACGTCGGGGAGGGACCGGGCCCGATCCATCATCTCGGGAAAGTTCACGGAACGAAGAGCCGCCGGCGGGGCTTAAACCCTCGTCCGCGGGATTCAGCCGCCGATCAGGTTGACGCCCTGGAAGCCGAGCAGGAGCAGGATGCCGTACGCGATGCTCAGCACCGAGGCGATGACGCCGATGATGCGGCGGACCTTCGCGTCCCCCCACCGCAGCATCGGATAACTGATCCCGACGCCGAACAGGACCATCCCGAGCACGACCCCTAGGCTGAAGACGGCGACGCCCGCTAGGAGGCCCTCGATCGTCGCAATCGCGAACGACGCCACGAGGAGGATGAGGAGCTCGTCGTTGCTCGCGAGCCCGTGCACGACGCCGATCCCGAACATCGTGCCGTGGTCCCCGAAGCGGCGGAGGTGGAAGTGCGGATGCTCGTGCTCCCCGGCGGGGTGCTCGTGCGCATGATCGTGGAGCAGGCCGATGCGGTGGAGGACCCGGAACTCCCACAGCAAGTAGATTGCCCCGATGCTGATGAGCATGAGCCCGACGAGGACCTCGAACTGGTCGAGGAACGGGCGCAGCAGGATCTCGCGGAACACGAAGAGGATCACCGTGATCCCGGAGGCCGTGAGCATGTGGCCCGCGGCCCAACTCACGCTCATCAGGGCCGTTCGACGGAGGTCTCGGCTGCGGACGAGGAGGTTCGAGACCGCGACGAGATGGTCCGCGTCGTAGCTGTGCTTGAACCCCAGGGCGAGGGCGAGCCCCAGGAAGAAGAGGAGGTCCATCCGGAGACGGAGCGCCCCACGGGGTCAGGGGACAAGAAGGTTTCGCGCGCGGGGTCGGCCCCGCCCGCTCACACGCGTCGACCGAAGGCCCATCCCTTCTTGTCGATCACATCGAACACGTTCCCGTCCGGGTCCGCGAGCGTCACAAAGTCAGATCCCTCCATGGCGGGCCTCTTGAGGGTCGCTCCGATGCGAAGGAGCCGCTCCACCTCGCGTTCGGGCTCGGAGGAGTAGAGGTCGAGGTGCAGTCGGTACGGCTCGAGAGGACCCTCCGACGTGAGGTTCAGAGAGACGTTGGGACCGTGGCCGGCGGAATCCTTCAGGACGACGCTATCCGACTCGGGGGGCTCTCGCGGGACGTAGTGAAGCGCTTCCTGCCAGAAGGCCATCATCCGAGCGAAGTCGGTGCAATCGATGACGATGGAGCCGATCCATGTCCTGTCGCTCCCGTTCGGGGCGTCGCGCTTGTCGGGCACCGCTCTATCCCCTCGAAGCCTCGGCACCTTGGGCTTCCCGATAAGCTTTCGGTGTCGCCGGCCTCGAATCGCGTTAGGCCGTTTCGATCCGTTCGCGCCCCCGAATCCCCGGATGAAAACCATCCATGGGAACACCAGTGAAAGGTTTATCTGGGGGCGAATCGACCTGACGAGGGACCACCATGATGGAAGCCGCCGTCGTCGCGACCGCCATGAACCGACGGCAACGAGGCCCGCCGAGTCTCCCGTTCGGCTGGGGCACCGTGACCGTCCTCCTCATCGGGACCGCCCTGACGATCATCGGCATCGTGATGATCCTCGGGGGCTTCTTCACCTTCATCACGGGGACCGTGAACAACGCCACGAGCTCGGACTTCAGCATCGGCTCGTTCTTCAGCTCGTTCTTCGGCATGATCATCCTGATGGTCGTCGGCGCGATGCTCGCGGGGGCCGGCGGGTGGCTCATCCGGCTCTGGTGGATCTTCCTCCTCGTCGGCGCGGTCTCGGGCGGCGCCGCCGCGGACACCGTGCGGGGACGGGACGAGATGCGCGCGGGCGAGGTCCGCGTCCGGTGCCGCGCGTGCGGCCGGCTGAACCCGGAGGAAGCGAGGTTCTGCCTCTCCTGCGGGCAGGCCGTGTGAGCGGCCGGGTCCGCGATTCGGAACCTATTTGAGCGACAGCGGGAAATCGCCGGCCCGTGGGCCTCCTGATCCGCTTCGCCTCCCAGTGGGTGGCGGGGGAGACGATGGCGGACGCCATCGCGCGGGCGGACGATGCGAACCGTCGCGGGATGGGGGCGGTCCTGAACGTCCTCGGGGAGCACTACGAGGAGCGGGCCACGGTCGACGCCGCAATGGACGAGTACTTCGCCCTGCTCGACGCGATTCACGCCCGCCGGATGGACGCGTCCCTCTCGATCAAGCCCACGCAGACCGGGGTCACGTTCGACGCGGACACGTACTGGCAAAACGTGCAGAGGATCCTCGAGCGGGTGCGGGCGATGGATGCGTTCCTCTGGATGGACATGGAGAGCTCGAGGTTCACCGACGTGACCCTCGACGTGTACCGCCGCGCCCTCGCCGAGTATCCGAACGTCGGCGTCGCGATGCAGTCGAACCTGCGGAGGACGGAGAAGGACGTGGAGTCGCTGCTCGAAGTCGGAGGGATTGTCCGGCTCGTAAAGGGCGCGTACCGGGAGGTCCCGCCCGTCGGCACCGCGGACCGGCGGGAGACGGACGCGAACTACCACCGGATCCTCGAGCTCCTGTTCGAGCGGGGGGACCGCTTCGCGGTCGGGAGCCACGACTCCGCGATGATCGATCATGCGCGGGAGCTAGGCAGGAAGCGCCCGAGGCGGTTCGAGTTCCAGCTACTCCTCGGCGTACGCGACCCGTTGAAGGACGAGCTCGTGCGCGATGGCCATCGAGTGCAGGAGTACATCCCGTACGGCCCGAGCTGGCTCCCGTACTTCACCCGCCGCCTCCGCGAGAGGCCGAGGAACGTCCTCACGATGGTCCGCTCGTTCATCAGTGGGTGAATCCCGCCACGCGGAGGTGAAACCGGGAGCGCTGGCATCGTGACGGTGATCCATACCTGTAGATAACTCGTCGGCACGAGTCACCCAACTTCCCGCTCCATCTCCCCCAAGTGGAAATCCAAGTCCCGCCCCCAATATCGGCGCCACCACATCGCCATAAGCGGCACGAGGACCCAGCCGATCCGCCGCGGCCGAACCTCGACGTCGTGCGTGACGCGTGTGCCGCCGCCTTCGGGATCGAACCGATACGCGTAGCGGACATCCGCCCCAGGATACCGCGCCTCGACCGCATAGCCGTGCGGAGGATCGAGGACCACGTGCGCCGGAATCGTGACCCGCAGCGGCCGGGTTGCCGAGTCCCGCAACCACATTTCGTTGCCGCTCCGTCGCACGAGGACGCGAGTGGCCGTCGCGGGCGATCCGGAATGTTGATGGTCGTCCTCACGGAAGTCCGTCCACCATGCGTAAACGGATTCACGAGGCGAAGATACCAGGCGCTCGTACCGCATTTTCATCGGAGGAGACGAAAGGGGGGTCCCGGATGAACTCTGCGGGGTCCGCTGTGCCGAGCCCCCTCCGATTTCTCGGGTCGGTGCGCGCGAGCCCGCGGCGAACGCCGTGCAGGGGCCTGCGCGACACCGACCGCGTCACCTTGAAGGCTGTTGGGGACGCTGCCCCCTCCGGCCATGGACGTCCCGACGTTCCGCCGCGTCCTCCGGGCCCTGCTCGACCGGTACAAGCCGAGGAACTGGGCCGCGGGGCTCGACCCCTTCGAGGCCCTCGTCTCGATCATCGTCTCCCAGAACTCCACGGACCTCGTGACGGAGCGGGTGATGAAGGACCTCGCGGCTCGCGGGCCGATTTCCTCCAGGGCGATCCTGAAAATGCGGCCCGAGCGGCTCATCGCGATCCTGCGGCCCGCGGGTCTCGCCCGCCAGAAGGTGCCGAAGATCCGGAAGATCGCGAGGACCCTCGTGGAGACGCACGACGGGAAGATGGACGCGTTCATCGCCACCCCGGCCCCCGTCGCGCGGGAGATGCTCCTCGAGCTCCCCGGGGTGGGCCCGAAGACCGCGGACGTGTGGCTCAACCTCGTCGCAGGGCGGGACACGATGCCCATGGACACCCACATCGCCCGACTTGCACGACGGTGGCACCTCTCGGCGGCGAAGGACTATGACGGGATCAACGTGGACCTGCGCCGATACGTGTCGGAGCGCGAGCGCCAGGCGGGCCACCTCGCCCTCATCTCCTTCGGGCGGGAGATCTGCCAGGCGCGCCGGCCGCGGTGCGAGGTCTGTCCGGTGTACGAGGACTGCGACTCCGAGGACAAGCGGCCGCGCAGGGCCGCGGCCAAAGGTTAAACCGCCACCCCGATACTGGACTCCCGCGGTGCGATGGCCTCCTGGCGGGACTATTTTCAACTGATGAAGGTCCGCATCGCGGGGCTGCTCCTCCTCGTGGCCCTCGCCGGGTACGTCGCGACGACCGGGACCGCGGTCGACGGCGCCCGCCTCTGCGGGCTGCTCCTCGCGGGCCTCCTGGCGTCCACCGGCTCGAGCGTCGTGAACTCGTACGTGGACCGGGACATCGACCCGCTGATGGACCGCACCCGCCGGCGCGCCCTCCCCATGGGCCGGATCGATCCGCCGGAGAAGGTCCTCGCGTTCGGGTCCATTCTGATCGGCGCGGGGCTGGCCGTGGCGTGGCTCCTCGACAACCCGCTCACTGCGGGGTTCATCGCCCTCGGGGCCGCGACGTACCTCGGCGTGTACACGATCGCCCTCAAGCGGAGGAACGAGACGAACATCGTGATCGGGGGGTTCGCGGGCTCGTGCCCCGCGCTTGCGGGCTCCGCCGCCGCGATCGGCGCGGTGTCCCTGCCCGCCGCCCTCCTCGCCCTCCTCGTGTTCCTCTGGACGCCGGGCCACTTCTGGGCCCTCGCGTTCCGCCAGCGGGAGGACTACCTCCGGGCGGGCCTCCCGATGCTCTCCGCGACGCGGGGGGAGCGGACGGCGGTGCTGGCGATCGCCGCCTCGTCGATGATCGTCGCGGCCGCCGCATTGCTCTTCGCCCTTACCCCCGCGTTCGGCGTCACGTACGCGGCCGTCGCCCTCGCGACCGCGGCGGGGCTCGTCGTCGTCACCTGGAGGTTCTCCCGCGCCCCCGGGCCGGCGACGGCGTGGGCCGGGTACAAGTTCTCGAGCGCATACCTCGGGATCCTCCTGGCGGGGATCATCCTCGACGCGATGTTCCGCATCCGCCTGTGACGCGGCGCGCAGGGGCGGAGACGGAAAAGGATAAGTCCCGCGACCGCCCTCGGTCTCGATACCTTTTCGGGGACCGCACGGTGCCCGGCAGGACGGTGGAAACGGTTTGGGCTCCCTCGACGACGGGACCGGGCGTCCCAGGATCCACAAGGGCCTCGACGACGTGTACGTGAAGGAGACCCGGATCTGCCTCGTCGACGGGGTGAAGGGCCGCCTCCTGTACTACGGGTACGACATCCGCGACCTCGCGAAGTTCTCCACGTTCGAGGAGACCGCGTACCTCCTGTGGCACGGCCGCCTCCCGAACCGCGAGGCGCTCGCCGCGTTCACCGCGGAGCTCGCCGCGAACCGCCCGATCCCGAAGGAGCTCGTGGCCCTGCTCAAGGACCTCCCGAAGAACACCGCGCCGATCGACGCGGTGCGGACGGCGGTGTCCGCCCTCGGCGCCCTCGACCCGGACCTGAACGACCCGTCGAGGACCGCGAACCTCCGGAAGGCCCTGCGACTCACCGCCAAGATCCCCACCGTGGTCGCGGCGTTCCATCGCATCCGGAACGCGCAGCGGGTCGTGAAGCCGAACGGGAAGTACCCGACGGCGACGGACTACCTGCGGATGCTCACGGGGAAGAAGCCCGACAAGCGGACGGCCCGGATCATGGACGTAGCGCTGATCCTGCACGCGGACCACTCGATGAACGCGGGCTCCTTCGCCGCAACGGTCGCGGCGTCGACGCTGCCGGACCTGTACTCGTGCATCGTCGCCGCGATCGCGACCCTCAAGGGGCCCCTCCACGGGGGCGCGAACGAGACCGCGATCAAGGCCCTGCTCGGGATCGAGTCCCCGGAGCGGGCGGGGGAGTTCGTGCACGACACGCTCGCGGCGGGGAACAAGGTGTGGGGGTTCGGCCACCGCGTGTACAAGACCTGGGACCCGCGGGCGATCATCCTGCGGGACGTCGCGAAGGAGCTGAGCGGGAGGACCGGGAACGAAAAACTGTTCGCGGTCGCGCGGGCCGTCGAGGAGGCTGGGGTCGCCGAGCTCGGCCCCAAGGGGATCTACCCGAACGTGGACTACTACGCGGGGGTCGTGTACTACCTGCTCGGCCTCGCCCCGGACCTGTTCCCGGCGACGTTCGCGGTCGCGCGGATCAGCGGCTGGGTGGCCCAGGTCCTCGAGTACTGGGAGGACAACCGGATCATGCGGCCCCTGGACTACTACGTGGGCCCGAAAGAGGCCGTGTACGTGCCGCTCGACCAGCGGACGTAGTGCCGCCCGCCATCCTTAAACGCGGTCCACCGATGCGGAGCCGGTGACGCGATGCCCGCCCAGCCCCTGAAGCTCAAGCCCCCCACGGAAGGTCACAAGATTGTGATTGTGGAGGGGCGCCTCAAGGTCCCCGACGACCCCATCCTCCCGATCATCGAGGGCGATGGCATCGGCCCCGACGTGACGAAGGCCGCGCGCCGGGCGATCTCCGCCTCTGTCGAGCGGGCGTTCGGCGGGCGGCGCAGAATTGTGTGGTACGACGTCCCGGCGGGCGAGGTGGCGATGTTCAAGTACGGCGAGCTTCTGCCGCCCGCGACCTTCGACGCGATCCGGGAGTACGTGGTCGCCCTCAAGGGGCCCCTGACGACGCCGATCGGCGCGGGATTCCGCTCCCTGAACGTCGCCCTGCGGCAGGGCCTCGACCTGTACGCGAACACGAGGCCCGTATACTGGATCCCCGGCGTCCCAAGCCCGGTGAAACATCCCGAACGGATGAATATCGTGATCTTCCGGGAGGCGACAGAGGATGTGTACGCGGGAATCGAGTGGGAGAAGGGCTCGGAGGAGGCGGGGAAGCTCCGCAAGTTCCTCGCGGACGAGCTGCGCGTGAAGGTCCCCGAGGATGCGGGAATCGGCCTGAAGCAGATCTCCGAGTTCAAGACGAAGCGCCTCGTCCGGAAGGCGATCCGCTATGCGATTCAAAACGGCCGGCGGAGCGTGGCCCTCGTGCACAAGGGGAACATCATGAAGTACACGGAGGGCGCGTTCCGCGCGTGGGGGTACGAGGTCGCCCGCCAGGAGTTTCCCAAGGAGACGGTGACGCAGGCCGAGGTGGACCGCAGCCACGGCGGGACGCCGCCGGAGGGGAAGGTCGTGATCAAGGACGTCGTCGCGGACAACATGTTCCAGCAGCTCCTCACCCGCACGGAGGACTACGACGTTCTCGCGACCCCGAACCTGAACGGGGACTACCTCAGCGACGCGGCCGCGGCCCAGATCGGCGGGCTCGGCGTCGCGCCCGGGGCGAACATCGGGGACGCCCACGCGCTCTTCGAGCCGATCCACGGGACCGCGCCGAAGTACGCGGGGATGGACAAGGTGAACCCGACCGCAGAGATCCTCGCCGGCGTGATGATGCTCGAGTACCTCGGATGGCGGGAGGCGGGGGGCACGCTGCGGGAAGCGGTGAAGAAGACGATTGCGCAGAAGATCGTCACGTACGACCTCGCCCGCCAGATGGAGGGAGCGAAGGAAGTGAAGTGCTCGGAGTTCGCGGACGCCGTGATGCGGAACCTGTGAGCCTACCGCGCCCCCTGCGAGTCCTCGTCGGTTGGCCTTGAGTAAGGGTAACTCGCTCCTCGTCCCTCTCGCCGCCACCGCCCGTGCTCCGGGGACGCTGGCTTGAAAAGGGCGTCCGCCTTGTCGAACCGAGATGGGGCTCACCCCCTTCGACACCTATGCCGTCACGGCTTTCCTCGCGGTCGCGCTATCGATCTTCGGCCGGAAGATGTACGTCCGGCTCCGCTACCTGTTCGCCGCCAAGGCGAAGGAGCGCCGGTGGGACCACCTGCCGACCCGCTTGAAGAATTTCATCGTATACGGAATCTTCCAGAGAAAGGTCGCACGGGAGTGGTACGCGGGCGTGCTCCACTCGTTCATCTTCTGGGCGTTCGTGATCCTAGGCGCGAGCGTCGTGGAAATCACCGCACAGGCGTACGCCCCGGGCGCGCGCACGCCGCTGCCCACGATCGCGGGCGTCCCGCTCAATGGACCGCTATACCTCGCGCAGGACATCATCGCCCTCCTCGCCGCGATTGGCGTCGGCATGGCGCTCTACCGCCGCTACGTGATCCGCCCGAAGAAGCTCATGCACGAGGGGATGCTCGACGCGACAATCGTGCTCTGCTTCATCCTCGGGATCGTCGTCTCCCTCCTCCTGTACAACGCGGCGGACATCGCGGGTGGTACCGCGTACCTCCCGGGATGGAAGCCGATTTCAGGCGCCCTCGCGGGGGTCTCCGTGGTGCGCCTGGACCCCACGTTCTGGTGGCACGTCTTCTGGTGGACGCATGTGCTCCTTCTGTTCACGTTTCTCGCGTACGTCCCCCACTCGAAGCACATGCACATCATCTTCGCGATCATCAACACGTTCTTCATGGACCTCACGCCGAAGG
>VBMI01000133.1 GCA_005878955.1 Methanobacteriota archaeon
TGGCGGGTCGTTCGGGCCCCCCGTCCTTGCAGGCGGTCCCCCCGGGTGGGCGGGGGGATCGTCCCTAGGGGACCAGATCGTCTTCGACGGCGCCTCGAGGCTGTACGCGACGTGGCACTCGGTGAGCGAGAACTGGACATCCGCATCCGTCTACGCCGCGAGCTCGTCCGATGTCGGGGGCACGTTCACGAATGGCTCGTTCACGACTCGCCTGCACGTCAGCGGCGGCAACTCCACCGCGCAAGAGAATCTCGCGGTCGGTCCCGGCGGCGTCGTGTTCCTTGTGTGGGTGAGGTTTGATGAGACGGTGAACTTCACGGACCCCTCCTTGGGGATCTTCCTCCGACCGGTTGTCGGGGACACGGACGGCGAGGTGCTCATGAACGGGGCTCCCGCCCCTGCGGGGATCGAGCTCGAGGTCAGGGACAACGCGTCCGGTGCTTTCCTCGCGCGGGTCCCCTGGTCCGGGACGACCGTCTACCTCTCCGGCCTGCCTCCTGGCGTCGTCGACGTGCGAATCTACGATGGCAATGCGTCCGCCTTCGCAGGACGCATGCCCGTGCGGCCATGGGCCCGGACATCGTTCGTCGTCGCCCTCGGTGGAGGCGGGAGCCCGACGCCGGTCCTTTGGATCGCGATTGCGGGAGTCGGCCTCGGCGCCGCATTACTCGCCGTAGTCGCGGTCGTCGCAATCCGCCGCCGGCGCCGGCGTCCCCCGCCCTAGGCCCCCTATATAATAGGGTCGGTAACACACTTCCGCGCTTGGATATCCCCTCCGCCCCCGTTCAAGGTCCCAATGGTGAGGCGGCATGGAAGCCTACTATCCACGAACACCGAGGCCGGCGCGGGCGATCGCAGCGTGCATCGCCCTGGGGCTGGCCCTAGCGGCAGTGATGGTGGTTCTCCATCCGGGCCTGACGAGCGCCTTCGGCCCGGCGGGGAACAGCGAATACGGGGCGATCCTTGGCTCCGAGCCCGCGCCGGGCGCCGGACTACGGACCCTTAGGTCGGACGCCCTCGTCTTGGACACGGGCACCCGCGCAGCGACCGCGAGCGCGACCCGGCCCGACGACCCCGCCGCCCACCCCGTCGGGGTGGCCGCGGCTCCGATGGGCGATGCGCCCGCGCCGACGGGCGTCTCCGACGCGGTCGTGACGGACACGTCCAGCGAACTGCAGTCCGAGGCGGATGTCCAGAGCTTCGACGGCGCGAAGGCCGCGACCGACCTCACGCCCACCCTGCCCCAGGACAAGGGGGACCCCGTCGCGACGGTCACCGGATGGTTCTCCGAGCCCGGCAACGACAGCGGGATCGCTCCTGCGTCGACCGGCACGATGACCCCCGCGGACGACAGCAAGCTGCCCTGCGAGTGGAAGTACGAGCTCGTGGACGCGAGGGACGCCGACGGGGACGGCCATCCGGAATACGTCCACGTGCGGGGCCTGTGCATCTACGAGAAGGATGACAGTCCCGCGGACGGCAACCCGGAGTTCTCCCTGCACATGGCCCGTGAATTCGAGGCCTGGGACAACGACTCGAACGGGCAGTTCAACGTCCTGATCGGGAAGCAGGGCCTCCTCGCCTTCGCGGACCCGAACAGCAACGGGAAGCACGAGGTCGAGGCGAAGGCCCTCTGGAAGCTGGAGATGAAGGATGAGATCGAGGACCAGAAGCCCGAGCTCGTACGCTTCGGGTTCGGCGGCGTGGAGTCGTTCGACCTGAACGAGAGCGGGAACGTCGAGTACGAGCGGTTCCTCGGAGCCCAGTTCAACGTCACGGACGCGAACTCGGACGGCATCGCGGAAGAGGTCGAGGCCCGCATCCTGTTCTACCACACGTACGACATCGGGGACGACGGCACCCGGGAGTACCAGGGCGTCGCCGCGGCCCACCTGAAGACCGTGGACGCGGACAGCGACGGGCACAACGAGTCCGCCCTCATCGAGTTCCTCGCGTATGAGCAGCTCGACATGAACCTTGACGGCAACCCCGAGGCGGCCCGCGGGCTGTACCTCGAGATGTCCGCCACGGACGCGAACTCGAGCGGGATCCCGGAGGCCGTGTGCCTCGAGATCGCCGCGGGCGCATTCCTCGACCCGGACAGCAACGGGCGGGCGAACGCGGTCCAGGCGGCCGAGCTCACCGTGATGGTCACGGACGCATCGGACGACGGGCACCCCGAACTCGTCCAGCTCACGTACGTCGCGATGGCGGGCGTGGACGCGAACGAGGACGACCACCCGGAGTTTGCCGCGGCGGTCTTCGGCCAGGTGAACGTCACGGACGCCGACTCCAGCGGGATCGCCGAGCTCATCGAGGCCCGCGCGATCGCGGGCGCCTACGTCGACCAGAACAGCGACGGGATCCGGGAGAAGGAGTCCCTCTTCGCGGCCCGGGCGACCGTCGTGAACGCGATCGAGGACGAGCACCCCGAACACGTGCTCGTGGAGGCCCTCGCGTACGAGCGCGAGGACCCGAACGAGGACGGCGTGTACGAGGAGCAGCGCGCGGCCGCGTTCCGCCTCGAGGCGAACGACACGAACTCGAACGGATTCCCGGAGGTCGTCACCGCGGAGTTCTGGGCGGCCCACGTCACGGACGCGAACTCCGACGGCGTCCCCGAGTACGAGGGCGCCCTCTATGCGCACTACATCGCGACGGACGCGAACGACGACGGGAACCCGGAGAACCGGACGTTCACGGCGACGGGGTACGAGTACGAGGACGCGGACCAGAACGGCGTGAAGGAGTGGCAGAACTTCTTCGCGATCCGGTACACGGCCCTGGACGAGAACTCGAACGGGGTCGTCGAGAGCGTTTCCGCGGAGGCGGTGTTCCTGCACGTCGAGGACCGGAACCAGGATGGCACCCAGGACGCGAAGTCCTGGGTCATCGTGAAGTACCACGCCCAGGACATCGATGAGGACGGCACCTGGGACTACGAGGACCTCCTGATCTGGATGCACAAGGAGCGCTCGCCGTAGATCGAACCCTGTTACGGCCCGGGGGCCGGATGCCATGGGGAGCCCCCGGGTCCCCTTTGTTTTGGCCCCGGATGCGCCATCAAAACCCGCGCGCCCGAAGGGAGGACCATTGGTGCCAAATACCAAATGTAATATACATGTAGTGCATGAGTCCCGATTGAGGCGGACGATGCAGACTCGTGCCTCGGTCCGCTGTTCCTCGGTGGATTCGGATCCACGAGAGGATCAGTCCGCGCGGCTGGAGCGTCGTAATCATGCCACAAGAAATCCGCATCGACGACTATCACGGGGAGCTGCACATCCACCCTCCCCGAGGTACAGGTAGACGGATCCCCATTCGGCCAAGGTCGATGGATGAGGTCAAGGAGATTCTCGTGCGGCACATCAGGAGACGACAGGGGGTCGTGTTCCAGGAACTCGTGGGGGAGCTTCGGTGATCATCCGCTTCGAGAAGACCCTCACGGTCTCGGAACTCCTTGGAGAAATCCGGAAGCGATATGGAACCGAGGAGAAGCTGCGTCGCCGAGTGGGGCGGAATCCCCGGGACATCCTCGCGATGCAGGATCTCGAGGACCTCCGGTACTACATTGCCCGCCCGAAATTGGCGGGCGAAATGGTGCGAAACGCCGTCTCCGTGTTTCCCGTGAACGACGCCGCACTTGCCCTGTTCACCCCCGAGCGTCTAAGGCTCCTCGACGTTCTCTCTCGGAAATCATTCGCATCGATCAGCGAGCTGGCGTATTTCCTTGGTCGAGACGTGAAGAACGTGCACGACGACCTCAGCAGATTGGCCTTCCTTCACATCGTGGAGTTCGATCGCGGGTCGAGAAACGCTCGAATCCCGAGGCTGAGCGTGGACTCAATCACAGTTCTCCTTGGGGAGGTCGGCCATCAAAGTTCCGATCGGCGAGACACTCTCCGACGACACAGAGCCGCCGCGGACCGGTAAGAGGCGGAAATCCTTAGTAGCCTGCCTGTGGTCCCTCCCACCGCGCACGACGCAGGACGGGCTACGAATGGGGAAGGAAGAGGTCATCGAGGGCTCGATCTGGGTCCCTGAGCCGGGGCTCCGAGCCTTCACAGTCGCGGTGCTTCGAAGGCTCGGGGTGCCCGCCGCGGACGCGAAAGTGGCAGCGGACGTCTTGATGGCGGCGGACCTCCGGGGGATCGGCTCCCACGGGGTCGCCCGCCTCCCCCGCTACGTGACGGGAATCAAGGGGGGGTCCATTGTCCCGAAGGGATCGAGCCGCACCGTCAAGCAGACGCGGGCCACGGCCCTCGTCGACGGCGGCAACGGCCTCGGGCAGGTGGTCGCGCGGCGGGGGATGGAGCTCGCGATCCGGAAGGCCCGCCAGACCGCCGTGGGCTTCGTCGCGGTCCGGAACTCGAACCACTTCGGCATCGCCGGCTACTACTCGATGATGGCCCTCAAGGCGGGGATGATCGGACTCGCGTCCACGAACGCGGCCCCCCTGGTCGTGCCGACGTTCGGCCGCACCGCGGTTCTGGGCACGAACCCGATCAGCGTCGCGGTCCCCACGGGAGGCGATGAGCCCTTCGTGCTGGACATGGCGACGAGCGTCGTGCCCCGCGGGACGATCGAGGTCTATGACCGGCAGGCAAAGGAGATGCCCCACGGGTGGGCCGTCGACACGACGGGCCACTCGACGACGAAACCGCGGGCGGTCCTCGAGGCCCTGGCGAAGCGGCTCGGCGGCGGGATCCTTCCGCTCGGCGGGGAGGGCGAGGAGTTCAGCGGACACAAGGGATACGGGCTCGCCCTCCTCGTGGACATCCTGTGCGGGGCTCTCCCCGGTGCCGCCACCGGCCTCGACGTGTACGCGGACGAGGACGCTGCGAACGTCGGCCACTTCTTCGGCGCGATCGACGTTCGGGCGTTCCGGCCCCTCAACGCGTTCAAACGGGACATGGACAAGCTTCTGCGGACCCTCCGGGACTCGCCGAAGGCGCAGGGGCACGACCACATCTACGTGCACGGGGAGAAGAGCTTCGCGATGGAGCGGGAGCGGCGGGCGAAGGGCATCCCCCTGGGACCCAAGGTCGTCGAATCGCTGCGCAAGATCTCCGGGGACACGGGCGTCCAATGGATTGCGTAATGCGACACTCGTGCTCGCGGGGGCGGACTCTGGGGTTGGACGAGGGGCCTACAGGGCCGCCCACCTCCCGCCCCGACCCTACAATAGGCTAATTTAGACGCGCCGTATCGGAGCCCACCGATGGAACCCGTGGACGTGGCCGTCGTCGGCGGGGGCATTCTCGGGACGTCCGTCGCGTACTGGCTCGCCGCGCGGTACGACGGTCGATTCGTCGTCCTTGAGAGAGAGGCCCGGGTCGCGGAGCACACGAGCCGGAGGAACACCGGCGTCGTCCACCGACCGTTCTACCTCCATCCGAAGAAGAGAAAGGTGTTCGCCCGCGCAGCGCAGGTGTCGTACGGACTCTGGAAGCGGTACGCCGCCGAGAAGCGCCTCCCCTTCGAGGAGATCGGCACGTACGAAGTCGCGTTGAACGACGAATCCATGGGGACCTTGGAGACGTACGTGACCTGGGCCGCGGAGAACGGCATGGCCCCGGGGGAGGTCGAGCTCCTCGACCGTTCCGAGATGCGACGTCGGGAGCCGAACGTGCGGTGCGCGGGAGCGATCCTCTCGAAGACGGACACGTGCGTGGACTACCGCGCCTTCACGGAAGCGTTGAAAGCGGACGCGGAGGCTCTTGGAACCCAATTCCTCTTCGGCGGGGCGGTCCAGGAGGTCCACGCGTACGGTGGCGACCTTGAGGTCCTCTTGGCGGGGCAGTCCGAGCCCCTCCGAGCTCGGTTCCTCGTGAACTGCGCGGGCGGCGAGGCGATCGACGTGGCCCATGGGGCGGGTGTCGGGCTCGAGTACACGGACATCCACTTCCGGGGGGAGTACTGGATCGTCGACCCGAGGGTCAAGAACCTCGTGAAGCGGAACGTGTACTCCGTCCCCCGCCACAAGGACATGCCGTTCCTCGACCCGCACTGGGTCGTGCGCGCGAACGGCGGGCGGGAGATCGGTCCGAACGCGGTCCCCGTTCCTCGCGCGAACCAGTACACAGGCCTCCATGTCCTCGCGTGGGGCGAGAAGCTCTTCGAGCCCCCGGTCGCGAACAAGGTCCGCCTCCTCATGAACCCGGAGTTCATGAACCTCGCGGCGGCGGAGATGCTCAGCTCCGTCTCGAAGGCGGAGATGCTCGGTCGGGTCCAGCGGTTCCTCCCCGCTCTGAAGGAGGAACACCTTGTCGGCCCCGGGACGGCGGGGGTCCGGAGCCAGGTGATCGACGCCCGCGGAGGGATGGCCCGGGAGGCGATCGAGGTGCCGGGCCCACAGTCGTATCACATCCTCAACTACAACTCGCCCGGCGCGACGGGCGCGCCCGCGTACGCCGCGTATCTCGTGGACCGCCTCGCGGCCCGCGGAGACCTCGACCACGTTCGGAAGAACCCGAAACCGCAAAGCGTGTGGGACTGGGCGACGGTCGCGAAGGCGCTGGGGCTCGCGGCGTGAGCTGACGCTGCCTAGCTGAGTCTCGCGGACATCGTGATCGTCGTGTTCAGCAGCCTAGATATGGGACAGCCCTTCTTCGCGGCCTCCGCGGCCTTCGTGAATGTCGCCGCGTCCGCCTTCGGGACCTTCCCCACGACGTCGAGGTGGATGGAGGTGACGGTCCACCCCGCGTCCGTCTTGTCGAAGTTCAACTTGGCTTTCGTCTCGATGGAGTCCGGTGTGAACCCGAGCTTTCCGAGTTCCCCGGAGAGAGCCATCGAGAAGCAGCCCGCGTGCGCGGCCGCGACGAGCTCCTCTGGGTTCGTGCCCTTTGCGTTCTCGAACCGTGTCGTGAACCCGTACGCCGCGTTCGAAAGCGCCCCGCTCGCAGAGGAAACGACACCCTTCCCGTCCTTCAGGCCGCCCTTCCACATCGCGCTCGCAAACCGCTCCATGCGAATCTACCCGCGTCCCGCGAACCCGGAACCGCTCTTAACCCTTCCTGATTCCCAGGATCTAGCCCGGCTCGTCGACGCGGACCCAGTACATGGGGTCGTCGAGAACTAAGTATGTGGGCCGTCGGGCTTCCCTCTCTGCGACCCACGACCGGAGTCGTTCTGCAGGATCCCCACCTGAGAGGCCCACGTATCGGAACGGAAGGAGGGCCCGATCTGCCTCCGCGAGGCCGTCGCAGAGCAACCACAGGTTCCCCCACCCCACCTTGAGGTATTGCCCAAGGAGGTCCACGGGCTTCTGCTTCCCAATCCTGAAGTCCGTGACGACGGCGGCCTGGACCGCACGCAGCGCACCCTCGATCGCGCGATCACCTTCAGTCGCGAGATTCGCCCCGTCCGAGATTCGCGATCCGGCTTCCCGCAGGAAGGGCGCGGCAATCCCCATCAGGTTCCGGAACTCATCGTTCCCGAACCCGTCCGGGCACGGCGCAAGGCACACGACGGTCCCGCCCGGCTTCACAGCCCGCACCGCCGTGTTGATCGCTTTTCCCGCCTGGTACACGTTGATCCCGAGGTGGCGCGCGCTCACGATCACGATGTCCGCTCGAGCCGGGACGGTCGCGACGTACACGCGGTCCAATATGGTGCGGAGCTTGCGATGTAGGGCGAGAATTCCCCCGCCCTCGAGCGCGACGAACTGGTGGCGAGGATTGAGGACGCATATCAGCGCGTACACAAAGGCACCCCGGGTGGTCAGCGCATCCAAGATGATGCCGACGGCGACCCGCTTGTACTCGTACACCGGGTTCCCGTCGAGCATCCCCATGTCGACGTTCGGAGCGAAACCCACATCGCCGAACATCTGCAAATGGTCCGCGGTCGTCAGGGCCCTTCCTGCGATCCCGGGGACGAGGTGCTTCGGCCCGCCGGTCACTCCCGCGAAATAGTGGTAGTCGAGGTCACTGAGGGAAATAATCACCTCGGACCGGGCGGCCTTTCCGTTCAGTTCGACGGGCGTCCCGTCCGGCATGGTTCCGAGACGCTCCAGGTCCTCCCGGTCGTGATGCGGGAAGACCCGGTCCCGCCAAGCGGGCCAGACGGCGTCCCCGAAGATGTGCGGATACTCCTCCGGCCGTGGGTCGCGGTGCGTCGCAGTCGAGACGAGGAGGTTCACCCGCTCCCGCCGCACGCGGTGGTCGAGGAGCCACAGAAGCAATCCCGGCAGGAGGCGCCGTTGGTGGACACACGGCCGCGTGTAGTCATCGACGATGATCGTGACGTCCCCGCGTCGATAGCGGGTTCGCATCAATTCTTCCAGGGAAGGAAGCGCCTCGGGCGTCGCCGAGACCTCGAGGGCGTGGCGGAGGGCCCCGTCCACGTCGGTGATCGCCGGAACGTCCTCGGGGGTCCTGAGAGAGAGGAGCCGACCCTCCGTCAGGACTGCCTCCGGCAGGTAGTCTGTGACAATCCGGTCCCCGTACGCGAGTGGGGGCGCCCGTTCTCTAACCGCCCGGGACCGGCTCATCGCGCTCGCGAGAGACCGGTTCGTATTTCAATTCGAAGGTGGACCGGGTTGGTCGACCCTCAACGTCGCAAATAAGGCCAGAAAAAGAGATGGGGAGGAGATAAGAGGGAAAGGAAAAGAAAAAGAGAGGTTCAAGCGTTCACCGCCGCCCGTCCTAGCGGGAGGCAGCGAGGCCCCAGATGGCCCCGGCCAGGCAGAGGAAGCCGGTCAGAAGACCGACCGTCCCGCCCGCGATCGCCACCAGCGCCAGGCCGGCGATGGCGGCGACAAGGGAGCCGTTCTGGACGTTGTGTTTCGACACGCTGTAGCCGATCAGGCCGAAGATACCGAAGATGACCAGGTAGATCACCTCGGCAGACACGGCCACGATCGCGGACGCTTTCACCGCGTCGAAGGCATACGTGAATATGCCCACGAGCGCGGCGATGAACCCGCCAAGCACCACCGGTACCTGGAAGGTCGGCATCCGCGCGAGCTCGCGCCACGAGGACGCGAAGCCCGTTCGCGCATCGGTCGCCATTGCGTTGCTCACCTCCTGCGCCAATCCCCCGAGGGGTCAGGTCGCACCCCCTCCTGACGAGGGTCCGGCGAAGAACTCGATGTCCCCCCGCACGGGACGAAAAGGATAAGTCCCGGGCCGGGGGGGTCGTTCCCTTATAAGGGGCTTAAAAAGGGTAATGTACGCCGTGCCGATGGCGGCGGCCCATGGCCCGCCCGGCCTGCCGGTACTGCCTCATCCTCTCGGAGCACGAGGCGGACTACCGTGTCCGCCCCGCCCGCCACGCCCTCGACTCCACCCACCCGCGGTGCGACCTCCACTGGCGCTTCGTGTGCGCGGTGTGCGGTCACGCACGCCACTTCAACGGGGTCGCGTTCTGCCATCGGAAGGAGGCGCTCTTCTGCCTCTTCTGCGCGAAGGGGCATCGCGCGGATTCGCGGAGGTTATGGGCGTGGGACTACGCGTACCGCCTCCGGTGTCCGTGGCGCGCTGAGTGGCATCCCGCCCTAGACCGGCTCGAGCGGGACCATCGGCACCCCTGGGACCTCCGGCCCGCGTGGAGACGGGGGCGGCGGGGCATGGACCCGTCCGAGGAGATCCCGGACCGCTGGTCCTTCCGCGTCGGGCCCATGAAGGGGCTCACGGACGCGGACGTGCGGAAGGGCTGGGACGACATCGCGGAGTGGTGGGTCTCGAGGTACTCGGCGAAGGGGGACGTGAACCGCGAGTGGGTGATCGACCCGGCCCTGCTCCGCATCCTCGGAGACGTCCGGGGGATGAGGATTCTCGATGCGGGATGCGGGACCGGTTACCTCGGGCGGATCCTCGCGAAAAGAGGGGCGCGGGTCGACGGCGTCGACGTCTCCGGGGGGCAACTGGAGGCCGCCCGCGCCGAGGAGAAGCGCGCGCCGCTCGGCATCCGCCTCCATCGCGCGGACCTCGCGCGCCTCTCGATGTTCCGAGGGGGGACGTTCGACACGGCGGTCTCGAACATCGTCCTCCAGGACGTCCTCCACCTCCGGGCCGCCGTGCGGGAGATCCACCGCGTGCTGCGCCCGGGCGGTCGGTTCGTGTTCAGCATCACCCATCCCGCGTTCGAGGCACCCGTCCCCGGCCGATGGGTCATCGAGCCCGCCGACTCCGAGCGGATCGAGGACCGGAAGGGGATGCTGGTGGACCGGTACTTCGACCGCCCCGCGGTCTACTGGGGCCCTCCCGGGAAACCCCTGGCGGTGGGGTTCCACCGCCCGCTCCGGGACTACTTCGCGGCTGTATCGGCGGCGGGCTTCCTCGTCTCCCGCTACGAGGAGCCGCTCCCGCTCCCGGAGGCCCTCCGGCGCTTCCCTCGATTCTTCCGGGACATGGTCCGACTGCCGAACTTCCTGATCGTAGAGGCCGTCAAGCCCTCGCGTGGGGGCGGGCAGGAGGGATCGGGCCGCGGGCGGTCCGGAGTTATGGTCAAATGACCATAACGTCGCGCGCGCCGTCGCGGGTCGGGACTTGGAAAACAGCTCGGGAGTACCGCTAGAAAAGGAGGATGTCGGGGGCGGGAGTTGAACCCGCGACCTTCGGATTTCCCAGGAGCGATGGTCAGAGAATATCGTAGTCCCTATGAGTCCGACGCTCCACCAGGCTGAGCCACCCCGACACCGGGATCGCAACGTCAGAGGTCGTCCGGAGGCAGCTCCTCGGGGCTCTCCTCGATCTCCTCTTCCTCTGCCGGCGGCTCCCCCGCGGCGGGCATCTCGGCCGGCACCCCGGGCGCCTCCGGCGCGGGAGGCTCTACGGGGGCCTCGGCGGCTGCGGGGGCTGCCGCGGGCTCGGGGATCGCGCCGGTCGCCTGGACCTCGGACTGCCGGATCTCCACGCGGGTGATGGGCTGGATCGGCTTGCACGCGACAGCGATGTTCTTCGCGAGCTCGCCCGAGATCATCGCCTTCACGTACTCTCCGATGGTCAGGTTCGCGGCGGCGTCGCGCACGACCCGCTCCATGATCTGCCGGATAACCCGCTGCTTCGAGCTCTGGATCCTCCGGTCGGCGATCGCCATCGGCTTCACGCGGACCTTCCACGCGTCCTTCGTCGTGACGTCGAACGTGCCGTCCGTGCGGGTGCGCTTCCGGCGGGTGAGCCTCCGCACGTAGTCGGAGGTCATCGCGTGGCCCACGAACTGCGTGAGGGCGTCCTGCCCCTGGATCTGGTGGACCTTGAAGTGGAGCTTGATGTGCATCTTGCTGAAGTCCCCCGTGAGGTCCTGGACCGTGACCTCCGCGATCCGGCCCATGACCTTCCCGGACTCGTCGGCGACCGTCTCGCCGAGGACCTGCCGGTTGAACATCTCCGGGGCGAGGAGGTTGTACCACCCCTTCGCTTTCCACCGGTCCTTGATCTTACGGGCCGATGTGCGGGTCTTCTTCGGCTGTTCCGCCATTGCGGGCGGCTCGTAGGAGGCGGGGCGTATATAACCCTATTCGGGGAAGCGCGCGAAACGGATAGCGCCCCAATATTCTCAAATAGGATTACAACCGCGTTCCACACTCGCCAAATACGCCTCAATCCCATGAAGGGACGGAGGATCCCGTGGACGAGGGCAATGCGCGATTGGTCGCGTGGCGCGTCATGGTCATCGCGCTCCTGCTCATCGGCGCCGTGCCGGTGACACTCGCAGGCGCGGCCTCGGTGGCAGGGAGCGAACGGTCCGCGAGCTCAGCCTTCGGTGATCCGGGCGCGGCCGGCGATCCCACACCCGCCACGGCCTTCATCACCTCCACGACTCCAGGCGACGGCGCGGTGGGCATCGCGTTGAACGCATCGATCATCATCACGTTCAGCGAACCCGTCAGCCCGACGAACGTCAGCGTCTCAATCCTCCCTAGTCTAGCGCTCAACTCCTCGTGGGCAGGCACGACGCTGACCCTCACACACGCGAATCTCTTCGCACAATGCACCATCTACACGGTCGAGGTGAGCGGGGTCCTCCCCGGCCCTGTCGCGAACCCCTTCAGCTTCAGGACGTTCTGCCCGAATCCGGTGATTGTCTCGACCTCCCCCGCAGACGGCGCGGTCGACGTCGCCCTGAGCGCGAACATCGTCGTCACGTTCGACAAGGCGATGGCCCCGTCCACCGTGACCTGGACAATCACGGGCGGAATCCTCCTGAACGGTTCGTGGAACGTCCCGACCAACACGATTCTCTCCCTGCATCACTACGCGGATTTCTCGGCGTGTACGCTGTACACGGTACAGATCACGGGGTCCGATGCGGCCGGCCTGCCGCTCGTGCCCGGGCCGGTCTCGAACCCATTCTCCTTCCGGGCGGGGGTCTGCCTCGTGCAACTACGGTCACCCACCGGGGGCGAGGACTGGACGGGGGGGAGCATCCATCAAATCATCTGGGACCAAGCGTCTCCATCCGGTGCGGACCTCGGCTGGACGCTGGACTGGCTGAACGGCACCGCATGGGAACGGATCGCGAACGGGACCGCGGGCAACGGAACGCAGACGTACCTTTGGACGGTCCCGCTCGTGGACCGCACGGACGCACGAGTCCGGGTCTGCGCAGGTCCTCCGACAGGGTACTTGAACTGCTCCACGAGCGGCCCCTTCACGATCGACTCCACGGCCCCCTTCCTGGTGTCCCACGACCCGCCGGACGGCGCGCTCGACGTCCCGGTCACGATGTTTCTCACGGCGGTCTTCTCCGAAACCATGAACCAGGCGGCGACGGAGCGAGCGTTCACCAGCAGTCCGCCCGCCTTCGTCCTCTCCACGTCCTGGCCGGACCCGAAGACGATCGTCCTCCAGCTCGAGGGCCTCCGGACCGCCACCCGCTACGTGTGGAGCTTCGGCTGCACGGCGACGGACATCAGCAGCTGGGGAAACCCGCTCGCGGACTGCACGGCGACGCATGACTTCTCGACCGAGGGAGGAACGCCGGTGTCGTCCGTCTCCCTCCTGTCCCCCAGGGGCGGAGAGTCATGGACAGGAGGTTCGACCCACAACGTCCGGTTCACGGTCGACAACCGGGGCCCGGTGACGGACGTCTTCAGCGTGAATGCGACGTTCCGATACGCGGGGGGGACCCAGACGGGTTCCGTCGGAGTGATCGATCTCACGGTCCCGGCGGGTGTCGCGTTGGACGGTCAGATCTCCTGGGTCGTCCCTAGGGCCGACGCCCTCGATGCGATCGTGAACGTCACAGCGACGAATCGCACAGGGGCCCGGTTCTGGGATGAGAGCCTCGCCTTCGAGATCGATTCCACGCCACCGCAGGTGAGTTCCTTCTCACCGTCCGGACCGGGGGTCAAGCTCGACGCCGTGATCACGGTGATGTTCACGGAGCCGATGGCCGTCCCGGCCCCGCCATCCGTGGCCCTCACGATTGCTCCGACGGTCGCGCTCGCAGTGCAGTGGAGATCCACGCGGGACGCCCTGACCGCCTCACCGACCGCGCTACTTCCGTGCACGACGTACACGGTGACCCTCGCCGCCCTTCGCGACGACTCGGACCCAGGGAACCCGCTGCCGTCGCCCGCCCCGATCTCCTGGTCGTTCTCCACGATCTGCAGTCCCACGGTCGCCCTCCTCGCGCCCGATGGCGGGGAGGACTGGACGGGTGGGAGCATGCATACGATCCGGTGGGTCACGTCGGACCCCGATGATCCCACCCTCACGATCGACCTTTCCTTCTCACTGGACGGCGGCGCGGATGGCTTTTCGGGCGTGATTGCGGGACCCCTCGTTGTGACCATCGGGGGAGGGTCGTACGCGTGGACGCTGCCGAGGGCGGACTCCTCGCGCGTCCTGGTCCGCATCACGGCCACGGATTCCGCCGGGAACGCGGCCTCCGACACGAGCGCCGCCGTCTTCACGATCGACTCCACCCCGCCCGCCCTCCTGGTGAGTTTCCCCGCCGACGGGGCGTCGGGACACAAGACGACGCGGGATCTCTGGTTCGTGTGGACGGAGCGGGTGGACCGCGCTTCGTTCGCAACCGCCTTCGGCCTTTCCCCGAACCCTGGCGGCCTCGGGCTCGAGTGGTCGGTCAGCAACCTGGGCGGGGACGTGCTCCTCGTCACGCACGACCCGATGAGATCGAGGACGACGTACGCGGCCACGTTCTCGGCGACCGCGAAGGACGACAGCGACCCGGGGAACTTCCTCGCGGGCCCGGTCGTCGTCCGGTTCACGACCCAGCCCCCGCCCCCCGTGAACCCGCCCGTCGCGCTCGCCGTGGGCCACAATCAGATCGAGGTCGGGGAGCCCACCACGTTCGACGGCACGGGCTCCACCGGGGACATCCGGGACTACGTCTGGCGGATCGCCGACAACCACGGGGGCTTCGTCGGCGTGCTCGTCGGGTCCCTCGCCACGTACACGTTCCAGCAGCAGGGCCGCTACTCCGTGACCCTGTTCGTCACCGACGTGAACGGCGTCGTGGACGATGACACAATCGAGATCGCCGTCACGTCGAACCCGCACTCGGACGGACTCATCGCCGCAGGGGCCGCAGGCGCCGCCCTCGCTGCGGCCGCGCTCATCGCCGGGACGGAGGGCGGGAAGCTCGCCGCGTTCCAGTTCTTCCTCTTCCCGCTGTACGCCCGGCGGAAGCGGGACGAGCTCCTCGACCACGAGACCCGCGGGATGATCCGGGGGTACATCCTCGTGCACCCCGGGGACTCGTACTCCGACATCCGGAGGAACCTCGCGCTGTCGAACGGGACGCTCTCCTACCACCTCACGGTCCTGGAGCGGGAGGGGATCGTCCACTCGCAGACCCGCGGGTCCCGGAAGCTGTTCTACCCGCGGGAAGCCCGCCTCCCGAACGACGGCGGCGGCATGCACGAGGTCCAGATCCGGATGCTGCGGGCGATCGAGCAGATCCCGGGGCTCGCGGTGACGGACCTCGCGGGCGCACTCGGGATCACGAGCCAGCTGGCGCTGTACCATCTACGGGCCCTCGCCCAGGAGGGGCGGATCCGGTTCGAACGCCGCGGCCTCCGTCTCCGCTGCTTCGCGCAGATGGGCGGGAGCGAGGACACGGCAACGGAAGCGTCCGTCCCGAAGGATTGAAATACGCCGAAAACCGCGTTCAAGACGACTCATATATCGACGGGACATCCTCCGGTCCCGAGGTGGGACAGGTGATTCAAGGAGGCCGGGTGGTTGCCTTCGTTCTGTTCGTCGCCGTGATCGCCGGGACCGGGTTCGGACTCGTCTCTCAGGTCGGGCGGGCGGAGATGAGCCCGCACGTCGCGATCACGAGCCCCGATCCGGGGACGACGGTGAGCGGCACGATCGACGTCACGGGAAGTGCGTGGGACCCGGACGGCGAGGTCGTGAAGGTGCTCGTCGGGATCGACGCGGGCGAGAGGAGCCTGGCCACGGACACGTCCGGCAACGGGTCGTGGTGGACCTGGTCCTGGACGTGGGACACGACCCGGTGGACGAACGGATGGCACCACATCGTCGCGGTCGCGTACGACAACTCGAGCCTCGCAGCGGACACGTCCATCGTGGTCCTCGTGGAGAACCCGCTTGACGAGGCCCCCCATGTCGTGATCACAGCACCCGACGACGGGGCGACCGTGAGCGGAATCGTGAACATCACCGGGAACGCAACGGACGACCACCGGGTGATCGTCGTCACGATCCGGATCGACCTCGACGGCGCGGTGTACACGGCGGAGGACACCTCGGGCAACGGGACGTGGTGGTCCTGGAGGCTTGCATGGGACTCGCATTCCGTGCCGAATGGAGTGCACACGATCTTCGCGAAGGCCGTGGACGACCACGAGCACGTGGGCTCGGACGAAATCCACGTCAACGTCGCGAACGAGGGCGGGAACACGGCGCCCTGGGTGGAAATCGTCGAGCCGAAGCAGGGGTCGACGGTGTGCGGCGTCGTCCTGATCAAGGGGCACGCCGGAGACCACGATCTTGGCGACCGGGTCGAGAAGGTGGAGGTCCGGATCGACATGGGCGACTGGCAGCTCGCCACGGACGTCTCCGACCTCGGGAACTGGGCGACCTGGACGCTCCTGTGGGACGCGACCCACGCGGAGCGGGGCTGGCACCACGTGTACGCGCGTTCGTTCGACGGCGAGGCGTACTCGAAGATCGCCGTGCTTGAGGTGTTCGTCTCGTGCGAAGGGGAAGGGAACCATCGCCCCGAGGTCCGCATCGACGGCCCGCACAGCGGGGACGAGGTCCACGGCGCGGTCCTCGTGTACGGGAGGGCGTGGGACCCGGACGAAGGGGACCACGTCACAGGGGTCTGGGCCCGAGTCGACGCCGGCGACTGGCACCTCGCGAAGGACGTCACCGAGAACGGCTCCTGGTTCATCTGGGCCTGGGTGTGGGACACGGCCCGCTACGACAACGGCGCCCACACGGTATGCGCGAGGGCCTCCGACGGCGAGCTGTACTCCGAGCCCGCGTGCGTCGAGGTGAAGGTCCAGAACGCGGACGCGCGACCGAGGGTCCACATCGAGCATCCGGAGGACGGCGCCGAGGTCTCCGGGTTCGTCCTCGTCCACGGGGTCGCCTCGGACGACCACGGCGTGAAGCTCGTGCAGATCCGGATCGACGAGGGGGAATGGCACAACGCGATCGACGTGTCGTCCGACCATTCCTGGAGGACGTGGGCGTGGGAGTGGGACACGACGAAGTACGAGAACGGCGAGCACGTCGTGTCCGCGCGGGCCTGGGACGGGAAGCTGTACTCAGAGGTCGACCACATCGTCGTCCACGTGGCGAACCACGATCGCGGGATCATCGGGGTGTTCAGCGAGAACCCGCTGCTCACGGGGATCCTCGGCTTCCTCGGCACGGCCGGCGCGAGCCTCGCCCTCTGGTGGCGACGGTTCGGGCTGCTCGGCGGCCTCCGGTGACCGCGGCCATGAGGCGACTCGCCCTCCCGCTCGCGTTCGCCCTCGTCGCGCTCACGGTCATGGCCCTCGGTCCGCCCGCGCGCGGGGCCGGGCCGACCTACGTCTCGGGAGAGGTCGTCGGTTCCTGGACCGCCAACGGTACCCCGTACATCGTCACCGGGGAAGCGTTCGTGCCCGCCACGGGGTCGCTGGAGATCGGCCCGGGCGTGGAGGTCCGCTTCGCAGCGGGAGCCTCCCTCGTCATCCACGGCGGGCTGACGGTCCGCGGGTCGGATCTCGGTCCCGTCGCGTTCACGTCGAACGGTTCGGCGACGCCGGGCGCCTGGGGCGGCCTGATCGTTCGCGGGAGCGCTGCGATCGCCTCGGCTTCGATCGCGTACGCCACGAGCGGGGTCGACGTCGAGGGCGGGTCCGTCCAGGGTGACCGGCTCGCGGTCCTGTCGTCCAGGGTCGGCCTCCGGGTGAACGGTTCGTCCTCCGTGGTCGTCGGCCGATCCTCCTTCTCCCTGAACGAGATCGCGGGTGTGTCCCTCGAGTCCGCGCAGGTTGCGATGGTACGGCCCGAGTTGTCGAACAACGGCTGGGCCCTCTCCCTCGTCTCCTCCGAACTCACAATCGACAACGGGACGATCTCCGGGTCCGCGATCGGGGACGCAGACCTCGCGGGCTCCCGGGTGTCCCTCCTGAACACGACGAGCTCTCATCTGTTCCAGTTCCATGACATCGATTCGAACGTGACGGAGCGTTGGTACGCGCACGTCCGCGTCGCGGATACGTTCGGGTCGCCCGTCCCGATGGCCTCGGTTGCGGTTTCCGGGGACGCGCTTCCAGTCCCCCTGCTCCGTGCGACGAATCCTGAGGGATGGGCGCACTGGATCGACCTCGCGGGCCGTGTCACGTCGACCACGGGGTCGATCGTGCCCGTGTACGGCGTGACGGCGGAGGCGCGTGGGAGTATGGCGTCCCGGACCTCGACGGTCGTGGGGGACACGCTGATCCCCATCGCGCTCCCCGCGGACCTCACGGCCCCGGTGGCGATCGCGGGCCCCGACCTCTCCGCGACGGAGGACCTCACGGTTTCGCTCGACGCCTCGCGGAGCACGGACAACGACCCCGCATTCCCCCTGGGTGCGACGTTCACCTGGCGGTTCGACGACGCTGGAACGGCGCAGACCCTCACGGGCCGTACCGTGCCCTATGTGTTTGCGACACCCGGGACGTACTCCGTCCTCCTCGAGGTCACCGACGCGGCCGGTAACCCCGGGACCGACCTGCTCCTCGTCCACGTCGCCGACGTCACCCTCCCCGTCCCGCGGATTGCGGTCCCGCCGGAGGCGTACGCGGGGGACACGATCGTCCTCGACGGTCTCGCCTCGACGGACAACGACCCATCGTTCAACGAGACGGGCAACTTCACCTGGACCCTACCCTCCGAGTCCGGGACGCCGGGGGGAACGAGGCGCTCGCGACGTCCTCGTTCCGCCTCGTCCCTCGGCCCGCCCTCGACCTCGTGTGGCTCGCGGCGGCGCTCGCGGCGTGGTTCGCGGCCCTCGGGATCGCCGGGACGGAGCGGGGGAAGATGGCGTTCTTGAGCTGGCTCGTGCTACCTCTCTACACCCGGATGAAGAAGGAGGAGGTGCTGGACCAGTTCACCCGCGGGCAGATCTACGGGTACATCGTCGTCCACCCCGGGGACTCGTACGTCGACGTCAAGAGGAACCTGCAGCTGAACAACGGGACGCTGACGCACCACCTGAACGTCCTGGAGCGGGACGGCCTGATCCGATCGAAGAACGTGGGGACCCGGAAGCTGTTCTTCGCCGCGGGCGCCCGGATCCCGGAGGACGGAGGGGGCATGCACGAGGTCCAGCAACAGATCCTGAGGCATCTTCGAGAGACCGGCTCGTGCGAATCGAGCGACGGGCGTTCCGGATCGTCGCATACGCCGAACCGCCGAAGGCCCCGCCACCTCCCTCCACGAGAATCGGGCCCTAGGCTCCCGGTGCTCGGCCGCGCACGACCTCGTTGATCCACTGGACCACCTTCCGATACGCCTCGGCACCCTGGGCCGTGAGGGCCACCCGCACGTGGCCGTCCGACGCGTCCTCGACGCTCACGAGGCCCTTCCCCTGCATCCACTCGAGGTACCGGGAGAAGATGTCGTAGTTCACATTCGACGCGACTTGCAGGTGGGTCCGGAGCATCGGGCCGTTCGCGTGCCACAGGCCGTCGAGAATCCGTGCAATCACGTAGAGGTCGGGGCGGTCCATCCCGGCCATCGCATCACCCCGACAGGATCTTCCACAGTTCCGCAGAGAGAGCCTGACGTCGCGCTTCCCAATCCGCTCGGTCCCGTTCGTCCTCCTTCCGGACGTCCCGACGCCAAGAGCGGCTGGACCACCACATCCCCAAGAGCATCGTCACCCCGGTGGCAAGCAGACCAACGCGTAACGGGAGGGGAAGGAAGTCCATCCCCGCCCCAAGGGCCACTGTGAGAGACCCGCCATACGCGAAAAGGAAGACGACGAATCCCGTGACGGGGTCGTGCCACATGTGGCGGCGCCGGACCTCCCGCCAATACGAGGACCGTTCCGCCGCCCGGAGAAGAAGTTCGAGACCGCCGCGGGGCCCGCCGGGGGCGGGGAAACCGGAGGCCTCGAACGCCCGGGCCGCGGCGTAGAGGCCCGCCTCCTGCTGGAGCTCGCGGATGCGGGGGTTCGAACGGACCGTGACGATCGACGCGCCCGCGACCGCCAAGGCAACCGCGGACGCCGTCGCGGCTGCGGTGCCGAGCGGAAGTCCCAGTGGACCCGGGAGCAATATCGGAAGCCCCGCAAAGACGACCGCCCAGAGGATGACCGCCCCGAAGAGCAGGATGCCGATTCTGTTCTGCTTCGCCTCCCGCTCGTACTCGAACGCCTCGGTGGCGAGACGCTCGGCCTCGCTCAGCCCCACGACCAGTAACGTCCTGACATCCGCGGGGGGCGGCGTCCCCAGCGGCGCAAGCCGCAGCAGCTGCCCCACGGTATCCCTCGCGAACCGCCTCGAGCGAAAATGGATGAGGAGGCTGACCAGGACGCTCGCGTACCCGAAATACCCAACCCCGGCCGAGACAAGGACGACGGTCCAGCCCGAGGGGGTGGCGGACACCTCGTACCGGACCTCGGTCCCGTTCGGTCCACCGTGTACGTGAATTCGCAGTGCGGAGAGGGAATCAATCCGGACGTCGAGACGGTCCTCCCGCTCCTTGACCCAATGGCCCGTGGCGCGGAGCCGGAAGGCGAGATCCCGGATCACAGCTTCGGGGGACGCCGCCGTGACGGCCAAGATCGGTTTCCGGAGGAACCAAGCAACGAGTACGACGAGGGTCAGGAGGGCGCCCCCGAAGACGATCAATGTGTTGCCCACGAAATCGAGCAGCGGGTCGGCCAGGCTCCGCACCCCGCCGAGGCCATTACCCCGGAGAATATATGGGTGTAACTCCGCCCCACGAAGTCGGCGAGGATGGTCCGATCGTGAGGCCCTCCGGGTCAAACGCCTTCACGACGGTGACCGTCGATATCGCGACCAAGCCCCAGACCGCGAGGCCGTCGTGCGCCTTCACGCGCCCTTCAACCTCGATCATCCGGGCCGCCACGGGAGGCTCGCCGGTTGACGGTCTCCATGGCGGGTGACGGGGGCCCGGAGTCCGCGGGCCACCCGACGAGGTCGAACAGGTCACACAACACGCGGAACGAGAACCCCCACAGCGGCTTCCCGCCGATGTCGAACGCAGGGGTCTCAAGGTCCCCCATCGGGAGCGAGATCGTCGCGCGGTACATACTGGGGGGCATCGCCTCGAGCGGCGCCCAGAACGCGCGGGCCGCCTCCTCCCCCGGCCGGAGCCTCGCCGGCCGACCGAGCGAGAAGACGAACGGGACGACGACCCATTCCACACGGTTCGCGGGAGCGCGAGCAGGAAGCCACCCGAGGAGGCGCGCGTTCCGGGAAAGGGAGAGACCCACCTCCTCCCTCGTCTCCCGCTTCGCAGTGTCAAGGGGCGTGCGGTCATCCTTCTTGCGACGCCCTCCCGGGAACGCGAGCTGGCCGGACCACGGGTCTCCCTCCCGCTCCGCGCGCTCGATGAGGAGGATCTCGATGGACCTGCGGCCTCGTAGCACGAGGCTCACCGCGCCCTTCGCGGACTTCGGCGGGGTCCCGAGCTGGCGACCCACGGCGGCAAGGTCCCTCGCGAGTTCCCCTATTCGCCGCATCCGTGGGCGGGATACGAAGGCCCGCCAAAACCGTTTGCGTCGCGCCGGGCTCCCGCTGGGCCGTTAGAAATGGAAAGGTGGGCGCGTTGCGGCGCCCTTTCGAACCGAGCGGCTAGACTTGGAAGTCCACCCACACGAAGCTGTTCGCCTTCACGAGGACATCCCTCGTCTGCCCGGGGATGCCCACGTGGAAAATGGCGGACTTCCCCGTGTGCTTGTACGCGTAGAAGTAGAACCCGTCCGCGTCCGTCGTCGCCGACCCAAGGACCGTGAAGTCCGGGCGGTAGATCGTCACCGTTACTCCCGGGACCCCGTTCTGCGCCGAGTCGTACACCTGCCCGCCGAATCCGGGGTTCCTCTTGAAGGAGTTCTCGTTCTGGATCGCCGCGGAATCGCTCCCGTCCCCGTCGTGGGCGTACGAGAACACGTACGTCCCGAGGTCCAGGATCGTCACACCGATGTACGAGCCCGACCCGATCGCCTGGTTCGACGCGCCCTTCGTCCAGCCCGGCGTTCCCTTCAGCCCGTAGTCGAGGTGGAGGTTCAGGTACACGAATCCGGTCGCGGGGAACGTGATGACAAGCGTCGTGAAGCTTCCGAACCCGCCATTGTACGACGCGAGGGTGATCCCCTGGGAACCGTGGTAGATCTCGGTCCCCGGAAGGATGCACTCGGAGGTCCCGACCTCGATGATCGTGGCACCGTCGTACGCGTGAATCGGGTTCGCGCCCTGGGTCACGAACGGATACGGTATCGTCACGTGGATGGTGACCGTGCCGGTTCCGATGATGAAGACGTTGTAGAAGAACTGGCCCGGGTTCGTCGCGGTGACCTTGAAGTATGCGGGGCTCAGCGGGTCCTGCGTGAACAGGAGGTGGAACTGGTCCCCGGCCACCCCGGTGTCTCGGTCGAACGTGCACAGCGCGCTGTCCGTGACCAGGTTCTTCACGATGTTCTCGAAGGTGCAGATCACGACCTCCCCCGGTTGGAGCGAGATTGCTCCGGGCGGGCTCCCGTCCGAGCACGTCGCGCTCATCAGGGTCCACCCGGACTGCGTGGCCTCACTCAGGCTGTACGTCCCCTGCCCGCCGGTCCCGGTGGGCACGAGGTCATTGAAACTCGTCGTGCCGACTCCGGACGGAGAGGTCGACAGGGTGTGTGTGATCGAGCTCCCGCCGCCGCTCAACGGGCCGACGAAGCCGGACAGGGTGAAGTCGAAGGTGCCCGTGCCGCCGTCGGTGTGCTTCTCGGCGATGATCCTGCCCCTCTTCGTGTTCGTGATTTCACACGTTGCGCTCTGGGCGAGGGCCAGGACGATCGTGTTGCCCGAGCCGAGCGAGACGCCCGCGCACGTCCAACCGCTCGCATCGTACCCCGACGGGCCCGCTTCGGAAAGCGCGTACGTCCCCGCCGCGAATCCTGCCCCGCTCGTCACCGACGGGCCCGGCCCTGACAGCGTCGTCGGACCCGTGGCGGTCAGCGTGAACGCGGATGGAGGGCTCCCGATGCTGAGTCCGTTGTCTACGTGCTTGATCAACGTCAGGTGGGGCGCCACATCATCGTTCACGATGGAACACGACGCGCCTTGACCCAGCGCGAGGGTGATCTGATTCCCATTCTGGGAGCCACCGATGCAGAGCCACGTGCCCGCACTGTAGTCTGACGGTCCCGACTCCGACAACGTGTACGTCCCCGCCGAGAAGCCGGAGCCGCTCGACGCCCCGCCCGCCCCGGAGATCGGGGTCGGACCGGCCGCGGTGAGCGTCCACTCCGCCGCTGTGCGCGTGCCCCCGTTGTTGTTTGTTACGTACTTGATTAGGACGAGCGAAGGAGCGTTATCGTCGTTCGTGACGGTGCACGTCTTCGTCTCGCCGACGGCAATCGCGCCTGCGCAGTCCGCGGAGAAACTTGCGGAGTACCCGGCCGGACCGGACTCGCCGACCGAATACGCGCCCTGGTCGAGGGTCACAATCGTGCCGGCCTCGTTCCCGGAGAACGACGAGGAGGGCTGCACGTTCGTCGCGAACACAGTCATCGTGAAGTCGCCCGCGAGGGCGGTTCCACCATTGTCGTTGATCACATGCTTAATGACGATCAGATGGGGCGCGACGTCGTCGTTCGTGACGGTGCACGTCTTCGTCTGACCCACGGCGATGGACCCAGTGCAGTCCGCGGAGAAGCTTGCGGAGTATCCGCCGGGCCCGGACTCGGTGACATCGAACGCTCCTGCGTTCAGGAACACGGTCGTCCCGGGGGATTCCGCCCCCGCGAAGATTCCGGGCGAAGGCGCAGACCCCTGCACGCCCAGGGTGAAGTCGCTCGCGACCGCGGTTCCACCGTTGTTGTTGATCACGTGCTTAATCACGATCAGCTTCGGCTGAATGTCATTGTTCGTGATCGTGCACGTCTTCGTCTCGCCCAGGGCAA
>VBMI01000038.1 GCA_005878955.1 Methanobacteriota archaeon
CTGTCCCCGAGCGGCACCGGCGTGATCACGTTCCGACGCAGCGGGGCCCATGATTTCATCTGGGCGACCCGCTTCGTGCCCGGCGCGGGCGCCGGAGGGACGAACTGGGAGGTCCCCGTCCAGCTGTCCCAAGGGCCGTGGGGCGCCTATCAGCCAACGGTTGCGATGGACAGCGCGGGGGACGCAATCGTCGTGTGGTACGAATGGATCCTCTCGAAGGGCTACGCGGTCTACGCCTCCCGATATCAGGTCGGGGTCGGGTGGGGTGCCCCCCAACTGATCGACCAGCCGAGCGGCTACTCCCTCACACCTCAGATCGCGATGAACAGCGGGGGAACCGCCTTCGCGACGTGGCAACAGTGGGACGGGACCCGGTACAACATCTGGGCGAACCGGTACGTCGCGGGCGTGGGATGGGGAGTTGCGGTCGCCCTCGATACGACGACCTTCACCACCGACAGCCCGAAGGTCGGCGTGGACAACTCCGGCAACGCGTTCGTCGTCTGGCAGGAGCACGACGGCACGCGGTACAACATCATGTCCGCGCGCTACTCCGGCGGCGCGTGGTCTGCACCCCTCGCCCTCGAAGCGTCCCCGCAGGACGCGACGTACCCCGCCATCGGGATGGACGGTCCGGGGAACGCGATCGTCTCGTGGTATCAATGGGACGGAGCACGGTACAACGTGTGGGCGAACCGGTACGCTCCCGGCCCGGGGTGGACGGGTGCAATCACGATCGAGGCGAGCGCCAACACCGTCTACAACTATCCGGCGCCCGCCGTGGCGATGAACTCGGGGAACGGGGTCGTCGCGTGGACGATGTGGGACGGCATGACGTACAGCATCTACGAGAACCGCTATGTCTCGGGGACCGGCTGGACGGGCGAGGTCGCGGTGGACCCCTTCGGGGACTACGCCCTCTACCCCTCCGCCGCCATCGACGACTCGGGGAACACCTTTGTGACGTACCAGCACTTCCCGACCGGGAGCACGCTCACTGAGAACTGGGCGGTCCGCTACAACGTGGCGCCCGCCGGGTACGCGCACAACGTCCTCGGCTTTGCGGACGAGAACCTCGGCTTCCCGGCCGTCGCTGTCGACAGCACGGGAAACGCCCTCGCCGTCTGGAACTACGACGAGGACTTCTCTGTCGATTCGTATCGCGCGGGCATCCTCGCGAACCGGTACACCTTCGGGACGGGCTGGTACCAGCCCTGGGCGGCCCAGCCAGCGGAATTCGACCAGCAGCTGGCGACGGGCGGGAGCGTCCTGCACTCGAACAACGCCGGCGAGGCGGTCCTCACGTGGATCCAGGACGACGGCCCGGTCAACGACGCGTACGCCTCGCTGTACTACCCGGGATACGGGTGGGGCCCGGCGACCCAGGTCGAGAACCTGGACCTCGGGGATGCCACGGAGATGGATTCGGCGATCGACGCGAGCGGGAACGTCCTCGCCCTCTTCCGGATCTGGGACGGGACGAAGTTCTCCGTGTACTCGACGCACTATTCCGTCAGCACCGGTTGGGGCGCGCCCACGCGGGTCGATGCCCTTCCGGGCGATGTCTTCTGGCTGCGGGTCGCGATGGACACCGCGGGGGACGGGATGGCGGTCTGGCAGCAGTATGATGGGACCGCGTACAGCATCTTCGCGAGCCGGTTCGACGCGACGACGTCCTCGTGGAGCGCCCCGACGGCGGTCGAGGCATCCACGAACTACGCGTACGGATCCGATGTTGCGATGGACGGCTCCGGGAACGCGATGGCGGTGTGGACCCAGTGGGACGGCAGCCAATACAGCAACTTCGCGAACTACTACCGGGCCGGGGCCGGCTGGGGAATGCCCGCCCTGATCGAGACCAGCGCCGTGTCAGCGGGAGCGCCCGCGATTACGATGAACCGCAACGGCGACGCGCTCGTCACCTGGAGCTGGTGGACCGGCACGAACTACGATGCCGCCGCCACCTCGTACTCACCGAGCTCCGGATGGGGAACGGCCGTGACCCTCGAGAACACCCCCGGCGACGGGTACACCGCGGTCCCCGCGATGGACGACGCGGGGAACGGGATGGTCGTCTGGCAGGTCTGGGGGAACGCGCAGTGGGACCTGTGGGCGATCCGGCACAACGTCGTGGGCGGCTGGCAGATGCCCACACCCCTGGACACCGCGGGCAACGACGCTGCGGACGTCTATGTCGCTCTCGATCCCGCCGGGAACGGCTTCGCCGTGTTCCGGCAGTACAACGGGCAGACCTGGGATATCGTCGCACGCCGATACGTCGCGAACCAAGGATGGAACGCACCCGCCGTGCTCACTACGGGCACCGAACAAACGTATGAGCCGAAGGTCGCGGTGGACGGCCACGGGGACGCGATCGCCGTGTGGGGGCAACTCCACGCGGCCGCGGTCCTGCCATGGGCCTCGGAATACATCGTTGGAGACGGGTCGCCGAACCTCGCGGTCGCCTCCCCCGTCGACGGGACCCTTACGAACAACCCCGCCGTCACCGTCATCGGAACGACAGACCCGGGAGCGTCCGTCACGATCGACGGGGCAGTGATCACGGTCGCCGCGGACGGGTCCTTCAGCCGCGGCTTCACTCTGCCGAACGGGGCGCACACGTTCGCGGTCGTCGCGCGCAACCTAGCGGGGCGGACGACGACGGAGACCAGGTCCGTCACCGTCGACACGATCGCACCCAACATCAGCATCGGCGTCCCCGGACTTCTCACGAACGTCCCGGTAATCCAGGTCACGGGGACGACGGACATCGGGGCCCGCGTCGTCGTGAACGGCCTCGACGTGGCCGTGGGCCCCACGGGTGGCTTCAGCGTGGCGATCCCGCTGCGCGAGGGAGCGAACACGCTCTCCGGGACCGCCACGGACGCGGCGGGGAACTCGCGCACGGCGACCTTGCCCCCGGTCATCCTCGACACGATCGCGCCGTCGCTCACGATCACCTCGCCCGCGCCCGGCGTGACGAACATCCCGACGGTCACCGTCGCGGGGACGGCGGAGGCGGGAGCGACCGTCACCGTCGACGGGTCGCCGGTCTTCGTCGGCCCCACGGGTGCGTTCAGCACGAGCGTCACGCTGCCCCAAGGGACGCACACGTTCGCGGTCGTCGCGACGGACGCCGCCGGGAACGGCGCCACCGCGTCTCCCTGGATCACCGTGGACACGACGGCGCCGAGCGTCGCGATCACGACCCCCTCGCCCGGGTTCCTCACGCGGACCCCGGTCGTATCGGTCTACGGGACCGCCGAGGTCGGTGCACGGATCGTCGTGAACGGCATCCTGGTCGACAACACCGGTGGAAACTGGTTCGTGCGCATCCCGCTCGCGGAGGGTCTGCAGGTCATCCGCGCGGACGCCTGGGACGATGCGGGCAACGCAGCGACCGTGTCCATCAGCGGGACCCTCGACATGACGCCCCCCAGCCTCTCCCTCGGCAGCCCGCTCGACGGTTCGATCACGAACAACCCGGGCATCTTCGTGGCAGGGCTCACCGATCCGGGCACGACGGTGACGGTCGACGGGACGCCCGTCACCGTGAGTCCGAGCGGAGGGTTCTCCACGACCGTGTACATCGTGGGCGTCCATGTGTTCGACGTCGTCGCCACGGACCCCGCTGGGAACGTCGCTCGGGCGACCGCGATCGTGGAGTTTGACAACACCGCGCCGGCCGTCGCGATCACCTCGCCCGCCACGGGCAGGATCGTCTCGGTCCCGACCGTGACGATCACGGGGCAGACCGAGTCGGGGGCCCACGTCGTCGTGAACGGGTACTCCGTCGCTGTGGATACCACGGGCGTCTTCTCCGTGCGGCTCGCCCTGCAGTCCGGGGCGAACGCGATCACGGCCATGGCGACGGACGACGCGGGAAACTCGGCCACGGACTCAATTACGGTGACGTACGCGGACCCGGTGCCTGGCCTGCGGCAACAGCTGAACAACACGAATGACGAGTTGAACAACACGAAGGACGCGCTCACGCAGACGCGGAACACCCTCGCGACGACGAATGCGAACCTGAACGCCACGAGGGGCGACCTCGCGGTCGCCAACGCGAACCTCGCGAGCCTGGGGACGGAGGCCCTCGTCCTCCTGATCCTCGTGATTGTGTCAATCGTGCTCGGCGCCGTGCAGTTCCTGATGCTCCGGAGGATGCAGGGCCGGCAGCAGGCCCCTCCGCCTCCAACGTGATCCGCCCGCATGCGGGAGCGAAGTTTCGCTCAGCGTGAGCCATCACGGGCAGAAACAGGGGACCGCCGGTCTACAGCTCGACCTTGATTCCGAGCTTCTCGGTGAGCTCCTTGTATCGGTTCCGGATCGTGACTTCCGTCACGCCTGCGACCTCGGCGACTTCCCTCTGCGTCCGCCGCTCGTTGCAAAGAATCGAGGCGATGTAGATCGCGGCCGCCGCGACGCCTGTGGGGCCCCGCCCGGAGGTGAGCTCGCGGTCCGCGGCCTCCTTGAGGACCTCGATCGCCTTCGACTGCACCTCTCCGCTGAGCTTGAGCTCGGAGCAGAACCGCTGGACGTAGTCCTGCGGGTGGGTCGGCATCAGCTTCAGCTTGAGCTCGCGGGTCATGAACCGGTACGTGCGGCCAATCTCTTTCCGGCCGACGCGGCTCGAGTTCGCGATCTCGTCGA
>VBMI01000039.1 GCA_005878955.1 Methanobacteriota archaeon
TCCGTCTCGAAGAGCCTCTTGCTCCCCGCCTCGTCGAGCACGGGAACGGGCACGATCTCGTCACGGAACCTCCCCTCGTCGATCGCCTTCACGGCCTTCCGGTGGGACCACAGGGAGAATTCGTCCATCTGCTCCCGCGTGATCTTGTACTTGTCCGCGATCAGGTCCGCGGAGATCCCCTGGGGCACGACCTCGTACTTCGCGAGGAGCTTGTCGTTCAGCGCGCCCATGTCGGAGCCCATCGGAACGCGGGTCATCGACTCCACGCCGCCTGCGATCGCGACATCGGACGCTCCCGCGAGGACCTCCATGGCCGCGAAGTTCACGGCCTGCTGGCCCGACCCGCACTGCCGGTTGACGCTCGTCCCGGGGACGGACTCCGGGAAGCCCGCGACGAGGGCCGCGATCCGGGCGATGTTCGTGCCCTGCTCGTCCGTCTGGGTGACGCATCCGAGGACGACGTCCTCGACGAGCGCGGGCTTGATTCCCGTCCGTTCCACGATTGCCCGCAGGACGTGGGCCGCGAGGTCGTCCGGGCGGACGTCCTTGAGGGCCCCGCCGCGTCGCCCGATCGGGGTCCGCACAGCGTCAACGATCACCGCACTCGTCATGGAGAATCCGCGGTGAATCGAATGCGGGCCGCGTCTTATTAACCTTCTCCGCAGAACTGCGATGGACGAACGGTTTATCGTTCGGCGGGGGTTCGGGCGGGCGATGGGCTTGCCCCTCGACGGGATTCGCGTCGTCGACCTCACCCGTCTCCTCCCGGGCCCGTTCGCCACACAACTCTTCGCGAACCTCGGCGCGGAGGTGATCAAGGTCGAGGACCCGGGGGTGGGGGACTACATGCGGTTCGTCCCGCCCGCACTCGACGACACGAGCTACCCGTTCGCGATGGTGAACCGGGACAAGAAGAGCGTCGCGGTGGACCTCAAGACGAAGGCGGGTCAGGAGGTCCTCCATCGCCTCGTCGCGCGCGCGGACATCTTCGTCGAGCAGTTCCGCGCGGGCGTCGCGGCGAAGCTCGGCGCGGACTACGCGACCCTGCGGACGGTGAACCCGAGGCTCGTGTATTGCGCGTTCGAGGGGTTCGGCCTCAATGGCCCGTATGCGGGACGACCCGCGCACGACCTCGACTTCGAGGCTCTTGCGGGGATCCTCTCGGTCACCGGCTCCGAGGACGGTCGGCCGGTGATCCCCGGGGTGCCTGTCGCGGACCTCGCGTCCGCGTACAACGCGGCGTTCTCGATCCTCGCGGCCCTCCGGCGGCGGGACGCTACCGGGAAGGGGGAGTTCGTGGACATCTCCATCTTCGACACCGCCCTGTCCCTGATGGTCCTGAATTTCGCCCGGTACCTCGGCACGGGCGAGATTCCGCTTCCCGGCGAGACGTTGGTCACCGGCCAGTGGCCCTTCTACAACGTGTACGAGACGAAGGACGGCCGGTGGTTGTCCGTCGCGGCGGTCGAACCGAAGTTCTGGACCCGCCTCCTCGGGATCTTGGGCCTGACGGAGTTCGAGGGGGACCAACTGGCGGACGAACCCACGCGGGGGCGCGCGACCTCGGCGTTCCGCAGGAAATTCCGGAGCCGTACCCTCGCGGAATGGAGGTCCGCCTTCAAGAAGGAGGACATCCCCTGGGCGCCCGTGCAGACCCTGCCCGAGGTGATGCGCGACCCGCAGGTGGTCGCCCGCCAGATGCTGACGGAGGTCAACCTCGGCAGGCTCGGGAAGCGGAAGGTCCTCGGCCATCCCGCGAAGATGGAGGGACTCTCGCGACCCGCGTCCGCCCACGTCCCCGCGAAGGGGGAGCACACCGCCGAGGTCCTCCGAGGTCTCGGCTACACCGCGGCCGAGATCGCAGCCCTGAGGAAGCGCGACGTGATCGCGCCGTAGCGGGTCACTCGCCCTTGAACCTGGGCTCCCGCTTCTCCATGAAGGCCTGGATCCCTTCGAAGACGTCCTCCGTCGAGGTCACGTGGCCGAACGCCATCGCCTCCGCCTCGAGGGCCGCGTCGAGCGGGACCTCCGCCGCGCGGTTGAGGACGTGCTTCGCGAGCCGCATCGCGATCGGCGGCCCCTTCGCGAGCCGGTCCGCGAACTCCTTCACGGCCGCGGGAAACGCCTCGTTCTCGACGACCCGGCTCACGAGTCCCGCAGCAAGGGCCTCGTCGGCGGTGAGGCGCGGGCCCAGGAGGACGAGCTCCTTCGCGCGCGCGAGGCCCAGGAGCTTCACGAGGCGGGCGATGCCGCCCGCCCCGGGGATCAGGCCGAGGGTGATCTCGGTCTGTCCGATCTTCGCCCGCTTCGCGGCGATCCGGAAGTCGCAGGCGAGGGCGAGCTCGCAGCCGCCCCCGAGCGCGTAGCCGTGGATCGCGGCGACGGTGGGCTTCGGGAAGTCCGCGAGGCGACCGAAGACCTGCTGCGTCCGCCGGGACATCCGCCACACCCGGTGGGACTTCGTCACGTCCCCGAACGAGGTCACGTCCGCGCCGGCGCTGAACGCCTTCTCTCCCGCGCCCGCGATCACGAGGCACCGGACCGCGTCGTCCTTCTCGAGCTCTACGAGGGCGCGGTCGAGCTCCTCGACGAGCTGCGGGACGAGCGTGTTCAACCGATCCGGGCGGTTCAGCGTGATCGTCGCGACTCCGGTCTCCGAGTCCTTGGACACGAGGATCGTCTGGTACACCATCGCACCTTCCCCCTTCGGGTGATCGTAGAACCCTCTCCCGCTCTTCTCGCCGAGGTCCCCCCGCGCGACCATCGTCTCGAGGATCTTGGCGGGGGCGTACCGCTTCGAGGCGCGGAGGACCTCGAGGACGGCGTCCAAGCCAAGCGCGTCCGCGAGGGCGAGGGGCCCTAGCGGAAACGCGGTGCCGAGCCGCATCGCCTCGTCGATTTCCTCGTGGCTCGCGACCTTGTCTTCGACGAGTCCCGCCGCGACGTTGATCACGGGAGCGAGGACGCGTACGGCCTCGAACCCCTTCCCGAGATCCGAGGTGATTCTCGGCCGCTCGCCGCCGCGGTACGAGTAGAACCCTTCACCGGACTTCCGTCCGAACTTCCCCGCCGCGACGAGTTCCTTCATCGACGCCGGGGCAGGGAACCCCGCCTTCTCCGTCGCGTACACGAGGAGGTCGATCCCCACCTGGTCCGCGAGCTCGAAAGGCCCCATCGGGAAACCGACCTTGAACCGGAGCGCGCTGTCGATCACCTCCTTTGGGACCCCCTCCTCTTGGTGGATCCACGCGGCCTCGAGCATGTACGGAGCGATCGTGCGGCTCGTGATGAAGCCCGGGACGTCCTTGCGGCACACGACGGACTTCTTCTTCAGGGCCCGCGCAATCGCCTCCGCCTCGCGGAGCGTCTTCGGGCTCGTGTCATCGCCCTTGACGATCTCGACGAGCGGCATCAGGACCGCGGGGTTGAAGAAGTGCATCCCCACCACGCGGTCGGGCCGCTTCGTCGCCCGCCCCATCGCGGTGATGCTGAGCCCGCTCGTGTTCGACGCGAGGATCGCCCGGGGCGGGGCGAGCGCGTCGAGCTCGGCGAAGAGCTTCTTCTTCAGCTCCAGGTCCTCCAGCACCGCTTCGATGACGAGGCCCGCGCCCTCGACGGCCTCCCGTAGGTCGAGAGTGGGCCGGATCTGCCCCACGGCGGCTTCCGCCTGGGCCGAGGTGATCTGCTGGCTTTCGACGAGTTTACTCAGGGACCAGCGGATCCGTTCCATCCCGCGGTCGAGGAACTCCTCCTTGATGTCCCGCATCGTTACGGTGAACCCGTTGAGAGCCGCGAGCTCCGCGAGCCCGTGCCCCATCTCCCCCGCGCCGATCACCGCGATCTTCGTAGGCGGGTCACCGGGTGTCCGCATGGGAGGCGGCGGGATAAAGGATGCGCGTCCCCGCGAGATCTCGGAAGGGCTTGAACATGATCAGCCACTGGAGGACCGCGATCTCCGCGATGCCGAAGGCAGCGGCAAGCTCCGGTCGATCGGACCTTAGCAGTTCCTCGTCACTTCAGAAGGCCATGGGCGCACCTACGTGACGACAACGGTCCCCTTCATGTTCGGGTGCGGCTCGCAATGATAAGGATAGATGCCCGCCTGGGTGAAGGTGAAGGAGAACCGGGCCCCCGCCCTCAGGAGCGGGGACGCGAACGCCCCGCTGTCGCTCGTCACCGTGTGATCGTTCGAGTCTCCGTTGAACCAGGTCACCGTCACCCGCCCGCTAGTATCGCGCACCGCAGTAAAGTTGCCCGGCACGAAGGGCTCTGCGGCGGTCTGTGCATTCGGCACGATCCGGATGTCCGCTGCCTCCCCGGACCCCGCGAGGAGGTTCACGATTAACGGGGCGGCCGCAACCCCCACGATGAGGCTCCCCACCGCGAACCCGACGACCGCGAGGGCCACGAGCCCGCCGTTCGAATGGATCGAGGCGAGGTTCGGCTGGTTGGCGACCCCCGCCTTCCACTTCCTCAGCGCGAGGATGGAGAAAGCGAGGACGAGTAGGGCGACAGGAAACCCCGACTCGATAAGCCACGCCCCGGGGTAGGCCGGATTCGCGTACGAGCCCGCGACCGAGAAGGAGATCAGGAGTAGCGTGAAGATTGTCACCGCGATTCCGCCGGCGAAGCCCCACTTTTTCCCGATGTAGCATCCGTAGGCGAAAACGAGGAACAGCGCGACGATGAGCCCGACGAAGTAGAGGAACGGGTCGAACAGAGATGTGAAGAAGGTGGCAATCAGGGCGAGGAGGCCGAGGCCGAGGTACGCGAGTCCCCCCGCGACCAACCAGAACGCGAACGGCTTCGCGCGCAACCGGTCCCGCCACCCGGCCAACTCCAAGCGAGGATCCCCCTGACCCGCCGGCGGATGGACCCCGAATAGTTAAGGGTTCGTCACAGAGCTATGGAGGAGGGGGCGGGAGACCGTCTTTCGGAATCGGGGCCCAGAGGGCCTCGTCCGACTCCTCCGGCGGAGGCGGCGGAGGAGCGTGCCCTGGTGCAGATCTCGGGGCGGGTGCGGGGGCCTCCTCCTTCCTCCGCCGCCGAGCGAGCACGAACGCGATGATCAGGATGGTCGAGACCACCAGGAGGATTAGGATGAACGGGAGCCACGAGCCGAAGCCTCCGTTCAGGCTGAAGGGGTTCGTGTCTACACTGAAGTCGACGTGCGAAGTCGCGCTGTGTCCCGCCACGTCCTCGCACCGGAGGGTCGCGGAGTGGGGGCCGTTCTGGAGGTCCGTGACCGTGCGGGAGGTCGCGTTCTCCACGGAGACGGGCGCGCCCCCGTCGATCACGATCGTGCACCCCGAGAGTCCCGACCCGCCG
>VBMI01000040.1 GCA_005878955.1 Methanobacteriota archaeon
AGCCAAGACATCACGGCAGCGAAGCTTATGGGCGTGAACCCGACGACGGTCGCGGCGCTCGCCACGGGCCTCGGGTTCGCGATGACGATGGCAGGCGGCGCCCTTCTTACCGTCTACCTCCGCGTGGGGATCCGCCCGGACATCGGCCATCTGTACGCCCCCATCAGCTTCGTGATCGTCGTCCTCGGAGGCCCCGGCAAGATGTGGGGAAGCCTCGTCGGTGGGATCACGATCGGGGTCCTGATCGACGTCCTCCAGGTGTTCATCCCCACGGAGATCGCGTATGCCGTCGCGTTTCTCGCGGTCATCCCCGTCCTCGCCTTCGCGCCCGAGGGGATCCTCCGATGAAGACGCGAAGGCCGGCGTGGCTCCGTCTTCCCAGCGTGCGTCCCCGGGGCCTCCCTCGCGCCCTCTGGACGCGGTGGCAGTCCCTCGGGCCGACCGCACAAGGCCTCGGGGTCTTCCTCGTGGTCCTCGGCGCTATAGGTCCGGTCCTCCCCGTCGCCCTCTTCGTCTTCTTGATTCTCTTCATGATTTACGCGACGTGGGCGTACTCCCTCAATTTGATCACGGGGATGACCGGATACGTGAGCTTCGGCCACGTCGTGTTTGTGGGCACGGGGGCGTACGCGCTCGGCTACGCGGTAACCGCCTGGAAGATCGCCCCCCTCGCGGGCGTGGCGCTGGGCGGCCTCTCGGGCGCCGTCCTCGCGCTCGGCATCGGGGCCGTGACCCTTCGCCTCCGCGGGTCGTACTTCGCGATCGCCACCCTCGTCACCCCGCTCGCGGCGTTCTCCATCGTCTCCGCCACGCCCGCCCTCGGCGACGGGTCCGGAATCAGCCTGAACCTCGGGTTCCAGATCGGGTCCCAGTACTACACGATCTGGGCCCTCCTGGCCGCGGAGGTCGCGCTCACCTGGTGGACGACCAGAGGCCGCCTCGGCCTCGGGATCCGCGCCCTCCGGGAGGACGAGGACGCGGCGCGAGCCGTGGGGATCAATGTCCCCCGCCTGAAGCTCTTCCTGTACGTGCTCAGCGGGGGGTTCGCGGGCGCGGCGGGCTCCGTGCTGGCGTGGTTCAGCTCGGGCGCATTTCCAGAATCGAGCTTCAACCTCGCCTTCTCCCTCGATATGCTCGCGATGATCATCATCGGCGGGATGGGCACCCGCCTCGGCCCGATGCTCGGAGCCGTGATCGTGTACGTCCCGTACCAGACCCTCCTCCGCGTCCTCCCGCGGGGCCAGCCGATCGCGATCGGTATCCTGGTGATCCTGATCGCGCTCTTCCTGCCCGGCGGCATCGTCGGAATCCTCCGCAAGTACGTCCCCGAGGCCCGGAGGTACCTCGAATGACCGCCCGGCTGATGGCGGAAGCCGTCGTCAAGAAGTTCGGCGGGGTGACCGCGCTCGGCGGGGTGTCCCTCGCCCTCGACGAGGGCGCTGTGCTCGGCCTGATCGGGCCCAACGGGTCGGGGAAGACGACCCTGCTGAACGTCCTCTCCGGAACCGTCCGGCCGACCTCAGGCCGCGTCTTTCTCGACGGTCAGAGGATCGACCGGCTGCCCGCGTATCGCGTCGTGCGGGCCGGCGTCGCGAAGACACACCAGATCCCGAAACCGTTCCCCGGAATGACGTCGAGCTCGAGGCCCGGGCGGACGTCCCCGCGTCCGCCCTCACGGTCCAGGAGAAGAAGCGGCTCGAGTTCGCCCGTGCCCTCGCGACGGGCGCCCGCTTCCTCCTCCTCGATGAAATCTTTGCAGGCCTATCCGTGGAGGAGGTCCGGGCCTCCGTCGAGGTGTTCCGGCGGGTCCAGGCAGAGGTCGGGTTCGGCGCCGTCGTCGTCGAGCACGTCATGCGGGCCGTGCTGGGTGTCGCGCATCGCGTGCTCGTCCTCGAAGAGGGCCGCGCGATCGCGGAGGGCACGCCACAGGAGGTCGTCCGGAACCCGGCCGTCGTCGAGGCGTACCTCGGCCAGGAGGCCGTCCGTGCTCCGGCTTGAGGCGATCGATGCGGCGTACGACGGGACCCGCGTGCTGTGGGGCGTGGGCCTCGAGGCGAAGGCGGGTGCGACGACGGTGATCGTCGGCCCGAACGGCGCGGGCAAGTCCACGGTCCTCAACGTCGTCACAGGGCTCCTGCGTCCCTCCGGCGGCCGGGTCCTCTTCAAGGACGAGGACATCACGCGCCTCCCGGCGCACGCGCGCCCGGAGCGGGGGATCGCCGCGTGCCCGGAAGGCCGCCGCCTCTTCCCGCAGCTCACGGCGGAGGCGAACCTGCGGCTCGGCGCCTACACCCGCCGCGCCCGGAAGGACGCGGACGCGACCCTCGCCCGCGTGTACGAGCTCTTTCCCCGGATTCGGCAGCGGGCCCGCGTGAAGGCGTCGCGCCTGAGCGGGGGCGAGCAGCAGATGGTCGGGATCGGCCGGGCCCTCATGGCGAGGCCCGACCTCCTCGTCCTCGACGAGCCCAGCCTCGGGCTCGCCCCGAAGGTCGTGACGGAGATCTTCGAGACGATCCGGCGCCTGCGGGAGGCCGGGCTCACCGTCCTCATGGTCGAGCAGAACGCGTACCAGGCCCTGCGGGTCGCGGACTACGGGTACGTGATGCAGGAGGGGCGGGTCGCAAAGGCCGGGCCCCCGGACGAGCTGCTGGACCTGGAGGAGCTTCGGAGGTCGTACTTCGCGATCTCGTGAGCGGGTCCCCGCGATGCCAGCGCGGGCGGCGCAACACCGTTATGCCCGCCGGTGGCCTAGGGCCGTCCGGGTTGGGCGGCTAGGGATGTCGGATCGGATCCGCTCGAAGGCGCTGCGGGCGCGCGTGATGGACGCGGACGAGGCCGTCGAGCGTTTCGTGCCCGAGCGCGGGTCGATCGCGTTCTCGTGCATGGCGGGCTCCTCCCTCGCGAAGGAGGTCCCCGAGGCCCTCGCCCGGTCCGCGGACGCGGGGCGGCGGTACGAGCTCACCCTCCTCACCGGTGGCGCCACGACGGCCCGCTTCGAGGCCTGCGCGGCCCGGCTCGGCGTGCGGCGGCGCTTCCCGTACCTGAGCGAGGGGGCCCGGAAGGCGGTGAACGAGGGGTCCGTGGAGTTCTTCGACTGCCGGATCGGGGAGTACCCGGACCTCGTCCGGCGGGGTACGTTCACGGGCGGTGGCCCCGTGGACGTCGCGGTCGTCGAGGCGACCGCGATCGACGAGCGCGGGCACCTGATCCCGGGGCTGTCCGTGGACGCGATGGCGGCGTTCGTCGACGCGAGCCGCCGCGTGATCGTGGAGGTGAACGAGCGGAAGCCCGATCTCACGGGGCTCCACGACCTCTACCGCGTCCGCCCCGGCGTGCCGATCCCGATCCGCGGCGTGAGGGACCGGGTCGGGAGGCCGTTCATCTCGATCCCTGCATCGAGGGTCGCCGCGGTCGTGCGGACGGACCGGGGCGACGAGCCCTCCGGCGCGTACAGCGCGACGGTCCCAACGGACTTCCGGATCGCGGAGGTCCTCGCGACGTTCCTCGAGGCCGAGTTGGCGGCGGACGCATGGGGCGGGCGGTTCGCCCTGCAGCTCGGGGCGGGCCCCCTCGCCGCCGCGTTGATGGACGCCCTGCCTTTCCGCGGCGCGGACGTCTGGACGGAGGGGATCCCCGCGCGTTGGGCGACCGTGCTCGGGGAGCGGGTGCGCGGGATCAGCACGACCGCGATGTACGGGCTTCCCGGAGACGGCGACGTGACGGAGGATCTCGTCAAGCGGCTCGATGCCATCCTCGAGCACGTCGTCCTGAGGCCGTACGAGGTGACGAACAGCCTCGAGGTGATCGCCCGCCTGAACGTCGTCACGGTGCAGCAGGCGATCGAGGTCGACGTGTTCGGAGGCGTGAACGCATCTCACATCCGCGGGGACGCGCACAACGGCGTTGGCGGTTCGCAGGACTTCACCCGCGCGGCGCGGCTCGTCGTCGTCGCGATGCCCTCGACGGCGGCGGGGGACCGGTTCTCTCGGATCGTCCCCATCGTGTCGAGCCCGGACATCCCCCGCCAGGACGTCGACGTCCTCGTGACGGAGCAGGGGGTCGCGGACCTCCGCGGGCTCTCCGTACGGGAGCGGGCGGAGGCGATCATCGACCGCTGCACCCATCCCCGCTTCCGGGACGACCTGTGGGCGTACTTCCGGAAGGCGAAGGAGGCGGGCGGCCACCTCCCCTTCAGCCTCGAAGCGGCCCTCCGGTTCGCGGAGCTGCACCGCGGGGGCTAGGGACCACGACGGCTCAGGCCTTCGCCCGCTCGAGGGTCCGCTTCGCCAGTCGGTAGTGCACCGCGTCGACGAGCCGGTCCCGCACCCGGATCGCCCCGCGCCCTTCCCGGGCCGCCGCCTCATACGCTCCGACGACCTCGGTCGCCCACCCGAGCTCCTCCGGGCTCGGCGAGAACACCTCGTTCGCGACCGGGACCTGGTCCGGATGGACGACCTGCTTGCCGACGTAGCCGAGCCGCTTCGCGTCGAGGGCTTCCTCCCGGAAGCCGTCCAGGTCCTTGAGGTCGAAGAACACCTTGTCGATTGCGTCGAGGCCGTACGCCGCGGCGGCGACGGCGATGAGCGTGCGGACATACGGATTGCGTTCCCACGTCCGGATCTCGCCCCCGATGGAGGCCGCGAGGTCGCTCGGCCCGTACGAGACGGCGATGGCCCGCTCGCTACGGACGACCTCTTCGATATGGAGGAGCCCCGTCGGCGTCTCGATGAGCGGGATGAGGTCCTTCCCCGTCGCGCGGGCCAGGGGCGAGAGGTCCGCCTCCGCCTTCGGGATGACCAGGGTCGTGATCCGCGGTTCCGCGGCAAGCGTGACGATGTCCGCCTGCCCGTCCGGCGTTCCGGGCGCGTTGATCCGCACGGCGAGGTGCCGAGATCCCCAGTCCGCCTTCCCGAGGGCAGAGCCCAGGGAGACCCGTGCGGTCACCTTCTCTTCTAGCGGCACCGCGTCCTCGAGGTCGAACACGATCGAGTCCGCGTCCAAGGTCGCGGCCTTCGCAATCATCCGCGGGTTGTTCGCGGGCACGTACAGCTGGCTCCTCCGGCGCATCGTCCGTGACCTCCTCGTTCAGTATGACCTCGGGAGGCCGAGGACGTGGTGGGCGACATGGGCGAGGACAAGGTTGTTCGAGATCGGGGCGACTTGGTACAGCCGCGTCTCCCGCATCTTCCGCTCGATGTCCATGTCGCGGGCCATCCCGTACCCCCCGTGGACATCCATCGCGACGTTCGCGGCCCGCCACGAGCACTCGGAGGCGAGGTACTTCGCGAGGTTCGCGGCCGCGCCGACCTCCCTCGGGCCCGCGTCCGACTCGTACAGGCGGGCGGCGTCCCACCGCACGAGGTCCGCGGCGACGAGGCGCGCGTACGCGTCCGCGAGGGGGAACTGGATCCCCTGGTTGCTCCCGATCGGCCGCCCGAAGACGACCCGCCGCTTCGCGTACTCCGCGGACCGGTCGATGAACCACCGCGCGTCCCCGATGCACTCGGAGGCGATCAGGATCCTCTCGGGGTTCAGGACATGGAGTAGGTGGTCGAAGCCGCGCCCCTCCTCCCCGATCACGTTCCCCGTGGGCACGTCCACATCGTTGAGGAACAGCTCGTACGTCTGGCTGTTGAACATCGTCCGGATTCGCGTCCATTCGATCCCCTTCGCCTCCCGGAGGTCGACGAGGAACAGGGTGAGGCCCTCCGTGGGCCTCGCGCCCGCCGCGGGCGTCGCCGTTCGCGCGACGAGGACGAGGAGGTCGCTCTGCTCGACCCGCGAGATGAAGACCTTGCGGCCGCGGACCCGGTAGCCCTCCCCCGTCCGCTCCGCGGTCGTCGTGATCCGGGTGAGGTCGCTCCCCGCGTCCGGCTCCGTGAGGGCGAAGCTCTGCATCCGCAGCTCGCCGCGGGCGAGGGCGGGCAGGTACGCCCGGCGGAGCGCCTCGGACGCGAAGCGGGCGAGGAGGAAGGAGAGGTAGTACTGCCCGTGGAAGGGCTGGGCGTTCCCCCCGCGGGCGTGGATCTCCTCGAGGACGAGGCACGCGTCCGTGAGGGTGCCTCCCGCGCCGCCGTACGCCTCGGGGAGCGGGAGGGCCCCGAACCCCTGGTCCTCGAATCCGGAGACGAACGCCTCGGGGTACGCCTCTCGCGCGTCGAGGTCCCGCCAGTACTCGGGTCCGAAGGCGTCCATCAGCCGCCCGACGGTCGATACGAGGACGCGCTGCGCGTCACTTCGCGGGGGCGCCACGCCACGCCTCCCCCCGCTTGCGGACCATGAACACGCGGTCGAACTCCACGACGGTCTCGCCCCGCTCGTTCCGCCCGCGGGTGTGGATCGTGACGAGCCCGAAGGCGGGCCGGCTCCGGGACTCCCGGACTTCCGTGACCTCCGCCTCGGAGTACATCGTGTCCCCGTGGAAGACGGGCCGCGGGAACCGCACCCCGTCGATCCCGACCTGGAACCCGTTCCGGCTCGTCTCGTCGACCAGGAGCCCGGCCGCGATCGCGATCGTGAGGAAGCCGTTCACCACCCGCCGCCCGTTGAACGGTTCGCCCGGGAAGACCCGCCGCGTGTAGTCCTCGTTGAAGTGGATCTGGTTCGAGTTCCCCGTGAGGAGGGTGAACCACACGTTGTCCGTCTCCGTCACCGTGCGGCCCACCTTGCTCCGGAACCTCAGGCCGACGCGGA
>VBMI01000134.1 GCA_005878955.1 Methanobacteriota archaeon
TGCCCCGAGCGGGGTGGCGGCCGCCGTGATCTACATCAGCGCGATGGTGTGCAACCGGCCCTGCACGCAGAAGGAGGTCGCCGAGGTCGCGGGCGTGACGGAGGTCACGATCCGGAACCGGTACAAGCGCATCTCCGCGGCGATCGGGCTCCAGAAGCCGACGGCGTAGCGCCCCCCGCCGGGCGGTTGCGGGGTGCATCGTCAAGCAAGAGAAAGGGGATCTCGACGGACGGGACAAGGATGGCGCGCGCGAGATCGAAGAAATCCGCGGGTTCGAGCCCGAAGGAGGAGGCTCCGCAGAGGGACCTCGCCATGGACGCGTCCGAGCCGGGAAAGGTCTCGAAGGGCGACATCGTCTGGATTGACTACGAGGGGTGGATCGTGAACCCGAACGGGGGCCGGACGTTGTTCGACACGACCCGCGGGGACCTCGCGAAGAAGGAGGACAAGTTCGACGAGAAGAAGGCGTATGCGGAGTTTCCGATCATCGTCGGGCACGGCCGCATCCTCTCCGGGCTCGACGACGCGCTGCAGGGCGCGGAGGTGGGGAAGGACCTGGAGCTCACGATTCCTCCCGAGAAGGGGGCGGGCGGTAGGGACCCGAAGCTCATCGAACTCCGACCGCTTCGGGAGTTCCTGAAGCAGGAGATCCATCCCGAGGTGGGGATGGAGGTCAACGTCGGCGGCCGGAAGGGGATCATCACCCAGGTCACGGGCGGGCGGGTCCGCGTCGACTACAACAATCCCCTGGCGGGGAAGACGATCTACTACTCGTACCGGGTCGTCAAGAAGGCCGCGACCGTCGAGGAGAAGCTGCGGGCGATCCTGGAGATGGACTACGGGCTCCCAGAGGAGTTTAAGGTCGAGCTCGGGAACGCGAGCGCGGAGATAGTCCTCCCGGACATCTGCAAGACGGACGAGCGGTGGTTCGTTTCCAAGTTCCGCGTGATCGCCGACCTCCGTGAGATGCTGGACCTCAAGAAGGTAAGGTTCGTCGAGGAGTACACGAAGGCCCCGCCGAAGGCGGAACCCGCGAAAGAGGAAGCGCAGGCGGAGGAGGCGAAGCCCGCCCTGGAGGCGCCGAGGGAAGAGAAGGTCGAGGAGGCGCCGCCGCGGACGGAAGAGGAGCGGGCCGAGGAGGAGCTTCCTCCGGACGAGAAGACGCCCGAGGAACTGTGACTTTCGGCGTGTCGCGTTGGGCCTCCTCGAATCGAGCCCCTCTGGATACGCTGCGTTGCCGGACGCCCGCGCGGGGATTTGAACCCCGGTTCAGCGCTTAGGAGGCGCTAGGCCTGTCCAACTAGCCGACGCGGGCTTGGCCGGTAATCCGATAGGGGGATATCAGGCAGAGGCTTGGGCACGAGCCTCCTATCGCAGGACTCGCGGCGGGGTCAACCGGCGATTCCGGGTTCGAGTCACGGCCGGGGCGTGTCACCTGCCGAGCTTCAGGTCCCGGAGCAGTTTCTTCGCGGCGGTGCGCGGATCCGTCTTCCTCGAGACGATTGCCGCCACCTCCCCTTCCAGGGTCTCGCCCGCCGCGTCTTCGGAGAAGGTCTCTGCGAGGAGCCGCCGCATCGACTCGTACAGCTCCTTCCGGGCGCGGTCCGCCTCCCGGCGCCGCCACATCGGCCCCGCCTTCAGGTAGCGGTAGTGCTTCACGATCGCATCGGCGAGCTCCTTGATTCCCTTCCCCTCGAGGGCCGAGGTCTGCAGGACCGGGGGCCTCCAACCCATCCGTTCCTCGAGCATGAAGTCCAAGTTCGAGACCATCGCGTCCGCGCCGCCGAGGTCCGCCTTGTTGACCACGTGGATGTCGCCGATCTCGAGGATCCCCGCCTTGAGGGCTTGGACCGAGTCCCCGGATTGCGGCTGCTGCACGACGACCGTCGTGTGGGCGCGGCTCGCGATCTCCACCTCGGACTGGCCCGCTCCCACCGTCTCCACGAACACGAGGTCCATGCCGAAGGCATCGAGGACCTTCACGGCGTCGAACGTCGCGAGGGCGAGCCCGCCGGAGTGGCCGCGCGTCGCCATCGACCGGATGAACACGCCCGGATCGGTGCCTGTGTCCGCCATTCGGATCCGATCCCCGAGCACCGCGCCGCCGGTGAAGGGAGACGTCGGGTCCACGGCGACGACGCCGATCCGCTTGCCGCGTTCCCGGAACTCCCGCACCAAGCGGTTGATCAATGAGCTCTTGCCGACGCCCGGCGGGCCGGTGAAGCCGACCGTGTGCGCGCGACCCGTGTGAGGAAAGATCGCCGCGAGAGCCTCGGACGCCCCGCGTTCGTCGTCCTCGATCATGGAGATCAGTTTCGCGGTCGCGCGTTTGTCCCCGTTGAGGACCTGATCGACGATCTTCACGGGCGGCCCCCAGCGCGGGAAGGGGAGATAGCCTTTCCTCCGGATCCGCTACGTCCCGGAGGAGCGGAAGTACTCCACGATCTCCGCGAGCGGGGTCCCGGGACCAAAGACCGCCCGCACGCCCGCGCGTTTCAGCTTCGCCACGTCCTCGTCGGGGATGATGCCGCCGCCCACGACGACGATGTCGCCCGCGCCGCGTTTCTTGAGGAGCTTCACGACATCGGGGAAGAGGGCCATGTGGGCCCCGCTCAGGCTCGAGAGGCCGATCGCATCCACGTCCTCCTGGATCGCGGCCTCGACGATATCCTCGGGGGACTGGCGGAGACCGGTATAGATCACCTCCATTCCCGCGTCCCGGAGGGCACGGGCGACCACCTTCGCGCCGCGGTCGTGGCCATCGAGGCCCGGCTTGGCAATGAGGACTCGGATCTTTTTCGCCATGGCCCCGCCTCAGTACAGGAGGGGCTCCTCCCAGACCCCGAAGACCTCCCGCATGACGTCGCAGATCTCGCCCAGCGTCGCGTCCGCCCGGACCGCGTCGAGGATGAAAGGCATCGTGTTCGCGTCCCCCTCGCACACCTTCCGGAGCCGGTCGAGCGCCCCTTCGTGCTTCTGCGCGTCCCGCTCCTTCCGGGTCCGCGCCAGTCGGCGCAGCTGCCGGGCGTACGCCTCGCGGGTCACCCGCAGCGGTTCGACTTCGGGCCGTTCGTCCACCACGAAGTCGTTCACCCCGACAATCGTCCGCTCCTTGTCCTCGATTTCCCGTTGATAGCGATACGCGGAATTCGCGATTTCCTGCTGGAAGAACCCTTTCCGGATTGCTGGGATCACCCCGCCCAAGGCCTGGATGCGGTCGAAGTAGGCATACGCCTCCTGCTCCATCCGGTCCGTGAGGCTCTCCACGTAGTAGGAGCCCCCGAGCGGGTCCACCGTGTTCGCGACGCCGCTCTCGTGCGCGAGGATCTGCTGCGTCCTGAGGGCGATTCGGACGGCCTTCTCGTTGGGGACCTGGTACGCCTCGTCGTACGAGTTGGTGTGCAGGGACTGCGTTCCTCCGAGGACGGCGGCGAGGGCCTGCACGGCGGTCCGGACGATGTTCACCTCCGGTTGCTGGGCGGTAAGGGAGACGCCCGCGGTCTGCGTGTGAAACCGGAGGAGCCATGAGCGGGGATTCTTCGCCAGGAAGGTCTCCCGCATCTCCCGGGCCCAGATTCGACGTGCCGCCCGGTACTTCGCGATTTCCTCGAACAGGTCGTTGTGCGCGTTGAAGAAGAAGCTGAGCCGCGGGGCGAAGTCGTCGATCTTCAGCCCACGGTCCACGCCCCAACGCACATACTCGAACCCGTTCGCGAGGGTGAACGCGAGTTCCTGAGCCGCCGTCGCGCCCGCCTCGCGGATGTGATACCCGCTGATCGAAATCGTGTTCCACTGCGGTACCTGCTTCGACCCGAACTCGAATGTGTCGACGACCAGGCGCATCGAGGGCTCCGGCGGGAAGATCCACTCCTTCTGGGCTTGATACTCCTTGAGGATGTCGTTCTGGATCGTCCCGCGAAGACTCTTCCACGGGATCCCGCGTCGCTCCGCGTTCGCCAGGTACATCGCCCAGATCACGGACGCGGGCGAATTGATCGTCATCGAGGTCGACACGCCGCCGATGTCGATTCCGCCGAACAGGATCTCCATATCGCGGAGGGACGGCACCGCGACCCCGCACGTGCCGAACTCGCCCTTCGCCTCGGGCTCATCCGTGTCGTACCCGTAGAGCGTGGGCATGTCGAAGGCGACGCTGAGTCCCGTCTCCCCGTGGCCGATGAGGTACTTGAATCGGCGGTTCGTGTCCTCGGCGCTCCCATATCCGGCGAACATCCGCATCGTCCACAGCCGGCCCCGGTACATCGTCGGATGGATGCCCCGCGTGTACGGGAACTCGCCAGGGACGCCGAGCTTCTGGAGCGGGTCCCAATCCCTGATGTCGAGCGGCGTGTAGAGGCGTTCCACCGGTGCACTTGATGTGGTCAGGAAGCGCTTCCGCGATTCGGGCTGTTTCTTGAGGGACTCCTTGAGGGTCGTCCCCTCCCAGCGACGGAGCCGTTTCTCGTTGGCGTCGAGTTCTTCCGGGCGAAACACGGGCGACCGCCCCTGGGCCGATCGGATTGAAGGCGAGGGTTCTCTTGAAGGTTACGCGGCGGGGCCCTCTTCGAGGACGATGCCCCCCGCGAGGTCCCGGAACGCGCGCTCGACGTTCTCTCCAGACTTCGCGGAGGTGCGGAGGGTCTTCACGTTCAGGGGTCCGAGGATGGACGCGATCTCGTCCTCGCGCACCTCGTGGCGCTCCTTCACGTCGTCCTTGTTCGCGAGGACCTCGACGGGGATCTGCCCCACGGTCTCCCGAACCCCCGCGATCCATGCCGGGAGTTCCCGCAGCGTGGCCTTTCGCGTGAGGTCAAAGACGGCGATGATCCCGCGAGCGCCGCTGAAGTATGCGTCCTTGAAAAGCTGCATGAACGTCCGCTTCCCGATGATGTCGAGGATCACCATGTCGACATGGACGGGGGTCCCATCCCCGCCCTGGAGGTCGAGCGACTTCTTGGAGACGACCGCGCCGAGGGTCCGGATGTACGCATCGTCGAAAGCCCCGGACACGAACCGGCGGATAAGGGAGGTCTTGCCGACCCCTTCCTCTCCGAGGAGGCAGATCTTGAGCTTGACGATCTTCGGCTCCATGGGGGCACCCCGCGGATGCGAACCCCCGCTTCCGCCTTTAACCTTGCGGGGGGCCCGGGCCGCCTGCGGGACCGGGTGCTTAGGGGGCGAACCCCTCGAGGTCGGTGATCGCCCCGGTGCGGGAGGCCGCGTCTCGGAGAACGGGTCGGACGACGAGGCCCGCCCTCCCACGCTCCGGAGCGATGAGGAGGCGGTGGACGAGCCCGCCCTCGAACCCCTTGAACCGAACGAGGCCCCAGACGACCGCCTGAGGAAGCGGGTTTCTCTCGATGTCCACCCGCACCGCGCACGCGGCGGCGACACGCCCGGTGGCGGGCAGATCGACAAACTCACTCACCTCGCGGAAGCAATCCTCGCAGAAGAGCTTCGGGGGGATCCAGCGCTTCCCGCATTCCCCGCACCGGGTCCCGAGGAGCCGGCCGTGGTCCCGAAGCTCGCGGAAGAACCGCTCGCCCGCGACCCCGCTCGTGTACACATAGTCCGCCTCGATGTCGCCGTACCAGTGCCGGAGCGCGCGGGGGTCCTTGGTCCGGTCGGTGAATGTCATCGCCCCCCCTCCCGAACTGGGCGGAAGTACTCGATGTCCAGGACGCTCCCGACCCGGTCCTCGGCGGGCCGCCACTTCGCCTGGACGGGCATCCCGATCCGGATCTCCTCCTTCGTCACCTCGCCGAAGTAGTGCATGATCCCCATCCTAGGCGAGGCGCCGTCGATGGACACGACGCCGACGAAGATCGGCTCCGTGATCCGGCGGGCGTCCGTGTCGAGATATGAGACGGAATACGTCTCGATTGTTCCTGTGTCCCGGACATACACCCAAGCGTCCGTGGGCCGGTAGCACTCCTCGCAGAACATCCGGGGCGGGAACAGAATCCGGCGGCAAGTGTTGCACTGGCGCGCGATGAGGCGACCCCGCTGGAGCTCGGCGAGGAACCGGCTCATCGCCTCCCCGGCGGACCACGCGAACTTCGCGGCGGGCCGGTATCGGACGCTCGTGACAACGCGGCCTTCGATGTCCTTTGGCCCCAGCTCCACGCCGGGCCACCGGTCGACGCGGGCCGTCACGTCCCCATCACCACCACGCTGCCGTACTGCATGAGGTCCCCCCAGGCCTGGCAGACGCCCGTCCGCACCTCGTTCGGGATCTGTCGCTTCCCCGCCTGACCGGTGAGCTGCCAGTACAGCTCGCCGATCTTGATCCCGAGGGTCGCCGCAATCGGGTTCCCGACCCCGAGCAGCCCGCCGCTCGGGCACACGGGGAGGTCCCCGTCCCTCTCCGTGACGCCCTCCCGCGTCATCAGGCCGGCCTTCCCCCGCTCCGCGAGGCCGAGCCCCTCGAGGTGGTGGAGTTCCTTGTAATCGAACGGGTCGTATGGCTCCGCGAAGTCGATCTCGCGTCGGGGGTTGCCGATCTTCGCCTGGCGGTACGCCATCTTCGCGGCCCGAGCGACGTACTCCGGGAACACGAGGTCACGGTCCGTCCACATCGTGGAATCGATGCACCAGCCGACGCCCTTGATCCAGGCGGCCTGGTCGCGGAGCTTCCTCTTCCGCACGATGTCCTCGGACGCGAGCACGACGGCCGCCGCGCCGTCGCTCGGGGGGCTGATGTCGAGCCGGCGGACGGGCCAAGCCATCAGCTCGGAGTTCATCACGTCGTCGAGCGTGATGTCGGGGTCGGCGAGTTGGGCGCACGGATGGCCCGCCGCGTTCCGCTTGTTCTTGACAGCAACGCGGGCGATGTCCTCGTAGGGAATCTTGTTCACGGTCATGTACCGGTTCATTTCCATCGCGAAGATCCAGACGAGATTCGGTTTCAGGGGGCGGTCCAGGATCGGATCCCAGATATGGGCGAACACGGACTGCGGATGGGGCTGGCACGACGACATCTTCTCCTCGTTCACGACGAGGGCGACGTCCGCGAGTCCGCTCGCGACGTGCCAGTAGCCCGCGATTGCGCTGAAGACCCCCGTCCCTCCTCCGGTGTACACCCGCATGTATGGCTTGCGAGCACCGCCGGACCCGTCCAGCAGGTACTCGCCCTTCATGTGGACGCCATCGAACGCGTCCGGAGCGGTCCCGTGGACGACCGCGTTGATGTCGCCGATTTCCATCCCCGCTTGGTCGAGGGCCATGCGCGCGGCCTCGAAGCTCAGCTCCTTCCCGGTCTCCTGGAGCCGGCGGCGAAAGATCGTCATCCCCGCACCGACGACTGCGACCTTTCTCAGCGGCCCACCCCCAAGATTGCGACCCCCCCGGTGGCGCTCGGGATTCCCCGCCACGACTGGACGATCGCGTTCCGCGGCCGCTCACGTTCGTCGGCAAGGTCCCTACGTGACCGAGGTCGTCGCGGCGGGCCATCCTCCCCGCCTGCCCCTTCCGGGCGAGCCCGAGCGTCTCCAGGTGCTGGAGCTCTTTGTACGAATACTTGTCGTCGAGTTCCGCGAGGTCGAAGGCCCCCGCTGCGCGGCGGACCTTGGCGAGGCGGTACGCCATCGCCGCCGCGAGACGCGCGTAGGCGGGCGAGATCCAATCCCGCGTTTCGAGGGAAGGAGAGTCGGAAGCCCAGCCGATTCCGCGGATCCAGACCGGCTCAGCCGCCATCTTCCGGGCCGCCCCTTCGGAGGCGATGACGAGGACGACGCACCCGTCCGCGATCTGCGCCGCGTCGAGCTGTCGGAGGGGTGCCCACAGGTCGGGGGACGCGGCGACCTGTTCTTCTGTGACGCGCGACCCGTAGGCCGCGATCGGGTTTCGCAGGGCGGCCTGGCGGTTCGCCGCGCCGATCCGCGCACAGTCCTTCGCCGTATTCCCGCTCGAGCGGAGGAAGGCATCCATCTCCAGGCCCGCAACGTAGTTCGGGTGTCCGCCGAGAGGCTTGTTCCAGATCGGGTCGAGCCCGTGGGCCACGATGCCGTTGAACGTGAGGATGTCGGACGCCTTGGAATGGCTCTCCACGACGACGACGTCCGCGAGCCCGCTTCGGATCTGCATGAAGGCGTTCGCAAGTCCTTGGATGCCGTCGCCACCTACGGTGTGCATCGGTCGTAGGACCGCTCCAAGCTGGTCGGGCGTGAACTCGTCGAAGATTCCGAAGCCCTCGTAATAGTCCTCGGCGCACGTGATGAAGGAGTCCACATCCGTCCGCGGGTCGATTCCTGCGTCGGCGTATGCCCGCTGGGCGCCATCGTACATCAGTTCCTTCCAAGAGAACTCGGGGGTCGAGGGCCGGAACGGCGTGATCCCGACGCCCGCGATGCCAATCCTCATTGAACGCCAGCCGTCGGCCGTCGGAGAGGGCCGCGGGGGCGGCGGATGGCCGGAACGGGGATAAACGTTTGGTCATGGTGCCGGAACTGGTGCGACACTGGTACGAATCTGGCACATCGTTGGATGGCATGTGGAGAGCTCGTGGCAATTGCGTTCATGTCCCACCGAACAATGTTGCAACGAGGGGATCGAAGCTGGTCCGCTTTCCGCCCAGACACGTCGCATTGGGACGACCCGACCGACCGGCGGCGTCAGGGCTTCCCTTTAACGCTCCGCCAAGGGTTGGTCTGGGATGACATTCGAACGAGAGAAGCTCCCGCAGATGGGGCCGGGGTTCGATGTCGTAAATCCGAAGGATCGTTTTCTGGACATCGTTCACTTCCTCATTCTCGGGACGCGAGGTGGGCCGAACCGAGGTCGGATTCTCGAATGCATCCTCGAGGGACCGCGAAATGCTCACTCGATCGCTCAAAAGCTCGGACTCAACTACGGAACCGTGACCGCCCACCTCGCCTCGCTTGTTGGTTTCGGTCTCGTCCTTCAGCTCAGTCCAAGTGGATATGGGAAGGGCTATGCGGCCTCGCCCCTGCTCAAGGAGAACAGGACGATTGTGCGCGGGATCCTGGCGAGAGGAAGACCCGAGCCCTCAAGTTCCAGTGCGTTCCGCGTGTCCAAGGGACGGGCCAATCGGTAGGGCGATTGCGAATCGTTTAGCTGCGAATTCATGGCCGACTCATCGTGAACTAACGCGTCCTTCTCAGTCAATTCTCGCGTTCCGTTATGCGAGGAAGAGGGGTTCTCACTCCGATGTCGGCCTCGGGTGCGAGAAGACGCGTGACGAAGCCGAGGACGCGCGAGGATGTGAGCGGGTGAGGTCAGGAGTCAAGGAAGAACGAACGCGTCGGGGCATCGTCAGAGGGTCGTTTTCGGGCGGCGGTTGGGGAAATCTCGGCGGGTCGATTGGCGCGAGATTGTTGACGGTTGGTATCATGTTCGTCGTCATCTCCGTCGCCTTTCCCCTTCAACACGTGGATGCATCCGCCTCTTTCAGCTGGATGCAGAAAGACCAATACTTCACGTTCCAGATCCAGTCGCAGCATACGAAGCCGCTCTTCGTCCAAAGGACCGAGTTCATCAAGGTTGTCGTCGTGTCGTCCGCGAACGATCGGCTGACGGTCAACGAGGTCTTCTACAACAACGTTGACAGGATTCCGCTGATCCTTTCCTACGACATCAGCAGTAGGCAGAGCCTCAACGACTCGAGAAAGTCTGCCTGGCTATGGGTGAACCAGGCCGACGTCAGCGACGGCACCGTCAAGGTAGACGAAGAGACGACCTCGCTCGTTCAAATCACGAGCACTCAGTGGGTCCTCTCCTATTCGAGTCCGTCTGGGAATTCGTCAACCTACTATTTCGACATCTCGACGGGGCTTCTTGCCCGTGCCCTTGGGCACTACCTGGGTCCCAACTATGATGCAACGGCGACGGTAACGAGGATTGGCTCCGGATTGTCCGGCCAATCCGTTGAGCAACCCAACTCCAGCTCCCACGTCGCTGAAGGGCCAGGCGTCACTACAAAACCCCCGGGAGGATTTCGGTGGGTCCCTCCATGGTATTCCGGATCGGGACAGACGGAGCTCTACGGCTCCGGGATCCATGACAAGTTCGCCTCGGTTTCGCTCGACACGACCACCGGCAGAGAGTATGGGGAAACGGGCGCCTATGCAGGTCCGGGATACGGAGACGCTCGGGCGCAGGCGTGGGTATACATGTGGGCTCCTCCCACCGGAAGTTTCTCCGTGAAACAGACTGCCGGCTACCATCTCAAGCTCCAGTACGTTCTCAACGGTCTGGCCACTGGCGGAATTCTCTGCAGGCCCCCTTTTGGATGTTCGTTCTCCGATGGGGTGGTGTGGGTCCGCTCGGAGATGTTCGAAAAGAGCACAGGGATCTCAATGGGTGCTGTCGAGGCGAACATCTGGGACGCCCCCCCGCTGCCCAGTTGGATTTGGTGGTGGACGAACTTCTATTTCGTCATGGATCGTGACTTCTACCTGACCAAGGGGAGCTCCTACTACATCTTGGATCGGCTCTGGGAGAGGCAGATCGCGGCGGCGATCGGGATTCTCGCCTTCGCCTACTCCAGGGTTTCCTTTGAATCGAAATTCTTCGAGGCTGACTTGTACCCGATATGACAGGATACGTCCGGCGACGGACCGTGCGTTGGACACACCAGAATGCTCCCGGGTGGCGAGGTGAGCTCCGCAGCATAGCGACGCCCGTGTGCCAATGAACTCGTGAAGGGTCCCACGGTCCGTCTTTACCATCGGGCGAGGTACTCACAATGGTCGTCCCCCGTCCGGATGCACCGCGTCTTCCTCACCTCCCCGGGCATTCCGCGGGCGCGAAGGATTCCCTCGTAAACTCCCTGGAACATGGCACACATCCCCGGGGTCATGGCGGCATCGAAATGTTGGAATGAGGCCCACCGGCGACCCGATTTGACCTCCAGCCTACCATAATTCCACTCTTTGTTGTACACGATGGGTGCGGCCTCGGCTAGGGCCTCGATTGGGATTGCCTTCAACACTTGTTCCTTGATGCTCGACATCCGGGGGGCGGTTTGGACGGCGAGGGAGCGGATGAATCCGTAGCTCCCGTCGCCGAACGCCGCCTCCAGGAGCTCCAAGAACTCGTCGAAGGCGTCGACGGAAAGCCAGGTCTCGTCGGTCAGCTCGTCCGGGTTTACAGACCAGCTCGACAGTGCCTTGCGGACTTGGGCCTCCTCCTTCGCAGCTTTCAAGTAGCTGATGCAGCGGGCCGGGAACGATCCTCGGATCTTCGGAACGAATCCGGCCGCCCCGACTCGCTTCGAGACCGGAAGGTACCGATGCCGAGAGGTTCGAAAGGTCGCCACCAAAGCGGTCCCCGCCCCGGTCACCCCATAGACCCTGCCCCTCGTCTTCGTCTCGGGCGTCAGGCATTCGACGAGGCCTCGTTCCTTCAGCTCTCCCAAGGCCCTGCTGACATGGGCGATCCGGATATGGGTGTCCTCAGCAAGCTGTCTGGGGAGCTTCGGGCCCGCGGCGAGTGAAAGCACTATCTCTTCGCGGTACCGGCTCGACGCGACAAAGCTGAAATCCGACCACAGGCCGCGCTTTGCGACCGTGCCCTCCTCCGCCTCCGTCCGCGGGCGCGTCTCCTGCTCCCTCATGCCGGGGATTGGATAAACCGGGCGTGATATCAAGGTTGGCAGACCGTACGCGCGATCTGCACTGCCTCCCAACTTGGATGCCGCGATATCGAACGGGAATCGATATCTAGCCCGCCCGTGGTTCTCTCCTCGTTGACCGAGTGGTATCTCGACATCGAGACGGACGGCCCGGACCCCCGTACGAACAGGATCCTGACGATCCAATACCAACGGCTCGTGCGGGGGGAACCCGAAGGAGTCTTCCAGGTGCTCGCCGAGTGGGAATGGGGTGAAAAGCAGATTGTGCGGACCATCGTGGAGCGACGGCTTCTGGAGCCGACGAGTGAATTCGTGCCGGTGGGAACTGGGCTGAAGGACCATATCGCATTCATCATCGAGAAGGCCGAACGGTACGGCGTCAAGGAATTCTCAATCGAGGAGCTGCAGAGGTACTGGGTCCAGAAACCGATAATCGACCTCGCGCTCGCCGATTCGGGCGGCGGCGTGTCCAGCGGTTCCGCAGCCCGACGGGAGCAGGTCGTAAAGCTCTATCGCGAGGGCCGGTACGATGACCTCATCGACCTCGTGACGCGCGAAAAGGAGGAGGCCCTCCCGCTCATCCGGGAAACGACCCACTCCCGCGGGGTCCTTTCGCGTCCCGATTGGACGGTTGCGCCCTAGGCCTGCCCGCGCACACGCACGCGCTTGGCCCTGACGAGGGCAGGGGCGATAGCTGTCGGCTCGATCGGGACTGGTTCCTCGCTCGCTCGAGCGGCGGGGGCGTCTCCCGTGGCAATCCGATCCCCTGGATCGGGCTCCCAGTTTCGTTCCTTGTAGTACACCTGGAAATACCCCCGCGGGAGCCACACCTTTCGATCCTTGTACCTCCGGTCGAGGCGCTTGCGCCCTCCGTGCCATTTCCAGACTTCAACGCTCGCAATCGCGGTGTTGATGGGCACGGGGTCCACCTTCTTCACCCGCTCGGACACGCTCCCTCCTGTGATCTGAATGAACCGGAGGGGCCTCGGTCCGTCAATTCGCGTCGCGATGAGGTCGAACGCGTTGAAGATGTCCGTCGTCTGGCTGATCCAGAACGGCTTCCAGGGAGGCCCGACGCGTTGCGAGCTGCGGACCGCCGTGTGCACGACGTAGCCGTCCGCCTCGAGGATCTTCCGGGACATCACCTGGAGCCGATTTCCCTTTGCAACAGTCCCCGCCATCGAGACAGGTCTCCCTTCCGACGCCCGAACATGGGGACGTCGACTATTATGGTTGTGGGGAGATGCCCGAAAGTGCCAATCCGCGGGTCCGAGTGGTCAGTGGATCGCCATTTTCGCCTTGTCCATATCGTTGACGACCATGGCGACCTCGGTCTTGCCGTTCTTCGACCCGAGGATGTACAGCGAGGCGACGTTCACCCCCGCCCGGGCGAGCCGGCGGGCGATCTTCGCGAGTTCCCCCGGCCGGTCCATCAGCTCCACCGTCAGGATCTCGTTCGCCTCAAACTTCAGTCCCGCGAGCTTGAAGGCCTTCTCCGTCGTCGCGACGTCGTTCGTCACGACGCGCAGGAAGGTGCTCTCGTGGCCCCCCTCGCTCGCGATTGCGCGGATGTTTACCGCCTGGTTCGCGAGGGCCTCGGTGACCCGCGCGAGTTCCCCGGGCTTGTCCTGGACGAAAACCTTGAACTCCTTCATCTAGGCTCCCCCGCGAGGGGTGCCGGAACCCGCGACGGGACTTAAGGCTTCCCGGGCGCCCGGAATCCGCTATGGGACGAGGCGGTTTCGGTCGTGGGGGAAGAGGATCGCCTCGCGGATGTTCGGCAGATCCAGCATCTTTTGGGTCAACCGGTCGATCCCGAGCCCCCAACCCCCGTGCGGGGGCATCCCGTACCGGAATGCTGAAAGATAGAACTCGAATCCCGCGGGGTCGAGCCCCTTCCGCTTCAGGCTGTCCCGTAGGGCGTCGATGCGATGCTCGCGCTGCCCGCCCGACGCCATCTCGTCGCCCTTGTACTCGAGGTCGAAGCTCCACGTGTACTCCGGTTCCTCGGCCTGGGCCATCACGTAGAACGGCTTGATCGCCGTCGGGTATTCGGTGAGGAAGAACATCTCGTGCCCCTTGTCCGCCATCGCCCGCCCCAGGATCTTCTCGCCCTCCGTGTCGATGTCCTGGCCATCCCGGACCCGCTTCCCCTGAGCTTGCAGGATCTCGAGGGCCTCCGGGTATCGGAGGCGGGGCAGCGGGAGTGCCGGGACCCGCGGGTCGACCCCGAGAACCCCCAGGGGCGCGCTCCCCTTCTCTTTCACGTACGCCAGCGATCCCGCGACCACGGCCTCGAGGACCTTCAGGACATCCTCTTGACCCTCGATCCAGGCCATCTCTGCATCGAAGCTCGTGAACTCCGTCACGTGTCGGACGGTATCCGAGGGCTCCGCGCGAAACGCGGGAGCGATCTCGTAGACGCGATCCAATCCGGTCGCCATCAGCATCTGCTTGTACAGCTGGGGGCTCTGGGAGAGGAACGCCTTCCGCCCGAAGTAGTCCGTCTGGAAGAGGGACGCCCCGCCCTCCGCCCCCGCGCCCGCGAGCTTGGGGGTGTGGACCTCGATGAATCCGAGGCGGGCCAGCTCGTGGCGGAGTCCCGCCTCAAGGAGGGAGCGGACTTCGAAGATCGCTCTCGTCGCCGGCTTCCGGAGGTCGACGGTTCGGTTGTCCAGGCGGGTGTCGAACTCCACACCCACCTTGTCCACGACTCCTAGTGGGAGGGGCGTGTCGGCGGGGGACAGGATCGACAGCTGCGCCGGCTGCACCTCCCGCCCATGGCGGGCCTCCTTGTTCTCGACGACCTTCCCGGCGATTTCCACGACGCTCTCGCGTGTGAGCTTCGTGAGCTCTTGGAACAGCGACTCGTCCGCCTTCTTTTTGGCGGCGACCTGCACCGTGCCGTCCCGGAGCCGGACCAGGATGAACGCGATGCTGCCGAGGTTCCGCACGTCCTCCACCCACCCTCCGAGGACGACCGTGCCGGCGGCCGGGGCATGAAGGAATTCCTGCACGCTCCTCAGGGGGGGCGCCATCGGGGCGCGCGAACGAACTCGGGCTATAAGAGGCATCCCATGGGCTACGGCATCGGCGGCGCCGCGGGGACGGAGCGGCTGAACGGAACCGAGACCGTGTGCGGGTAGGAGATCTGGACCTTCGGCTCGTCCCCAATCTTGTCGAGGATCCGCTTCGTGACCTCGCTCTCGTAGTACCCCTTGCGGTACGCGGGGCAGAAGAACACCACGGCGAGCTCGACCCAGGAGTCCTTCATCCTCCACCGCACCGTCGGCTCCTCGATCACGTACGTCGCCAGGTCCCGGAACTCGTACTTCTGGCGCACGGCCTCGCGGTTGTCGCGCATGAGTTCTCCGACGATCTCCTCCGCGGCTTCGAGGACGACGCGCTCCGCTCGTTGGAGGTCGCTTTCATACGTGATGGCGACGAGGATCTCCGTCCAGATGTACGGCGTATCCTTCGTGTAGTTGTACACGTTCGACGTGAGCACCGCCTTGTTTGGGATTGTCGCATAGCGGCCAGTAAAAGTATCGCGGCTCATCCACCCCCCGAACTCCCGCACCGTCGTATTCATCGGGGAGATCGCCACGACATAGCCCCGCGTCCCGTTCACCTCGATACGGTCCCCGAGCTTGAACACCCGCCGCGTCACGAGGATGCCCCAGCCAACGGCGTTCAGGAGGGGCTCCTGCAGCACGTAGATCAGGACGCCGAGCACCACGGCGCCGCCGAGGACCCCGATCGCGGCGAAGTTCCCGCCGAGGAGGACGTACGCCGAAAACGCGATCGCCCCGAGCCAGGCGACGTAGCTGAACACCTGAAACACGGAGAAGATGTCCGCCTCGGAGGGGATTCGCTCCCGGAGTCCCGCGCGGAACAGCGGCTTGAGGATTCCCAGGAGCAGCTTCGTCCCGAGGACGATCACGAGGACGAGGAGCCCCGGCTTCGCCCCCTCCAGGTTCACGGGCGGCGCTGGGATCCCGGGGATCACGACCGTGCCCGTCAGGAAGGCGAGGAGGACGAACACGAGGAGGAGGGCGGCCAGCCAGTAGGCGACGCTCACGCTCGGCGAGGGGGTGGCACGCGCCACGGCCCGCCTACGAGGGCCACTCTATAAAAGCGACCCGACTCCGTTCTCACAGATGAGAACCGCCTAGATCATGTCGGCGAACTTCGCGACGAGGTCCGGGTGCCGCTCCTTGATCACTTTCAGCATCGCGTGGACACTAAGCTTCTCGATCCCCGCCGTCGACAGCGTGGCGATGATCTTGTCGAAGTCCTCGTCGGAGAGGGTGACGAGCTTGTTCTTCGCCATCCAGTTCCGGTAGAGAGTCTCCTCGAGCTCCGCCCGCCAGCCCTTCTCGTACGGCTGGAGATCCTCCTTCGAGTACGTCCCGCCGCGTTCCTTGATCTCGGAGAGGACTTTCCCCAGGATCATGCCGGCAAGGCACCCGTTGCCGATCCCGCCTCCCGTGATCGGGTCGATGTGGCGGGCGGCGTCCCCCACCATCGCGATTCCGTCCCGGACCGTCTCCTTGATCGGCGGGCACGTAGACACGCCACCGGTCACCATGTCCAGGAACTGGGCCCGCTTCATCCGCGGGTCCTTCTTGCAGAACGCGTCCAGGTACATCTTGAGGTCCATCTTGTTCTTCAGACGGTCCAGGGAGATCCCGAGGCCCACGTTCGCCGTGCATTCGTCCTTCGGGAACACCCAGATGTACCCGGCGGGGGCGCACGTCCCGAGGAAGAACTCGCAGTAGTGCGGGAAGTCCGGGTCCGGCTCGATGTTCGTGAGGCGGTACTGTAGCGTGCCGGTGATGTCCCCGGCCTTCATCAGCGTCTTCATGCCCGCCCACCGGCCGACTTGGCTCTCGTAGCCGTCCGCGGCGACGACGCAGTCCGCCTCGATGTTGAACTCCTCCTCGAGCCGCTTCACGCGGACCCCCGTGACGCGCCCGTCGTCCTTCAGCAGTCCGACCGCGGTTGTCTTCACCCAGATCTCGGAGCCTGCCTTCGCGGCGAGCTTCGCGCATGCCTTGTCGAATGCGTCCCGCTCGAGGACGATCCCGACCTCGTTGCCCGCGTGCTTCTCGTCGATCTTCAGGACGTTCCCGGCAGGGGAGATGATCTTCGCGCCCTTGACCTCCTGGGCGACCCACTTATTCTCGTAAGGGATGCCGCAGTCGTCGAGGAAATGGCGGGCGATCCCCTCGCCGCAGCGGACCGGGGAGCCGATCTCCTGCCGCTTCTCGATCATCAGGGTGTTGCAGCCGCCCAGGGCGGCGTACCGCGCGGCGGAGCTCCCGGCAGGTCCGGCCCCGACGACCACGACGTCGTACTTCAACGTCATGTACCGCCTCGCATCGTAGCGGGCCCTTAAATCCCTTCTGACCCGGGGCGCTACTTCAGCTGAGTGAGCTTGTGCCCGTGCGGATAGTCGATGGCGCCCACGGGGCAGACCTTCACGCACATCCCGCACTGGGTGCAGTCCTCATTGAACGTGAGGTACACCTCGTTCAGGAAGATCGCGTTCGTCGGACAGGTGCCGACGCAGGCCCCGCAGTGCATGCAGAGCATGTCGTCGATCGCCATCAGGCCGTTGTCCCGGACGTTCGGGCGCAGGGAGACGAGCTCAGTTGGCATGCCGCTTCCGCCACTCCTCAATCGGCACCGCGAACTTCTTCTCGACTTCCTCGCGGAAGTTCGGGCCCGTGTTGTAGGCGCAGAATGGGATCACCTTGCCATCCGGGGTCGCGTAGTGGATGACGCAGCGCTTCACCCGCTCGATGTCGTAGTTGTAGTTGTCCTGGAAGTGCATTCCGCCCACGTACATCGTTCCCCAGCTGAACTCCGCCGCGCCCTTCTTGTCGCCCTTCGTGAACATGCGGTTCAGGATTTTCAGCATCTTGCCGAGCCCCATGTCCGCGGGCGCCTCGTCCTTCTTGAAGTGCTTCTTCAGGAGGCTCAGGGCCTTGATCTTCGACGTGAACTTGATCTTCTTGTCGCGGGTCTCCTGGGCGAGGGTCCACATATCCTCCATGAGGCCCTCGACGTCGATGAACCGCGTGATCGGCACGGGGTCCCGGCCGTTCTCGAGGAACATGTACGAGGCCAGGCCGCACGCGGGGTGGCTCGTGAACACGGTCTTCGCGCTCCCCGTGAGGGCGGACACGAGCTCCGAGATCGGCGCGACGAAGGGCACTGGATACCAGTCGTCCCGTGTCAAGTAGCCCGTCTGCTCCTCGAGGTCATACGCGAGGTCGCTCAGCGTGTACCGCAGCTTCCGGCGGTCTTCCTCAGGAATCCGCCCCGTCAGGGACACGGGCTGGTAGTTCACACCCTTCACGACGTCCCGGTTCTTGATCGCGAAGTTCAGGATGTCGCCGGCCTGGTCGTCGTTGAAGGAGTTCACCATCGTCGGCACGAGGCACACGGTGGGGTGCTCCTTCCGGGCCTTGTCCATCTCCCGGACCTTCTCGATGACCTTCAGCTTGATGTCCAGCAGCGGCCGCCCGCGGGCCTTGATGTAGTTCTCCTCGCGGAGGCCGTCGAACTGGAGGTATAGCGTGTTCAGACCGGACTCGGAGATTTTCTCGAGGAACCCTTCCTCGGTCGCGACCCGGATGCCGTTTGTGGCGACCTGGATCTGACCAAAGCCCATCTCCTTGGCCGCCTTCACGATCTCCGGGAACTGCGGGTAGATCGTCGGCTCGCCGCCGGCGAACTGGATCGACGTCACGGGGATCGGGCGCTGGGCCCGCAGGACCGCGAATTCGTACACGATCTGCTCGAACGTCGGCTCACAGACGTACCCGGCCGCATTCGCGTTCGCGAAGCAGATCGGGCACTTCAGGTTGCACCGGTTCGTAAGGTCGATGTTGCACAGCGCGGTGTGGGAGTAGTGGAGGTTGCACAGCCCGCACTCGTACGGGCACACCTTCGCGTCGACGATCGAGGGGTTCTCGAGGCCGACCCCGTCGAACTCCCAGTTCTCCGCCTTCAAGTACATCTCGGCATCGGACCAGCACACCTCGTCGAACTCGCCGTGCTCCTTGCACGTCTTCTTCATCTTGAGGGCGCCGTCGCCCATGTACAGAGTCGCGGGGATGACCTTCAGGCACTCCGGGCACAGGCTCCCCGTCCGGCGGGGGAGACCCTTGGAGAGTTTCGAGGGCATCGTGACCATCGTGCCAGCGGATCGGGACTCGACATACATGTTCCGAACCGCGCCGACGGCGTAATCCGTACCGCATAGGGACATCTCAACGCACCTTGTCCTAGGCCAATATTCGGGTCGATAATAAGTCTAATGTAGTAAGTGCTACTACAATCTGCGGATTATGGGGAGTATTTAAGGGGAGCCGCTCGCGGGCCGTCCGCCGCCTCAATGAAGTCCTTAAGGGAGGTGAATGACCTTTCGGGAAGCTCTCGCAGCAGCTCCGCGGCATGGATGTTACCCGCCCGCTCGGTGGCCACGACTTTCCAGCCGTGGTCGCGGATCAGGCCCCCCCGCGTCGACGGGAACACGGCGTCCGGGGCAAGGACCTCCTCGAGCGCCCGCACCCCCCTGCCACGGGTCGCCGGGATTAGGGACCCGCTCGAGCGAAACTCGAGGAACCGAGCCGCGTCCTTGTACATCCGCACGCCATGAAAGGTGAACACTATCCGGTTCGACTCGCGGCCGCCGGACGCCGAAACAATCTCCCGCAGCTCGTCGTCCGAGAACTCCCACACATTATGGGCGCCCTTGCCGAGAAGCCGGGCGTACGCGATATCGGAGGCGACCCGGGGCCGTTCCCCTTTGGAGAGGTCCACGACGTCGACCCCTCCGATATCCTCCAGCGCCCTCGCGAGCGCCGGCGGGAGGGGGTGGCCCGCATGACCCCGGGCTTCGAGCGCGAGGCGCACGCTTGACCCCGCCGCGGCCGCGAAGTCCTTCAGGGAAGCCGTTTCGCGCGGGCCGAAACCGAGCTCGGGAGGCGTCTCCAGGACGATCAGGTCCGAACGCAAGGCGCGTGCGATTGCGGCATCCCTCGAGAGCGCCGACAGGGCTGTGCGCGTTGCGCGGAATCGTTCCCAATGGGTGATCGTCCGATGGCCCTTGACGGCGAACCGGAAGTCGTCGGGGACGGACCGCCTCCACCGGCGGGCGTCGAGGAGGGAAGGGTGGCGATAGAACGTCATGTTGACCTCGACGAATCGGAACGCTCGGGCGTAGTCGGGAAGTGAGCGGCCTGAGGGCCCCCGGAAATACCCCCATCCTCCGGCTCCGATCCAGGTTTCCGACATCTCCACTCCCCAGTGCCGCGGGCCCCTATGAAGCTCCCGCGGAGGTCGCCGAAAATGGCTTTCGCGGGCCTCCGCCATGGGATTAAGAGTTCACACGGATTTCCTGCAGCAGATGGGGACCCTTCGCTTCGGGACATCGGGCTGGTCGTACGATGAATGGCTCGGCGTCTTCTATGAGACCGCGGGCGAGAGCAAGCTCGCGGCGTACTCGAAGGTGTTCAACACCGCCGAGATCGACTCGAGCTTCTACCGGGCACCCACCAAGGGCATGGTCCTCGGGTGGCTCCGGTACAGCCCGGAGGATTTCGTGTTCACCGCGAAGGTCCCGCAGACGGTGACCCACGACCGGCGGATCGACGTGGGCAAGCGCGCGGAGGAGGACCTGCGAGCGTTCTGCGAGCTCATGGACCCGTTGAACGATGCGGGCAAGGTCGGGCCGCTGCTCCTTCAGCTCCCGCCCTCCCTCCGGTTCGACCCGCCCGTCGTGCAAGCGTTCTTCGAGGCGCTCCCTCACCGCTACAAATGGGCCCTCGAGTTCAGGAACAAGTCCTGGCTCGTGCCCGAGGCCTACGACCTCCTTAGGCAGCACGGCGTCGCGTACACGATCGTCGACGAGCCCCTCCTGCCGCCGGACGTCCACCTCACCGCGGACTTCTCGTACATCCGCTGGCACGGGCGAGGAAACGAGCCCTGGTACGACTACCAATATTCGGAGGAGGAGCTCCGCGCCTGGGTGCCGAAGGTGGAGAAGATCGCCGAGGCCTCGGACCCAGTCTACGGTTTCTTCAACAACCACTTCCACGGGTACGCCCCGGAAAACGCGCTTCAGGTCCTCGAGATGCTCGGTGCGATCACCCCCGCACAGGCGACAATGAAGAGCCATATCGAGGATTTCCGGGCGGGGATCACCCGAGTCGCGGGCGGGAAGTACCGCGCGGCGACCCTCGACGCATTCAGCGAGGGGGCCCCGGCCACCCCGGCGATGGACACCGAAGTGGCCGATGCGCTTCGAGCCTTCCTCGACGCCGGTCGGCTCGACCGTGCCGCTAGGATCCCGGATGCGGACGTGGAACTCACGGACGAGGGAGAGGAGGTCAGCGCACGCGTGAAGGAGTACACGGTCGTCGTCGACATGCCGGGCAGGACGATCCTCCACGATTGTGACGACTGGTCCTCTCGCCTGGTGAAGCGGGAGTTCTGCAAACACGTGGCGAAGGCATTCCTGCGGATGAGCCCCGAGCGGGCCCTCGAACGACTCGACCGGATCCGGGGCGAGCGACGCGAGTGGCGATTCAAGGTCCCGGATAGAGACTAGGCCGTCCACGGGACCGGCCCCACGGGCGCCCGTGCGAGAACCTTAACATGGACGGTTCGATGAGAGCGGTGTGGGCGTTGCCCTTACGCCAATCATCGAGAAGACGGTCGTCGACCTCGACGCGTTCCGGGGGCGAACGATCGCGGTAGACGGGAACCTCGAGCTGTACCAGTTTCTCTCCGTGATCCGGTTGCGGGACGGCACGCCCCTCAAGGACGAGGGGGGCCGGGTGACGTCCCACCTGAACGGGCTGATGTTCCGAACCACCCGCCTCGTCTCGGACCACGACATCCGCCCCGTCTTCGTCTTCGATGGGGTTCCACCTTCCCTGAAGGCCGGCGAGATTGAAAGACGAAGGGCCGCACGCGAGAAGGCGGCGAAAGAATACGAGCTCGCGCTGAAGGGCGGGGACTACGGCACCGCGTGGTCGAAGGCCGTGATGACGTCACGTCTCACGCGGGAGATGGTCGCCGAGGCGAAGACCCTGCTCGGGCTTCTGGGGATTCCATACGTCCAGGCGCCCAGTGAGGGGGAGGCGCAGGCAGCGTGGCTCGCCCGCCAAGGCGTCGCGTGGGCCGTGGGCTCGAAGGACTATGACTCTCTCCTGTTCGGCGCGCCGAGGGTGGCACGTTTCCTCACGATTTCCGGGTCGGAGTTTCTCCCGAGCTTGGGAAGATCAAGGCCGACGCGGCCAGAGATCATCGAACTCGACCCGTGGCTCCGATCGTTGTCCCTGACGAGGGAACAGCTCATCGACGTGGCCGTCCTCGTCGGAACGGACTTCAACGAAGGGACCAAAGGGATTGGACCGAAGAAAGGAGTGAAGCTGATTCGGGAGATCGGTAGCCTCGATAATGCCTCGGATGAAATCCGGCGAGGACTTCCCGAGAACCTCCAGGAGATCCGGGAGTTCTTCCTACACCCGCCCGTCGAGTCAAATCCTTCCATCGTGAGGGGACCTACAGACGAAGCTGCCGTATTCGAATTCCTCTGCGACGAACGAGGGTTCACACGGGAGCGGGTGCGCGTCGCCTTGGAGCGCCTTCGGCCGCCGGGTTTCCGGTCCCCGACTCTGGACACCTATCCATGAAAAGAAACGCCCCGCCCCAAACGTTTATATGAGAACGGACAGTTCGCGGCGCCGTCGTTTTTCCGCTCCTGCCGGAGGAAAACAAGGGGGAAATTCACCATGGCCCGGAAGATGTTGATCATCGGTGTCGTGATTATCGTGTTGCTCATCGTCGCGGGGAGCGCTGCCTACGTGTTCCTGTCGGCGCCCAAGAAGTACTCGATCGAGCTGTGGTACAACAGTGACGGCCACTACGGGTCCACGGAGGCCGCCCTCGCGACGACCCTGAAAAACAGCATCGAGTCGTGCGGGAAGGTCACCGTAGTCCTGAAGTCGGACATCTGGACGTCCTATCGTACCCTGCGGAACCAGGGGAAGCTACCGTTCTTCCTCCTTGGATGGTACCCGGACTACTACGACACGGACGATTACATCTCGCCGTTCATGGCCTCTAGTGGCTCTCCGAGTTTCGGGAGCTTCTACAGCAACGCGACTGTAGACCAGTGGATCGCGGATGAGCAGACGACGGCGAGCACCGCGATCCGCGCGGACCGATTCACGAAGCTCCAGAACAAGCTCGCGGACGATGTCCCGTACATCCCGCTCTTCTCGGGATACTCCGAGTCGGCGTACCTGAGCACGATAACGAACGTGAAGCTGCACCCAATCTCGTTCAAGTGGTTCATCATCGACAAGCCGGGGTCAACGGAACTCAACGGGTCCACGATCGACAAGATCACCTCCCTTGATCCCGCGCTCGCGTACGACTACTTCTCGACCGAGCTCGACTTCAACCTCTTCGACAACCTCCTCGTGTACGAGCCGACGAACGCGGCACTGATGCCCGGCCTGGCAACGGCGGTGCCCACGATCGCGAACGGGCTCATCTCCCCGGACGGGAAGAACTACACCTACAATCTGCGCCCCAACATCCGCTTCAGCGATGGAACCGCGCTGAATGCGACCGTCGTGAAGAGGTCGATCGACCGCGCCATCCGTCTCAATGACCCGGGCGGCGCAGCGTTCTTGCTATGGGACAACGGGAAGCTCGGCCGGAGCGCAGCGAACGGCAACAACACGCCGCCGGGGGCAATCACCGTGACCCCGAACGACCTCAGCATCACCTTCCATCTATCGGCCCCGGTGCCGTACTTCAACGACATCATCGGGTTTACGGTCTCGGCCCCGGTCCCGTGGACCTACGACCAGAACGCAGCCCAGCCGGACACCGTGGGCAGCGTGATCGGATCCGGTCCGTACATGCTCACGGGGCACACGCCGAACCAGCAGTTCGTGCTCACGAGGAACCCGCTGTACCACTCTCCGGGGCTCTACTCGTCGTTCGGCATCCCGATCGTCCCGGTCGAGGACAAGGTGACGATCAACATCCGGGCGAGCTCCACCGCGCTGAAGAACGACCTGAGCGTCAACCCGAAGCTCGCCGATGTCGTGTATCGCAGCCTGTCGCCTGCGGACCTGAAGGACCTGCAGACCCAGGCCACCACCCTGGGGATCAAGGTCGACATCGCGTCGAGTCCGTTCATTCGCTACCTCGTGTTCAATGCGAACACGATCTCGGACATCCGGGTGCGGCAGGCGATTGCCTACAGCGTGGATCGGCAGGCGATCGACCGGGACGTATTCGACACGAACGTCGAGCCCCTGTACACCCTGATTCCGCCCGGATTCCCGTTCAGCGCACCGTACAGCCAACCCGTGTTCCAGTCGAAGTACGGGGACCACAACTGTCCCGCAGCGAATGCGGTCTGGTCGGCGCTCGGGTACGCGGTCGGTTTCGGCGTGCGGGACCTCGTCGCCAGGGATTTCTGATCCATGGCCTGTCCCGTTCGCGCTCCGGGATAGGTTCTTAGCCCGGGGCCGCAATCCGGAGCCGCACCGATGGCGAAAGGGAAATCCCTCCTAGCCTACGCGGTTACCCGCGGCGTCCTTGCGGTCCCGATGCTGCTCATTCTTCTTACGATGGTGTTTTTCGTCCTCCGCGTCCTACCGGGCGACCCGGTCCTCGCCCTGTGGCACGGCCGCGAGCCTCCCCCGTCCGTCGTCGAGGAGGCCCGACGGGAGTTGGGCCTGGACCAGCCCGTGTGGGTCCAATACGCGCGGTACATGACGGGCATCTTCCGGGGAGACCTGGGCACTTCCATCGGGGAGTTCTATCACGGAAAACCCGTGTGGGGGGAGATTGCCACACGTCTGCCTGCGACCGTCGAGCTCGCAATCGGCGGGATGGTCGTCGCCTCAGTCATCGGGATTCCCCTCGGGGTCATCTCAGGGGCACGCCGGGACACCCTGGCGGACGTCGTGATCCGCCTCTACGGGACGATCGTCTGGGTGATTCCGATCTTCTGGCTCGGGGTGATCTTCCAGATCGTCTTCGCTATCGGACTGGGGTGGTTCCCGCCCCACGGCCGCTGGCAGGGGACGACGTACCCGAAGGCCGTCACGGGAATGTACACAATCGATTCGCTCCTCGAAGGGAACTTCAGCCACTTCACGATGGCCGTACGGCACCTGTTCCTGCCGTGCCTGACTCTAGGGCTCGTGCTGAGCGGGTTCTTCACAAAGACCGTCCGCGCGAACATGATCCGGACGATGGGCGCGGACTACACGGAGGCGAGCCGGGCCCGGGGGATCCCGGAACGCCGGGTCGTGGGCCGACACGCCTTCAAGAACGCGCTCGTTCCGGTCATCACGGTCCTGGGCCTCCAGTTCGCGATCTTGTTCGCGGGGGCCGTCCTCACCGAGAAGACGTTCTCGATCGAGGGGATCGGGCTCCTCCTCCTTGAATCCGTGATCTCAAAGGACATGACGATGATCCAGGGGATCGTGGTCGTCTACGCCACGATCATCGTCGCGATCAGCTTAGTCATCGACGTTCTGGGTGCCCTGGTCGACCCCCGCATTCGGTTGTAGGACTATGGGCAAAATCCCGATCGATTCGGACCGCCGCCAGCGGCGAGCGGCCCGGAATCACGGCGGAGGGCGACCAAAGATTCGCCTTGAGGATTGGGTTCCCCGCCATTCGATCCTGGGCCGAATCGTCCACCCGCTCTTCGAGGAGCGACGCACCCTAGCGGGCCGGATGAGCTGGATTGGGCTCTTCATCCTCATCGCGTTCCTGATCGTCGCTCTGGGGGCGGACGTAATCGCTCCTTTCGATCCAATCCTGCCCGTCGACGCGAAGTACATCCCCCCATGGACGATCGTCGTCATCCCCAGGAACGAGACCTTCACCGGTTGGCAGGGGAACTGGACGTCCGTTTCGCTGGCCCAGAGCGTCAACGGCATGGGGGCCGTGTCGAACCGGACCCTCGAGGTCGAGACGCTCAGGTCCTTCGCTCTCGACGTGAAACGTGACGCCGTCGTTTCCGTGGGCTTGAACGTCCTGCTCGACCGGAACGGGACCGACGCCGGCCACTATATCCTCGCCGAGGTGAGTCGCGATGGCGGCGCGAACTGGTTCGCTCCGATCGCAATCCGAACCGTGGGCCAGTTCGTCCATGTGGACCTGCGACTTTCTCGGGATGACGACAGACTGGCAGAGTTTCTGGCACTTCATGGGGACGGACGACATCGGCAGGGACGTCTTCTCCCGCGTCCTGCACGGGACCCGGACCTCCCTCGTCATCATGATCATCGCGGTGACCACCGCTTTCGCCACTGGATTCCCGCTTGGCCTCTACTCGGGCTACCGCGGGGGCAAGTTCGACAGCCTCATGGTCCTGATCATGGACTCGCTGTACTCCTTCCCAGGACTCCTCTTCGCGGGCCTGATCGCCGTGTTCTTGGGCAAAGGGGTCGTGAACATCGGCCTCGCGGTCACGGTGATCTACATCCCGCTATACTTCCGGGTGACGAGGAGCCAGGTCCTCTCCGCGAGGGAGGAGCTCTATGTCGAAGCCGCGCGGGCGATCGGCGCAAAGCCCCGGCGAATCATCTTCCTGTACATCGCGGCGAACGTGATCATCGCCATTCCTGTGATCTTCTCCCTGAGCGCGGCGGACGCGATCCTCACTGCGGCGGGCCTCTCATTCTTGGGCCTAGGACTGGAGGGAGATGTCCCGGACTGGGGCCTCGACCTGTCGGCGGGAGCGAACCTGATCAGCAACGGCATCTGGTGGCAGTCGTTCTTTCCGGGCCTCGCGATCGTCGCGCTCACGATCGGCCTCAGCTTTCTCGGGGAGGGCTTGAACGACATCCTGAATCCCCTGCTGAAGAAGGAGAGAGCGTGAGCGACACCGTCCTCGAGGCCCGCAACCTACGGGTCCTCTATCGGACGAAGCGCGGCCCCGTCCATGCGGTCGACGGGGTGTCGTTCGACCTCCGTGCCGGCGAGACCCTCGGGGTGGTGGGGGAGACGGGGAGCGGGAAGTCGACCCTTGGGAAGGCCGTCCTTGGCATCCTCCCCCCGGGGACCACGAAGGAGGGGGAGCTCCTCTTCGAACGGAAGAACCTCCTCACGCTTCCGGACGGCCAGCTGAGGAGACTTCGAGGAAAGGAGATCGCGCTGATCTTCCAAGATCCGATGACCCGCCTTGATCCACTCATGACGATCGAGGACCACTTCCTGGAGACGATTCGCGCGCACGAGAGCGTATCTGCGGAGGAGGCGAGGGAACGCACCCGGGCGGCCCTCGCATCGATGGGAATCCCGGAGAGCCGGCTGAAGAATTACCCCCACGAATTCAGCGGCGGGATGCGGCAGCGAATCATGATCGCGATGGGGGTCGTGATGCGACCGAAGCTGCTCGTGGCCGACGAGCCGACGACCTCCCTCGACGTCATCGTGGAGGGCCAGATCCTCGAGATCCTGGAGGACCTGAAACGTGCGTACGGGATGTCCCTCCTCCTGATCACGCACAATCTCGGCATCGTCGCAGAGGTGTGTGACACCGTAGGGGTGATGTACGCGGGCCTTTTCGTGGAATACGGCCCGGTCCGGGATGTCTTCAAGCGTCCGATCCACCCGTACACACGAGGGCTTCTTGCATCGATCATCCACCTCGACTCCTCGGAACTCGTCTCTATTGACGGGCTCCCGCCGGACCTCGTCACGCCCCCCGCTGGTTGCCGATTCCACCCGCGCTGCCCATACGTGCAGGATGTGTGCCGAACGACGGCCCCGGAGTGGGTGGAGTACCGGCCGGGCCACTTCGCGCTGTGCCACTTCGGGAGGGATTTCCTGTGACGGAGCCGATTCTCGAGGTCGAGGGCCTCGTCAAGTATTTTCCCGTGAAGATTCCGGCCGCCCAGCGGCTCGTCGTCCGGCAACCTCTGGTGGTGCACGCCGTGGAGGGCGTCTCATTCTCCCTGAAGCCTGGCGAGATTTTTGGGGTTGTGGGCGAGAGCGGGTGCGGCAAAACGACGCTTGGCCGGACGATCCTCCGGCTCGTGGAGCCTTCCGACGGCCGCATCGTGTTCGACGGGGTCGACATCACTCATATGAAAGAATCGGAACTCCGCCCGATTCGACGCTCGATGCAGATCATTTTCCAAGACCCCCACGCGGCGCTCAACCCCGCGATGACGATAGGCGAGAGCATCGCGGACCCCCTTCTCATCCACGAACTCGCCACGGAGCCAGAGGCGAAGGTGCGGGCGCTGGAGATCATGACGGAGGTGGGCCTCTCGCCCGCGGAACAGCTGTACACCAAGTACCCCGCGGACGTGAGTGGGGGGCAGAAGCAGCGGGCCGTGATTGCACGTGCGATGATCCTCCGACCGAAGCTGATCGTCGCGGACGAGCCCGTCGCGATGCTCGACATGTCGATCCGCGCGAAAATCCTCGAACTGATGCTCGAACTGAAGGAGAAGTACGGACTCACATACATCTTTATCACCCACGACCTCGCCACCGCCAAATTCATCTGCGATCGAATCGCGATCATGTATCTGGGCCGAATCGTGGAGGTCGGAGATTCGAGTGAGATTTACCGCGAGCCCAAGCACCCGTACACCCAAGCGCTCCTGGGGGCCATCCCGGTCCCGGATCCGGACCGGCCTCGAATGAAGACATTGCCGAAGGGTGAGGTCCCGGATGCCATCCGTCCCCCCGCGGGGTGTCGGTTCCACCCCCGGTGCCCCGTCTCAACCGCGGCGTGCGGGTGGGAGCCCGCGGATTTCCTGGATCTCCTCGACCTCAGGGCCTTGGATGACGGGGTCCGGGTCCGAGACGAGGAGGCCCTGGGCTCCGGAGACCGATTCACGACTCAGGGGGGAGCGTCACGGATTCGGGCGCTCGACCCCGGCATGACGGCGCGAGAGAAGCGTTCACTCTTGGTGCTGACGGCACTCGGGAGCCTCGCAGTGGGATTGCTTAATGCGTTAGCGGGAGTCGGCACTTTTGGCCTTGGGATCCTGGTTATCCTGGTGTTCGACCTTATTGCTCGGAGGGAATCCGTCCGGACTGACCTCGTCGATCGGGGAACCCACGGGGACACGTTGCGGATTCGGGCGCTCGACCCCGGCATGACGGCGCGAGAGAAGCGCTCCCTCCTCGCGTTGTCGGTGCTCGGGGCCCTCGCAATCGGAACGCTCCAGGCGGTGATGGGAGTCGGTACTTTCGCTGCCGGGGTGCTCGTCATCGTCGTGTTCGACGCCATTGCTCGGAGGGAATCCGTCCGGACTGGGCTCGTCAATCGGGCAACTTCTAGGGTGCGCACGTACGTTGCGGGGATTCTCGATGCCGCCCCTCAACCGCTCGCGGGAGCGGTTAAGCGAATCACGATCAGCGGCAGCGAGGTCCTCGTGGAGTTTGCACCGTCCACGGATCCGGGGCTCCGCAAGGTCGACGACCGCGACGTCCGGTGCGTCCTGTATTGAACCGGAAACGCTTATCTGGCGCGATTCCCTCGGTCGTCCGGATGGATCTGACCTCCTTCAAGGTCCAACACCCCGCGCTGTGCGACGCGGCGAGGATGCAGGCCCTGGGCGCCCACGAGCCGGCCCCTGGCGCCCGAGAGTTCGACCTCTCCCCGGAAAAGCTCGAGTCATTCTCCATCGCCGCTCCGAAGGACCCGGGGACGCTCCCCGGGATGTTGAAGGAGGGCCCGGAGGCGGTCGCGTACTACGTGTCGTTCCGGACGGACCCGGATCGGTTCGGAACGTACCTGCGGGAGGCAGGCGTCAAAGCCCTCAAGGAGGAGTACCACCGAATCATCTGGCGGGACCTCGGGAAGTACGCGGACAAGCCCATCGAGGACGTCGCGGATCGGATCGAGTACACCCTCGTCCTGGACTACCTCCTCACGCACGTGCGGTTCCACTACCTCGTGGACGCAATCGCGGCGACCCGGGAGATGGCCGACGGAAGACCGCGGTACCTTCCGTACCTGGAGTGGCGGGTCGCGGCCTCGCGGAAGCCTCCCACGACTCCGAACGAGGTTGTGGACCTCGAGGAGGCCCTCGCGAACCTCGAGGCGTTCAAGAATTTCATCAACCCGACATACTGCGACGCGATCGCTCGCCTCATGCAGGGCCGACTGGACGAGCGGAACGTCCAGGAGTGGCAGGCGTTCTTCGTCGGCGCCCGTTGGGGGACGGAGGTGGCCAACGCAATCTCCCGCCAGCCACCCGGGTTCCGGGACTTCACGAAATTCCTGAACCGGACGACCTCCGTTGGCGCGTACTCCTACGTCCGCGTGAAGTACTCCTACAACAAGGACGCACAGGACAGGGCGCTCAAGACCCTCTCCCTCCGCATTGACGGGGTGGAGCCCCCGTCCGACCTCGCATCGGCGCCGAATCACTTCACCCTCGAGCCCCCGCCGCACCGCGTCTACTTGGTGGGCTGACCTCGTCACGAACCTCGCGCACCAAACAGAGCGGATATGGACCCAAGCATCATCGGAGGACGGAGATGGCATCGATGAAGGAGATGTGGGACGTCCGGAGAGCGTCGCTCCATGACCGGGACGCCCTCAAGGAACTCTGCCGTGCTGCCGCCGGAGAGGATGACTACGTCATCGAGCGCCTCGAGAGCATGATCCTGCACGGCGTGATGGACGTCGCGCTCGACGGCGGCCGAATCGTCGGGATGATGCACTATTCCGAGGGGATCGATGGGTCGGCTTGGCTCGCAGCGGCTCGGACCCACCCGGCGTATCGGCGCCGCGGGGTCGCCGCATCCCTGATCCAGAACGCGGTCGGGCTTGCCCGGAGGAGCCGGGTACACGCCCTCCGCCTGGTGTCTGCGGCGTCGAACGCTGCGGGGACCGCCTCCGTCCTCGCCAACGGCTTTCACGAGGTCGCGCGGTTCACCCGCGTGAAGCGAGCGACCTCGAAGGGCGCCTTGCGGACCGCGGCCCTGGCCTTCGATGCGGACCTCGTCCGGGAAATCACCGATTCAAAGGTCCTCCGAATCGGGAACGGCTACGTGCCATACGGGCACTACTTCGTCCCGCTCACCCCCGCGAACGTACACCTTCTCGCGAACGCCAGAGCCTTCTTCCGGGTTGGCGGCGGGATCGCGGTTGTCAGCGCGGATTCCGAGGATCCCGCCACGGTCGAGGGGGTCGTCGAGTTCGGGCTGGTGGCGGGGGATCCATCGGGAATCTTGAGGGCTTTGCCCGGCACGGTGGGTCAATTGAAAGAGCTAAAATCGTTTCTGCCCTTCGACAGAGTCGTGCTCGGCGCGGCACATCGGGCGGGGTTCGAGGTGGAAGCCTGGGGCCGGAAGGTCGTCCTGTACGAGCGCCCCGTCGAGGTTGGACCAACCACCTACCGGAAGCGGAGGACGTACGCGGAGATCGCGGCCGGGAAGAGGGAAGGGTACGCCGCCCTCGCCCTCCTTGCGGGAGGGCAGGGCCACGGACACACGGGCCCCCATGAGGACCGATGGAACCCCTAGCCTACCGGATGCGTTCGAGCTGGAAGGACCCGACCATGATCGCCTTGTTCGAGTGTTTGTAGGGGATCCATTCCCGTGTCTGAACCTCGCCGAGGCCGATCACCTGTAGGGACGTCTTCTGCTTCTCCGAGCGGAAGTGCAACGCGCCGTCCACGAGGTGCTCGAGGGACTCCACCTGCTGGTCGGTGTGCATCCCGCGCTCGAGCGCGAAGGCGGCGACGGCCTTCGTCTGCCGCAGGCGGTTCACGAGCCTCTGCACGAAGTTCAGGGCCGCGTTCTGGTCGGAGCCCCCCATGCACGACGAGAGGGACAGGAACGCGAGGCGGAAGTACGGGTGCTTGCCCTTGAACTCGGAGTCGAGCTCGCTGACAACCTTCAGGATGCTCTCGAAGTCGTTGGGCCCGTTCACCCGCCACATGTGCTTCTCCCTCACCGGCTTCCCCTGGGCGCCGGTCATTCCGGACGCATCGATCCAGTTCACGAGCCCGAGTTGATCGTACTCCACGAACGTCGGGAGAATCGGCGCCATCTCCTTTTGGACCTCCGCGGGGGGTTTCGAGGTAGTGATTAGGATCGACGGGATCCCCTTCTTGAGGCCCTCCGCGACGAAATTGAGAATCACAACCTCCTTCCCCACGAACGGGGGCCCGATGAACAGGACGTTGGAATTGAACGGGATTCCTCCGTACATGAGGTCATCGAGCCGTGGCGTGCCCGTCTTCACGCGCTCTTTCTTCTCCTCGATCGTGACCTCCGCCGCCCCATCCGTCATCCCCGCTTGGACCTGGGCACGCAGGGCGAGCTCCTTTTGTTCGAGCTCCTTGTCCTGCTGGTATTTGAGCTTCTTGAGGTCCTCCTCCTTCTCGCGGAGGCGGTCCTCCCACTGCGCGAGGTAGGCCTCCTTGTCCGTGTCGCGCATGCCGGGGGTCGCCACGGCCGCGCGGGTCTCCCTCGCCTGCGTCTCGAGTTCGAGCGCCTTGAGCTGAAGCTCCTGCTCCCGCCGCTCGACCTCCTTTTTCACCTGGAGCAGTTCCCGGTTCTCTTTCGAGACCCGTTCGATCTCCGCCCGCAGGCCGGTCTGCATGTCGTCGAGCTTCTTCTGGCGGGACTCGAGCGCCGCGGACCGCCGAGTGAGTTCATCCTGGCTGCTCGTCGCTGTGGCCTGCTGCACCTTCGTGCTCTTGAGGAGGTCCGCGTACTCCTCTTCCTTCTGTTTGAGTCGGGCGGAGGCTTCCTTTACCGCGGACTTCAGACGCTCGGTCTCCGTCGAGGCCTTCTCGGTGGATGTCTCCTTGTCCGAGATCATCTTCTCCCGCGCCAGCAGCTCTTTCTCCTTTGCCTCGAGATGCTTCCGGTCGTCCGCCGCCCTGCGCTCGATCGCGGTCGCGTTCTCGTAGCGCTCCTTCATCTGGTCCTCGAGGGTCTTCAGCTCGACGTCGAGCTGTCCGAGCTCCTTCTCTTTCATCAGGAGCTTCTGCTCCCAGTCCTTCATCTCGTGGACCCGTTCCTTGTCCTTGGTCGCCTTCGTGGTGTCGAGCTGCTCGGAGCGGAGCCGGATCTCGCTTTCTTTGAGCTGGATCGCCTTGTCCTTTTGGAGGAGATCTTTCTGCCGGGCGTCGACCGCCGCGCCCTCCCGCTTCAACCGGGTCTCGAGTTCTGCGAATTCCTTCGCCTTCGCATCGAGTTGACGTTGGGCAGCGGTGACCTCGATGGCGATTCTCTTGAGCTCCTTGTCGCGCTCCATCAGGGCGGCTTCCCTCTCGCCGACTTCCTTGCGGCTCCGCTCGATCCCCGATTCGACGCCGGTGAGGTCGTTCTCCTTGAGCTTCAACTGTTCAACGCGGGCGTCGATTTCGGCCTTCACTCCGGACACCTTTTTCTCATAGTCTGCGAGGGTCTTTTCTTTCTTCGCCAGGTCTGCCTGCAGGGCCCCTAGCTCGGAGGTCTGGGCCTCCGCCTTCGCGAGCTCGCCGTCGAGCTCCTTCCGGTCGGACTCGATAATCGCCTCCTTCTCGTCGAGCCCCTTCTGGCGGAACTCGAGGGCCTTCTGGAGTTCCCGCAGCGATCCCTGGAGCTGGACGAGTTTCACGTCGCTCGCCGTCAGGATTTCCCGCTCCGCGGCGGAGGTCGAGGAGGAGATGATATGGAGCATGGACCCGCTGATCTCCGCGGAAAGCGCCATAACGAAGTAGAAGAACATGGCGAGTAGGGACTGGGGTTGGATGGATCCCGAGCCCGAGAGGGGCTTGGGGTCAATTCCGATGTAGGCCCAAAGGAGCATGAGGAGTGGCAGGAAGGCCGCGGCGAGGATGCTCACGACCTTGCGGAAACCATGACCGCCCCATGTGTCCGCCATTGAAATCAGGGCGAGGGCAATCGGGACCACGGAGAGCGGATACATGAGCCACGTCGGCGTCTCGTCCGGGGTAAGGATGATGTTCGTGAGGGAGAGGAGCGTCGCGCCGACCGCTACCCACGAGAGGGTGAACGCGAGGACGGTAAGAACGAAGTGGCGGGAGCCGCGATATCCTTTGTACGGAACCCATTTTCGCAAAAGGGCGTTAGCCCCGATCATCCCCCCAACCATGAGGGGGAGGAGCCAGAGGAGGGCATCGAGATACACAGGCGCAAAAAGGAGCGTCGAGGAGGAGTTGTTCGCGGCGAAGATCAGGAACGCGTTGAAGGCAAGGCCGAACGCCGCCCAGAGCCCGTACCCCTGCGACGCACGGCCAAGTTTCAGCTGGAGGAGCCCGCCGCCCTGGTCCCGAAGGGTCGTCGCCGTGACCTCCCGCTTCGTTACGCGGGATTCAGAATAGGTTGGGGCGAACGAAAAGCCCGAGCTGCCCTTTTTAGTGCCATTTGCAGCCTTCCGCTTCGCCATCAGGGCCACCGAGGGGGGGATTCTATCGCGAGAATCGGTCGAGCAAGCGGGTCACTTTATTTAAGCGTTGATTCTCCGTAACCGTCCTTGATAATACACGGGCTATTACAAGGCTTTCGGCGTGTTTTCGGCCAGCCATACCCATCTCACTGGGTCGGCGAACGTCGAA
>VBMI01000041.1 GCA_005878955.1 Methanobacteriota archaeon
GGGGCCCTGGGGCTTGTCCGCGACGAACACCCCGAACCGGATCAACGTCTCAATCGGGCGGTCCGCCGGGCGGCGGCCGTGGCGGCTCTCCGGCGGCTCGTGGAGGACGATCAGGTCGCCCATTTCGCCGTGCGCTCCACCACTAGGGACACGATCGCGTCCGGGCTCTTGTCCCCGGAGTCCACGACGAGGTCGAAGACCCCGAGGTCCCGGATGTCGATCCCGTAGATCTTCGCATAGCGGGTGCGCTCGGACCGCTCCCGCTCCCGGATCTCCTTCTTCGCCTGCTTCACCGCCTTGCCCTCGCGCCCCGCGATCCGCTGCGCGCGGACGTCGAGGGGGGCGTCGATGAGGACCTTGAGGCACGGGATCCCGTGCTTCTGGAGGAGCCAGGGCTGGAGCCGGCCGTCGACGACCACGCTCCCGCCGTTCCTCGTGGCCTCCTCGACCCGGCGGACGACCCCCGCGTCGAGCTCCCGGTCGACGTCCTGGTGGGCCTCCGCGTACCGGCCGAAGTCCTCGAGGGACATCGCGTAGTCCTTCGCCATCTCTCGGAAGGTCGAGCCCGCGGAGAGGAACCGGAAGCCCTTCGCCTTCGCGAGTCGCTCCGCGACCGTCGTCTTCCCGCTCCCGGGCGGGCCGCTGATCGCGACGATCATCGGGCCCTACGCCCCCTCCTCCTCCGGGGCGGTGAACTCCGTGATCACGCCGAGGTCCTTGAGGCGCTTCCGGAACGTGAAGTACTTCAGGAGCCGCTGGACGACCTGCCCGAACGGGATGGCGAGGAGGGAGTACAGCAGGATCCAGCTCGGGAACACGTACACACCGAGGAAGGACGCGTTGAACGACCAGGGCACCGCGAACCACAGGTTCCCCTGGGAGGCGAGGGTCTGGTCGACGAAGAGAAGGCGGAGCCAGGTGAAGATAACGACGAAGAAGAACATCGTGTACGCCATCAGCTTGAGCGGGACGAGCTGGACGTCCTGGTACTCGACCATGATCGCGGACTGCTTCTCCCGCAGCTTCTGGATGCGGCCCGTGTTCTGCTTCCGGTACGCCTCCATCTGCTCCTTGCGAAGGGAGCCCATCGAGGCGTTCATCTTCGCCATCCGGGTCCACGGGGTGAAGAAGTGCCGGACCACGGACGACACCGTCGTCGTCAGCAGGCCCGCGAGGAGGATCGTAATCACGGGGAACGCCCCGCCGAAGCCGATCACCGGCTCCAGGAGGACGCCCGCGGCCCCGCCGAAGTTGCGGCCCACGTCAGGGAAGATCAGGACATAGATGGCGAGGATCCCGAGGAAGATCATGAGGAAGCGCTGGAAACTCTGGCGCGGGGTGGGGCGGGGACGGGGTTCCGGCCTCTCCTTCTCCTTTCCCTTCTTCTCTTCTCTTTCGTCCGCTTTTTCGTCCTCTCTCTCGTCCTCGGACTCCTGTTCCTCAAGTTCGTCCTCGGGCTCGTCCGCCATTGCCGCGCAAAGAGGGGACCGCGCTATATCTTCTTTTCCGGCTTCCGGGGGACGGGCAACCTTTTCGGGCGGGCGGGCTTCTTGGTCGCGGGGGAATCCTGGCGAGAGCGATACGGGAGGCCGCACCTGGATGAGCTTGGAACCCGTTGGCTACATCGACCTGCCGCCGCACGTCCGGGATGGAGGGTTTGACCATGCGGCCGTGCACCGGGCATCGGGCCGTCTCTTTGTCGCCCACACCGCCAACGATGCCGTGGACATCATCGACATCCGAGGGAATCGATTTCTGAAATCCGTCCCCGGGCTGCGGGAGGTGGCGGGAGTCCTGATCTCCGACGAGCGAGACCTCGTATTCACCTCGAACCGCGGCGAGGACGTCGTGGGCATCTTTCCCCAGGGGCGGGAGGAAGAACTCGTGAAGGTCTCGGTCGGCGTCCGCCCCAACGGACTCGCGTTCGAGCCGGTGCGTGGAGTTCTCCTCGCCGCGAACGTCGGCGATCCCGCCCGGCCGGAGTCCCATACGATCACAATCGTCGACGCTACGAAAAAAGCCGCGGTCGCGAGCGCACGCGTCCCCGGCCGGACCCGATGGGCGCTCTTCGATGCCTCCACCAGCCGCTTCTACGTGAACATCCGAGACCCGGCCCTGGTCGTTGCGATCGAGGCGGGGGATCCGACCCGGCTCGCCGCCAGCTTTCCGATCCCCGCAGCGGGGCCTCACGGCTTGGCCCTGGACTCGCTCCGTCGACGGCTCTACTGCGCGTGCGACGACGGTACCTTGGTGGTCCTGGGATTGCCGGACGGTGCCCCGCAAACGATGCGTCGGCTCAGCGGCCCGCCCGACGTCGTGTTGTTCGACCCCGCCAGCGACCGCCTCTACGTAGCGGTCGGAGACCCGGGCGTAATCGATGTGTTCGACGCCGCGGACTTCGAGCGGCTCGAATCCTATCCCACGGAGAAGGGCGCCCACACAATCGCCTTCGACCCGGAGACGAGCCGGATCTTCGCGTTCCTCCCTGCGACCCACCGCGCGGCGGCGTTCGTGGACGAGGGATGAGAGGTGAGGAAGTTGGACCAGCGCGACGTGTTCACGGCGGCGATCAAGAACGTGGCCCAGCTGTGCGCGGTGGCGGCGATGACCGCACCGAAGAGTGGCGGACAACTCTTCCTCAAGGGGTCCAAGCCGTTCCTCGAGACCGTGATCGTCGACGACCGGACCACGCTCGGGCGCCTCGCATCCTGGCTGCGCGAGCGCGGCGCGAAGGTCTCGAATCCCCTGTTCTTCCGCGACGCGGAGACGACGGAGAAGGTCGACCTGATCCTGTTCATCGGACTTCGGAAGTGGTATCCGCCGATGTACGACTGTGGGGCGTGCGGGTACGGCACGTGTAACGAATTCCTGCGGGCCGCCCCGGACCACCACACGGAGCCGTCAAAGGACTGGGAGTTCCCCGGGCCAATCTGCCAGCTCCGATGCGTCGACCTCGGGATCGCCGTCGGCTCGGCGGCGAAGGTCGCGGGGATGAACAACATCGACACGCGGTGCCAGACCCGCGTGGCCGCGGCGGCCCGCCACCTGGGCGTCATCGAGTCCGACCTCGCCGTCGCGCTGTCGATGAGCGTGACGCACAAGAACATCTTCTTCGACCGGCCCCCGCCGCAACGCCCCGCCGACGTCCTCGCAGGCGCGAACGAGCCGCGGGACGAAGGCCACCCCTGACCTCGGCGAATACAATGCGCGATGCTTAAGTCGCGAGGCGGCTAACCGGGACGAAGGACGTACAGGGGGATTCGAATGAAGTGGGTGACCCGTGAGAAGGCGAAGGTGGACCGGATCGCGTGCCCGTGGCTGATCAGCAAGTTCGTGGACAAGAGTCCCGAGTTCCTCTTCGTGCCGAGGGAACGGGTGCTGGACGTCGCGAAGCAGGAGGGGGCGATCGCCTTCGACACACCCGGGGCGGAGCTGCATCACTACCAGGAGGGGGGCGACGAACGGTGCAGCTTCGACTCCATTGTCCGGAAGTACAAGCTCACGGACCCCGCGCTCCTGGACCTGGCGGAGATCGTCCGCAGCGCGGACGCGGCCCCGAAGAAGCGCCGACCTGAGGGCGCAGGCCTCGAGGCGGCGGCTCTTGGCTTCCGGTCGCTCGCGAAGGACGACCACGACAACATGCGGCTCCAGTTCCCGCTGTACGACGCACTGTACGCCTACTCCAAGTGGCGGGTCGAGCAAGGCGGCAAGCTCGAGCACGCGCCGTGAGGCGGGCCGGTGGTCTCCGCCCTCACCCTCCTCGTCACGAACCGGACCGTGCGGGCGTTCGGGTACGGGTTCGCGAGCGTCCTCCTCGGGATCTACCTGAAGCTCCTCGGGGGCACGGACCCGCAGGTCGTCGCGTCCCTCGGGGTCTCCCTCGTCGCGGGGGCGGGGCTGAACGTCCTCGTCGGATACTACGGGGACCGGTTCGGCCGACGGAACGCGATGGCCGCCTTCGGCCTCCTGATGGCGGGGGCGGGTGCGATCCTCGCCGCGGCCCCGAGCTTCCCGGTCGCCCTCCTCGCCCTCGTCCTCGGCGCGACGAGCCCGACAGGCACGGAGGTGAGCCCGTTCCTCTCCGTCGAGCAGTCCATCGTGGCGGAGGCCGCCACGGCGGGTCGGAGGACCCGCGCGTACGCGGCGTACAATCTCCTTGGGACCCTTGGGGCTTCCGCGGGGGCACTCTCCATCGTCGCGCTGCGACTCCCGACAGGACCCGCCGCCGTCTCGCCGGACGCGCTACGCGCGATGTTCGCCCTCTACGCGATTCTCGGACTTGCAGCGGCGGGAATCAGCCGCGCGCTTCCCGCGAGCGTGGAGACAGGCCGGACCGCGGAGAGGGTGCGACGCTCCCCTGAGTCCCGCTCCCGTGTCGCACGGATGGCGGGACTCTTTGCGGTGGATAGCTTCGCGGGCGGGTTCGTAATCCAGAGCTTCGTCTCGTTCTGGTTCTACTCCAATTACGGGGTGCCGATTGAGACCCTGGGCCTCGTCTTCGCGGTCGCGGGCGTCCTCACAGCCGTCTCGTTCCTCGCCGCGGCCCGCCTCGGGGAGCGGTTCGGGCTGCTCGAGACGATGGTGTTCACGCACATCCCCTCGAACCTCCTCCTGATCGCGGTGCCCCTCGCGCCGGGCTTCCTCCCCGCCCTCGGCGCATACCTCGCGCGAATGGCCCTCTCCCAGATGGACGTCCCTACTCGCCAAGCGTACCTAGCGGGAATCGTGGCCCGGGAGGAGCGGACCGCGGCGAACGCAGGGACAAACACGGCCCGGAACGTGGCGCAGGCGATCGGCCCGTTCTCCTCCGGAGCGTTAATCGTCGCCGCCGGGCTTTCCGCCCCCTTCCTCCTGGGAGGTGTGCTGAAGATCGTGTACGACCTCGCGGTGTTCCGGACGTTCCGGAAGGTGAAGCCCGAGGCGGTCTGAGCGGAGGACGACGGAGCCGGGTCGGTTGCCCCCTTCGGCGTGCGAATTCACTACCCCTCGCCCCCGGGGCCTACGAGAGACAGCCGACGTAGGACCTCGCAGCGACAACGTGTGCGAGCTGCATCTGGCTTTCCTGCCCGGCCGGGGTGGTGTCGGAGTAGTGCTCGAGCCAGATCCAATTGAGGTTCAGTGCCGGGTCCGTGCGCCACTGGAACCCAGGGAACGCGCTGCCGTTGCCGGGATAGAAGCTGTCCCAAATCCAGCTCCCCGTGGGAAAGCCGGGACCGAGATGATTCTTCATCGCGCCGTTGATCCAGAAGGCGAGCTCGCCGTTGGACGTGGTCACCGGGTCGTTCAGTTTCACCATCGTCTCGACGCACATCCAGTCGTCGAGGGGTGCCCTCAGGCTA
>VBMI01000023.1 GCA_005878955.1 Methanobacteriota archaeon
CGGACGAACAGGTCCCCGCGGACAAGGCCGATCATCTGCGTGGGCCTCGGGCCGATGACGACGACCCCGCCCTCGAACCGCTCATCGAGGACCCCGCCACGGAAGATCCGGACCATGCAACGTCACCAGTCCTCAAGACAACATGGGAATTCGGCAAAAGGCTTCCGGTGGCCACAGGTTCTTGGCATGTTTGTTGCTAGCGCTTCAAGAAGCTCGGGCGACCATGGTGGAAACGGGTACTACAGAATCGCCGATTGAGACATCGGCCGGATCTCCCCTGGCGCGGAACGCGGGCGTTCCTGCCAGGAGAATCCGTGCGGCCCTTCTTTCGACCGGCCTCGCGATCGCGACGCTTCTCTCGGGCATCACGGTGATTGCCGTGTCCATCGAGCCAAACTCGGACTACATCTCAACGGAGCCTTGGTTGTGCGTCCTTGGGCCGGATAGGATCGGAATTGAGTTCGTTACATACGGACACGATTTTTCAGCCGTCCTGTACGGCGTCGTCGATTCACGCGGCAACTGGATCGTCGGGCCGAGCCCGGTGACCCCGCGATATGGATATTTCCTCTCCCCGTCAGGGGCAATCGCAGTCTGCGATTCGGCGGCACGGGTCCACATTGCCTGGATTCTCTCCGGTTCCAACCCCCGCGAGCAATCGTTCTACTACCTTCAGCTGGATGGGGTCGGCCGCGTGATTGCCACCGCCGGACCTCTCGGCAACCGGTCTGTTACCGACCAATCGTACTACCCCGTCAGTCCCGGGATCCAAGTCAATTCTTCAACCGTCGATGTCGCATGGATGGACAACGGAACGAGCTGGGCGGCGACCTTGGACCTAGACGGTCGGCTCATACAACCAGCGCACCCGCTCGCGGGGAACATCAGCGGGCCGCCCCGCGTTCCTTCCCCCTTGCCGTCGGCATTCGGCTCCTCTGCGAGCGTAGGAAGTGATGGGGCTGGGTTCACGTACTACGTCTGGCAGATCTTTCGGTTCAGGCAGGCGGGGCGCCAGAGCCTCCTCGAATACGAGGTAGGGTTCGGTCGCACCGGTCCGGGCGGCCAGGTCGATCGGATCGTGTATTCGACCGACGACTTCTGGTGGACCACGAAACCGATGGTCGTCCCAGGATTCGTGTTCGCGTTGATCGGAGCCGTGACGACGCCCATCCTCGCCGCCTATCTCGCGAGACTTCGGCGACTCCATGGACGCCCCTAGGCTCTCGGACTAGGACTGTCCCTTCTGGAGCCACCGCTCCGCGTCAAGCGCCGCCATGCACCCGTACCCCGCCGCGGTGACGGCCTGGCGGTACCGGTGGTCGTGGACGTCCCCCGCCACGAACACGCCGGGCAGGTTCGTCGCGGTGCGGAACTCCTGCGTGGATTGTGGAAGCACGTACCCGTTGGAGTCCAGATCGAGCTGGCCGCGGAACATCTCGGTCGCGGGCGTGTGGCCGATCGCGATGAACAGCCCCTGGACCCTCAGCACCTCGGTCGCGCCCGTCTTCACGTTCCGGATGCGGACACCGTCGACCTTCTTGTCTCCGCGGACCTCCTCGACAGTGTGGTCCCAGACCACCTTGATATTCGGCGTCTTGAACACCCGGTCCTGCATGATCTTGCTCGCGCGGAACGCGTTCCTGCGGTGGATGAGCGTCACGGACTTGCAGAGTTTCGCGAGGTACAGAGAATCTTCCATCGCGGTGTCCCCGCCTCCGACGGACGCGACATCGAGGCCCTTGAAAAAAAACCCGTCACAAACCGCGCACGCGCTCACGCCCTTCCCCTTCAGCCGCTCCTCGCTCGGGAGCCCGAGCCACTTCGCATCCGCACCGGTCGCGACGACAACGGTACGGGTTTCGTAGAGGTCGTCGTTCACCCACACCTTCAGCGGGTTGTGCTTGAGGTCCACCTTCGTCGCGTTGTCGTCCACGAACTCCGCGTGGAACCGCTCCGCCTGCTTCCGCCAGAGCTCCATGAGCTCCGGGCCGAGAATCCCGTTCGGGAAGCCGGGGTAGTTCTCGACGTCGCTCGTGATCATGAGCTGGCCTCCCGCGACCTGGCCCGCGATTACCAGGGTCCTCAGGTTCGCGCGGGTCGCGTAGATGGCGGCGGTGAGGCCCGCGGGGCCGGAGCCGATGACGATGACGTCGTATGGGGGCATGGGCCCCCGGCACAACCGGGCGGCGTTATTTAGCCCTTGCTTGCCGGCGCTCCAAGATCGCAACGATCATTCAGGTCGCCCTCGGCCTAACTGCACCACAAACCATTACCGCCCGCGGGCGTTCCTCGATCCGGAGGGTATCCCTCTGTCCCGCGCACGAAGGAGATTCTCTCCCATCGCCGCGCTCCTCGTCCTGGTCCTCGCGCTCCTCGCGGGCGGGGCCCTGACCGCATCCGCGAAATCCCTCGAATCCCCCGAACCGAGCGCGTTCACGCTCGAGCTCCGGACGTTCCCTGTGGACCTGGTTCTCCAGGTCAACGGGACGCAGGTCCTCGCCCCCTATCTGCTGGTCTGCGACGCGGGGAACTACTCCACGATCGGCGCGCCCTCCCCTCAGCTTAGCGGTCCCACCCGGTACCGGTTCGCCTCGTGGTCCGACGGCGGGAGCGGGTCCCACATCGTCACGTGCTCCGCGAACGGGAACCTCACCGCGTTCTTCTCCACTGAGTACCAGATCACCCTCGACTGCAGGGCGCCGCGCGGATTGTGAACGTCTTCCCTCAGGAGGAGGCCGGCCGCCGGTTCACGTTCGCGAACTGGTCCGACGGCGGCGCCCAGAACCACACGTTGGCCTGCGACGGACCCCGCACGCTCTCCGCGATCTTCACCGTGGATGACCTTGTGGGGCTCTTCTCCTCGCCGATCCGCGCCGTCATCCTCGTCGACGGGACCGCGCACTTCGCCCCAGACGCGTTCTGGTGCCGGGAGGGCTCCGCCCACGTGCTCGAGGCGCCCTCCCCGCAAGTGGACAACGCCAGCCGCTCGCAGTATCGGTTCACGGGCTGGGCGGACGGCGCGCCTCCCGTGCGGACGATCATGTGCGCTCGCCCGACGAACTTCACCGCGTTCTTCGAGGCGATCTCGCCTCCCCCCCCGGAACTGCCCCCCGCTCCTGGACCCGGCTACCCGATCCTCGTGCTCACGGTCATCGCGCTCGCGGTCTTCCTCCCCGTACTTCTCGTGTGGTGGCTGGATTGGCGGCGCCGTCCCGGAGGGCCCCCGGTCACGCAGGTCGCACCCCTCACGCCCTCCGTTCAACGGTGCCCTGCATGCGGAAGCCCTGCAGGCCCCGACTGGACGTTCTGCATGCAGTGCGGCGCGCCGCTCCGCTAGCGGTGGAGTGAGCGATGGGGAACCTTTTTGCCGAGCGCGCGCCATCGAGAGCGCGATGGACGCGATGTTCGGCCGACTGCTGGACGTCGACCTGACGAAGGACCGGATCGGGGAATACAAGGTCCCGGACCCATGGGTCGAGGCGTACCTGGGCGGGAAGGGACTCGCGGCCCGCGTCCTCCTGGAAGAATACCGGGGCGGGGACCCCCTCGGCCCCGACAACCCGCTCGTATACATGACGGGCCCCCTCGTCGGCCTCCTCGTCGGCGGCAGCGGCCGCCATCTCGTCGCGACCCACAGCCCGCTGACCGGGTTCTTCGGCGAGGCCTACTGCGGCGGGTTCTTCGGGTCCGAGCTGAAGCGGACGGGGTGGGACGGCCTCCTGTTCCGGGGCCGGGCGGAGCACCCGGTGTACCTCACGATCAACGGCGGACCGGAGCTCCACGACGCCTCGGCCCTCTGGGGGAAGACCGTCGGCGAGACGGAAGACGCGATCCGCGCCCGCCACGGGAAGGCCGTGCGGGTGAGCTGCATCGGGCCCGCCGGGGAGAACCTCGTCCGGTTCGCCGCGATCATGAACGACCGGAACCGCGCGAACGCGCGGTGCGGGGTCGGCGCGGTGATGGGCTCGAAGAACCTGAAGGCCGTGGCGGTGAAGGGGCACGTGAACCCTCCGGTCCACGACCCGAAGCGGTTCAACGAGGTCCGCCGGGAGTGGACGAAAACGCTCGTCACGGAGGAGATGAAGCACTTCGGGCAGTATGGGACCGCGGGCGGGGTCGACACGCTGCACGAGATGGGGATTCTCCCGACGAAGAACTTCCAGGCGGGGCAGTTCCCGGGCCACGAGCGGATCAGCGGGGAGACGATGGTGCAGACCGTCCTCGTGCACCGGGACACCTGCACGGCGTGCCCGGTGAGCTGCAAGCGGGAGGTGGAGGTCGAGGTGAACGGCGAGAAGGTCACGCGCGAATACGGCGGGCCGGAGTACGAGACGATCGCCGCGTTCGGCTCGTTCCAGATGAACGACCGGCTTGACTACATCTCCCTGGCGAACCAGCGGTGCAACGCGGTCGGGCTGGACACGATCTCCACGGGGAACGTGATCGCATGGGCGATGGAGGCGTCCGAGCGGGGCCTCCTCCCGGAGCGGATCCAGTGGGGGGACGCGCGGCGGGCGTGCGAGCTCATCGACGCGATCGCGTACCGCCGCGGGCTCGGGGACGCGCTCGCGGAGGGCGTCGCTCGGGCCGCGAAGCGGTTCGGCGGGGAGGCGTTCGCGATGCACGTGAAGGGCCTGGAGGTCCCGATGCACGAGCCCCGCGGGAAGAAGGGGCTCGGCCTGTCGTACGCGGTATCCCCGCGGGGCGCGAGCCACATGGAGGGGTTCCACGACACGATGATTGCGAAGAAGGGCTCCCCCGAGCTCGGCGTTCCGGGGACGATGGACCGGTTCTCGATTGAGGGGAAGGCGGAGGTCGCGAAGCGGTTCGAGGACGCGAGGTCTTTCGTGAACTGCCAGATCCTCTGCGTCTTCGACGTCACGCCGACCGAGCCCGGGTACAACCTGCACCTCGTCCGGGACCTCGTGAACGCGGCGATGGGCTCGGAACTCGGGGCCGAGGACATGCTCCGGGTCGGCGACCGGGCGTACAACCTCGCCCGGCTCTTCTCCGTCCGGATGGGCGCGGGCGCCGCGGACGACGACCTCCCGCCCCGGTTCAAGGACCAGGCGCTCCCGTATGGCGCGCGCACCGAACGCATCGCGCCGGAGGATCTCGCCCGGCTGAAGGGGGAGTACTACGCGGCCCGAGGTTGGGATCCCGCGGGTCGGCCCACAGCGGAACGGCTTCGGACGATCGGAATCGACGTCGCGGGATGAACGGAACGCCTACACCTGGCTGACCGGCGACGGGACCGGGACCTCGTGGGGCGCACGCGCCTCGGCGTCCTCTCCCATCGCTGCCCGCCAGCCGTCCGCCAGGCGGAGATACAGGAACACGGGTTCGCCGAGACGGGTGATCATCAGCCCCTTGTGCGTGAGGTAGTACCGCGTCTCCGTGGGCTCCTTCTCGGAGTCCTCCCGCTGCACGAGGCCTGCCCGCTCCAGTTGCCGGAGCTTCGTCGCGAGCGTCCGCGCGGAGATCGTGTGAATGGCCCCCCGCAGGTCGTGGAGGCGGATCGCCTTGTTCAGGTAGATGACCGCCAGGATCTCGAGGGACCAGCTCGAGAACACCGTGTGGGCGATCGACAGGTTCCTCTGGACCGTCCCCTCGACGTCCGACTCGATCGGGGTGCCCGAGCGGCGATACACCTCGGCGGAGAACCGCGCGCAGGTCTCCGCGAGGACCGTGAACCGGTCCATCAGCTCGCGGTACAGATCGTGGTTGGCCTGGATCTCCTCGGGGGTGGCCCCCTGGGGCGACGCACCCCCCCGGCCGCGCTGGTTTCGCGGGGGTTCCGGTCTTCCGGTGGAGGGTTTCACGTGCTCGTTTAGCAGGCCCGACACGGTGTACTATACGGCCGGTTTTGGTATTTGGGAATGACGTTTACAAGGTGCTACACGAGTCCCCGGCCAAGCCGCGGCGAGGCCTGGGACTATATAAGGGAACGACCCCAGCACGGCGCGCATCCGAGTGGCCGTCCGCTGCGGTCGGAGGGTCGCGAAGTGCGCTGCCGTCAGCATCTCCGTCCACCGGGGAAACGTTATGAGCGGTGCCCGGCTCTCCGCGGGGGATGTTCGGGCGGGCCACCGAGGTCTCGCAGTTCAACGAACTCCTCGTCACCGGACAGCACCAGCGGGCGATGCAGCTCTTCGACCGCGTGTCCCCGGACCCCGCGCAGTGCAACCTCGTGCTCGACTCCGTCCTGATGTCGAACGCGAACCAGAACGACCCGCAGCTCCACACCCCGCACGGGCTCCAGACGACGAACGCGGCGCGAGGCATGCTCGCAATCAGCGGGTTTCCCGCGGGCGTCCCGCTCCTTCGGTTCCTCACCCTCTATTCGTTCAGCCTCCGGAAGCGGAGCCTCACCGCCGAGGACGTCCGGATCCGCGCGCGGAGCCTCCCGCCGATCCCGGACCCCACCGCGGCCCTCTATGAGGCATTCGCCGCAGGGGACTTCGCCGTCGCGGGGGCCGTCCTCGCCCGCATCGCGCTCGACCGCGGGATCCCCGCCGCGGCGCGGGTGGTCCTCCGGTTCACCCTGAGCGACATCGGGAAGCTCGGCCACCACCTCGCGCTCGCCGTCTCGTTCCTGGAGGCCGCGGAGGCCCTCGGGCTCCCGCGCGGGCTCCTCCCGATCGCGAACCTCGGGTTCTACCTCGCGGAGGCGATGAAAGGGACCCGCCCTGCCGAGATCCCGCCGCTCGAGGCCGTCGGGGCCCCGGGATCCGGTGCGCGCCTCGCCGACGCGGCGGAGGCGGGGGCGTTCGACGAGGTCGAATCCCGGCTCGGGGAACTCCTCATTGCCCGCCGCACGGACGACGCGGTCCGCCCGCTCCTCGTCGCGGCCTCCGCGGACCCGGGCTTCCTCGGCCACACCCTGATCCTCGCCCACGCGATCCGCGGGGCGGCCCCCTACCTTGAGCCCGCGGAGAACTTCCACCTCCTGTGGAAGGCGTACCGCACCCTCGTCCCGCGGTTCGGCTACCCGGAGTTCCTGCGGCTCGGTCCCCCGCCCGAGATCGGCCAGGACGCGGTGATGACCGCCCTCCGGGCGAGCCTCCAGTACAAGACCCCGCCCGCGGAGGTGACCGTCCGCCAGGCCCTCGAGGTCGGCGTGCCCTTGGACGCCGTCCTCGCGACGATCGTGAACGCGTACGGCCAGTGGACCGTGGGGGAGAAGGAGCACACGATCGTCCTCCTCGACGCGGCCCTCGAGACCGCGCGGTTCCTCGGCAAGGACGAGGCCCTCCTACCGCTCGCGGTCGCGCTGATGCGGTTACCCTTCTGAGGCCCGCGAACCTTTACGCCCGCCGGCGCATGGCCTCCCGTGGCGGGCCGCGAGTATCTGCTCTTCTACGACGCGGACTGCGGCCTCTGCACGTTCTTCCGGAACTGGGTCCACCGCCTCGACCGCGGGGGACGCGTCCGGTCGATCCCGCTCGCGTCGCTGGAGGCCAATCCGTTCCTCGGGGACTTGGATGCCGATCGCCGGTCCGCGTCGATGCACGTGGTTGGACCGGATGGAGTCCGTATGAGCGAAGGAAGGGGGCTCCTCCGATTGCTCGAGGCGCTCCCCGGCCTGCGCGGGTTCTCCCGCCTCGTTCAGTCCTCCGAGCGCGGCCTCGTGGCGGCCGAACTCGTGTATACGACCACCGTCCTCGTGCGCGACGGCCTCGCCCGCTAGGCGGTGACCGGCGTCGCCCGGAGAGATTTCAGCAGTTTCAGGTTCTTCTTGAACGTGCGGTCCGTGCCGTGCGTCTCGAGGATTCCGAGCGCGTCCGCGAAGCGCTCGTCGTTCACGAGCCACCGGAACGGCTCGATTCCGATCTTTCCCCGCCCGATGTGCTCGTGGCGGTCGAGGCGGGAACCGACTCCCGCCTCGGAGTCGTTCAGGTGGAACGCCCGCACCCGCCGTAGCCCGAGGACCGCGTCGAGCTGGCGGACAAACGCCTCGTATCGCTCACGGGTGAGGAAATCGT
>VBMI01000024.1 GCA_005878955.1 Methanobacteriota archaeon
CGAGGACATCGACCTCCTCGACCATTCGCGCGTCGAACCCGCGAGAGGGGTTTAGACTTTGCTCCGCTTCGCGGTGCGACGGGCCTTCCACCGGACCCAGCCCCTCGACCGGAGGCGGAGCCGCATCTCCATCGTCCGCCCGAAGCCCTCGCGGCGGTAGATCGCCTCGCCGTAGTCCGAGGCGTGGAGCGTCATCGCGTCGTACCCGTGCGCGCGGGCCCATCGGATCGCCTCCCGGACGATGCGGGTCGCGCATCCCTTCCCCCGGTGCGCGGGCTCGGTGTACATCGACATCAGGTACGGCACCGAGGGGCCGTTCCACGAGGGCCTGGGTTGGCGGGGCATGAGCCAGACGCAGCCGCTCGCGAGGGCACGCCCCCGCCCATCCTCGGCGATGAACCCAACGAGTCGGCCCGAGCGGAGGCGCGGGCGGACCCACCGGCGGTACACGCGGTCCCCCGCGTCCAGTTCCTCCGGCGTGAAGCGCGCGATGTCCACCCACATCCCGCGCCGGTGCCGGACGAGGGTATCGAGGTCTTTCAAGCTCGCCTTGCGGACGCGGGACGGCGCCACGGGGCGCGAAGCCCGGCGCGATTCTTGAACCTTATCGGCGTCACGTCGTCCGAGGGCGGCTCGCGCGCGGGGTCCGCGCAAGGTAGTCCTCCTGGAACTCGCGCATCGTCCGCGTCTTCCCGGGGCCCGCCTGGGGGAGCTCCGGCACGAGGACGACGTCCTCCACGTGGGCGAGGAGTGGGTTCAGTCGTCGTCGGATCGCCTCGCGGTAGTCCCGCAGGAGCCGCGCCCTCAACGCCGTCGAGCGGACCTCCGACAGATCCCGCGGGACGGCGTAGATGACGAGGACCGCCTGGCCGCTCCCGTCGATGTCCACCGCGACGGGCTTTGCATCGTACACGAGCTCGTGCGCGATCACGCTGCGTACCTCCTCCACGCTCGTCTTCACCCCGTGGATGTTGATCACGTCGTCGACGCGGCCGCGGTGCCGGAAGAACCCCCCCGGGAGCCGCTCGATCCGATCTCCGTGCCGCCGCAGGAGCTCGCCGGCCGGACCCCGAGGGAGCCCCGCGTAGTACTCGTCGAGGTGGTTGTAGTTCAGGAGCTCGTTCGAGAGGCCGATCGAGGGCGGCACGAGGAACACCTCGCCCCGGTCCGCGGGCTTCCCATCGTCCAGGATCACGACGTCCATCCCAAGGGCGGGCGTGGTGAACATCCCGGGCGCGCAGGGCTGGACCACCGTCCCCGTGAGGTACCCGCCGCCCACCTCCGTGCCCCCGCAATACTCGATCACGGGTGCGTACCCAGCTAGGGACATGAGGTACAGCATCTCGTCCGGGGTCGAGGGCTCCGCGGTGGAGGTGAAGAGCCGGATCCGGCTCCAGTCCAGTCCCTCCATCGTCCGCCCCTCCTTCCAGCTCCGGACGAGTTTCGGAACGACGCCCAGGATCGTCGTCCCCGCCGCCTCGAAGAACTCCCCGGCCTCCCGCCGGGTCGGCGCCCCGACGTAAAGGGCCATCGCGGCGCAGTTCACGAGGCTCGCATACGTCAGCCACGGGCCCATCATCCAGCCGAAGCTCGTGGGCCACGCGAGCACGTCGGAGGACCGGACATCGTGGTGCAGGTACGCGTCCGCCGCCGCCTTGATCGGGGTCGTGTGGCTCCACGGGATCGCCTTCGGATCCTTCGTCGTCCCCGACGAAAACAGGATGTTCGTCGGATCCCCCGGGAGGCACGCCACGGCCTCATACGTGCCCGCGGCTCCCAGGAAATCGTCCCACGGGAGATCGTCGGGGCGCGACGCGCGGGCGTCGCGGCCGACGTCGCTCGGGAGGAGGATCGCGCGCGGGCCCCCCGCCTCGACGACCTTCTCGTAGACGTGCTGCTCCTTCCCGTCGCGGACGTACGCGTCGACCGTGAAGACCGCCTGGGCCCCCGCGATGCGTGCGCGCTTCTCGAACTCCGGTGGCGCGGAGGCATCCGCGATCCCGACGACGACGCGCCCCGAGAGCACCGTTCCGAGGTAAGCCGCCACCGCCTCCGGCGTCATGGGCATGTACAATGCGACGCGGTCCCCCGGGGAGAGTCCGAGCGCGTCCAGACCGCGAGCGACGCGGTCGCTCAACCCGCGCAGCTCCGCGTACGTGACTCGCCGGACCTCGGGGGCCGTTTCCGACGCGGAGAGGATTGCGGTCTTTCCTCCCTCCGCCTGTAAGCAACTCTCCGCGATGTTGAGCTCCGGGGTCGCCCAAAACTCCTCCCGATGGGCGACGGACCATCGGTGGAGTTCGGCGTACGCGCCGAGCCCCCGCTCCGCCATCAGCCTCCCGATGTTGGACCCCATGACGCCCTCCGGGGAGGGGGCCCACGCGGGTGCGGGACCCGCCGCCGGTGGCCGCCCGTCATACGCGAGGGAAAAGAGACGGTGGTGGAGTTCGAAGTTCCCCCGCCAGGCGGGGCGGGCGGCAAGGAGGTCGCGAAGTTCCATCCAAACCCGAACTTGGTCCTCCGCATCCCGCGCGTTGGGGTGCTGCGCGAGGATCCGGTCCACGCGGTCCGCGAGGTCGCGCGCCGAGGCCGCCTCGAGCCCGAGTTCTCCGAGAACTGCGGGGGAAAGCGACCGCCGCACGCGCGATGATGCCCGGCGCCGCTAATAAGACTGCGGCCCTCACCGCGCCCGACGCTTCGCCTCTTCGATCGCGCGGTCGACGGCCTCCCGGGGCGTCTTCACGGCGACGTACAGGTCTCCCGGCACGCCGATCTTCTCGAGCTCCCAGGACTTCAGTCCGAACACCTTCTTCTTGAGGTCGAAGGCGTACGCCATCTCCGTGAGCGTCCCGTAGCTGCCGTCGATCGCGATGATCGCGTCCCCCGACCGCACGACGATCGCGTTGCGCGCCGTGCTGATCGCGGTGACGATGGGCACGTCCACGTGCGGGTTCGCGTCGCGGGCGTCGGACCCGGGCAGGATTCCGATCGTCAGCCCGCCGCCCCGTTTCGCCCCCTTGCACGACGCCTCCATTACACCGTTCAGGCCGCCGCAGACGAGGACGGCGTCCGCACGCGCGATGAGGAATCCGACCTCCTCCGCGAGTTGCACCGCCTCCGGCGAGGCGGTGTTCGAACCTCCGATGACCGCGATCACGGGCTTCCGTTCCATCATGGCAATCGTTTTCGAACCCGATACCACGCTTAAAGCTGTTTGACCCTCGGTATCATGCACGATTCTCACCCGAAAATCTATATGGGTTCTCCTCCGCCTATACGCAGGCCAATGCACTGGCCCTGGAGCCGGGAGCCGCTCCGCTCGACGGCCCTCGAGGAGGTCCGCATCAACGAGGAGCTCGTGCTGGTCTCCCGCCGGCTGAAGGTGTGCGAGGACACCCTGCGCGCGGACGCCGACAACACGGACGCGCTCTTCACGAAGGGCGTGTTTCTGGCGAAGATCCGGGAGTACCGGCGGGCGCTCCAGTGCCTCGAGCGGGTGTCCGAAATCGAGCCGGGCTACCCGGGGCTTTGGCGCACGAAGGCCACGATCCACGTGAAGCTCGGCGAGACGGCGCAGGCCGAGGCGTGTCGCCACCGGGCCTCCGTCGAGGCCACGTAGGCCTCATCCCGTTTTCAACCGCGCGACGACCGCGTAATGGTACGGACCCGCCTCGAAGGGATCACCGGCGGTGAACCCTCCCCGATCCAAAGCCTCCCGCGCCTGGCGGACGGAGAGCCGATGTCGGTACGGCGGACCCTCGAGCTGTCGCATCTTCTTCCACTCCACGACTCCGAGCGAGCCCGCCGGCCGCAGGACTCGTGCCGCCTCCCGCAGCGTCCCAGGGCCGTCGAGTTCATGGAGGACGCAGGCGAGGAACGCGAAGTCCACCGACTTCGGGGGGAGAGGGATGCGGTCCTCCATGGAGCGGAAGACCTGCACGTTCAGCCCCGGCCGGTCGGCGAGCCCGGCGCGGAGCTCCGCGAGCATCTCCTCCTCGATATCGACGGCGTACACGCGGCCTGACGGCCCGACGATCTCCGCCATCGGAATCGTCCAGTACCCCGGCCCGCACCCGATGTCGACCGCCACGATCCCTGATGTGATCGGGAACTTCGCGAGGATGGCTCTTGGCGGGAGATACCGGGTCCGCTTCGGGTCGAGAAGGTGTCCCCGCATCGACGGGTCGAACTTGTGGCCGTGAGGCACGGTGGGTCCTCCCGGGGCAGGCATCCGCGGGCAATGGCTTTATCGCGCCACGCGGTTCGCTGGCCGGTGATTGCCCGAGGCGCACCGGCCGGCATCCTCCTCGCCCCGGTCCTCGTCATGGTCGCGATTGCCGCCGCGGTGCTCGCGTTCGAGCAGATGGCCCTCGGCGCCCTGACTCTCCCCTTCGGCCTCGCGTTCCTCGCCATCCTCTTCTTCTTCCGCGACCCGCGTCGCGTGATCGGGGCGGGGGTCGTCTCGCCCGCGGACGGTCGCGTCCTCGTGGCGGACCCCGCGGCGGGCCGGCTCGCGATCTTCATGGGGGTCTCGGACGTCCACGTGAACCGCGCGCCGATTGGGGGCGTGGTCCTCCGCCAAACCCATCGCCCCGGAGGGTTCGCGATCGCCTCGGGGCCCGAGAGCGCGAGCAACGAGCGCCTTGTGTGGGAGATCGAGACCCGCTTCGGCCCGCTCGAGCTCACCCAGGTCGCCGGGATCTTCGCCCGCCGCATCGTCCCATATGTGAGGCCCGGGGATAAGGTCAAGAAGGGCCAGCGCATCGGGCTCGTCCGCTTCGGGTCGCGGGTCGAACTCGTGCTGCCCCCGGGCTGCCGCCTCGTCGTCGCGGTGGGGGACCGGGTGCGGGCGGGGGCGTCCACAATCGCGGAGGTGCAGGATGGCCTGGGTCCGTAAGATCGCGCCCGCGGACGTGATCACGGTCGTGAACGCGCTCGTTGGGTTCCTCGCCATCACGTACGTGATCGATGGCCGCTGGCTCGAGGCCTCCGTCCTCGTCATCGCGGGGGTCGTCCTCGACGGCCTCGACGGACTCGCGGCCCGGCGGTGGGGCTCGAAGCACAACCGCGGACAGTATCTCGACAGCTTCAGCGACACGATCAGCTTCTGCATCGCCCCCGCGCTGCTCGTGTACGGCGTGTTCTACGACGGCGCCCGGGGGAGCGCATGGACGGACCCGTGGAACGCGCTGGCGGTCGTCGCTTCGACCCTGATCGCGAGCTTCGGGGTCCTTCGCCTTGCGCGGTTCGTCCAGATGGACTACACGAAGGAGTCCTTCCTCGGGTTCCCCACCCCCGCGAACGCGCTCCTCGTCATCTCGATGGTCGAGCTGTTCGGACAGTCCGCGGGCAAGGCCGCGGTGATCGTCGAGGCGAACCCCGTCGTCCTCCTCGCCTCCATCGCGGCGGCGGTCCTCATGATCTCGAACGTCCCCTACCCCAAGGTCTCGGACGCGCTGCGGGTGCCGGCCACCCTGGTCACCGCGGGCGTGGGCGCGCTCGCGATCCTCGCGTACCTCGCGCTCCAGAGCCGCGCGACCGTGGAGGCGATCGTCTTCTCCCTCCTTCTCCTCGGTATCCTCGCCTACATCTTCGGAGGTCCGCTGTATGTCCGCCGCACGCGATCCGCTGACGAGATTGTTCCGGTGCAGTGACCGCGAACGTGCCGTCTTCGAGGCCGGCGTGAAGCTCGGCTCCGTGTACCATCAATACGTGGGGACGCCCGTGAACGGACGAGGCGTACGCGCCCTCGAGCGCGCGATCGAGGCGGGGATGAGGGCGCAGCCCTCCGTGGTCGCCGCGCGTGCCCGCATCGACACGGCGGCCCTCCGACGCGGCACGACGCGGATGGGGTACGCGAGCCTCTCCGGCGAGATGCTGGACGTCACCGTCACCACTCGGGTCGGACGCGCGAAGGCGGTCGCGCGCCTCCGGTACGTGCCGTCCCTGCGCTATCCCGCGATGCTCGTCGAGCGCGTCTCCGGGTAGCCCGCCGACAAGCTTTATACCGCCCCCCTCATCGACGCCGTTCGGATGGCGACCGGCTACAAGTCCAAGGGGAGGGAAGCAGGCGAGGTCGAGGTCCGCTTCCGGCGGGACCTCGGGCTTCTCGAGATCACGATGATCGGCCTGGGGCCCACGATCGGGACGACGATCTTCCTGCTCGTGGGCCCCGCCCTCCTGATGGTGGGCCCCGCCCTCATCGTCGTGTTCCTTCTGAACTTCGGCGTGACCCTGTTCACGGCGATGGCGTACATCGAGCTCGGTTCCGCCTTCCCCGAGACCGGCGGCGGGTACCTGTGGGTGAAGACCGCGATGCGAGGCCCCTACGGTTTCATCGGGGGCTGGATCTCGTGGTTCGGCCATTGCATCGTGGGCGCGTTCTATACGGTCAGCTTCGGATACTTCGCCGTTTACTTCCTGACCCAGAACAACGGCCCCCTCGCGTTCCTCTCGGCGGGCGACCAGTCGTTCGTGGTGAAGGGGCTCTCCCTCATCGTCCTCGCGATCTTCATCGGGGTGAACTACCGGGGGGCGAAGGCGACCGGTCGGTCGAGCATCGCGATCACGATCCTCTTGCTCGGGATCGTGGTCCTCTACGTCGTCGCCGGGCTCCTCTGGTTCGCCCGCAACCCCGCCGCCGCGAGGAACTTCACGCCCCTCTTCCAGTCCGCCCTGCCGTACCCGCCCGCGGTCATCACGATGATGGCGATGGGCCTCACGTTCATCGTATTCGAGGGGTACGAGATCATCGCGCAGACCGGGGAGGAGACGCGGAACCCGGAGCGGGACATCCCGCGCGCCCACTTCCTCACCTTGGGCATCGCGACGCTGATTTTCATCTCCGTCGCCTTCGTGACGATTGCAGTCCTCGGCACGGGCAACCCCCTGTTCCTGAACCAGGCCTCCCTGGCGATCGCCGCGCAGGCGGCGTTCCCGACCCCGTTCCTGGGGCTTGTCGTAATCACGGCGGGGGTCCTGATCGGGTCCCTCGCGGCCCTGCCCTCGCTGATTTTCTCCTCCTCCCGCGTCGCGTTCGCGATGGGGCGGGACGGGGACCTGCCCCGGCTCTTCGGAAAGCTCCACCCGCAGTACCGCACGCCGAAGAACGCGATCCTGGCGAGCGGGCTGATCATCGGACTCATGATCGTCTTCCTCGACGTGATCCAGATCGCCGCGTCCGCCGATCTGATGTTCCTGATCCTGTTCACCCTCGTGAACGGCGCGGTCATCGTGCTTCGCCGGACGCACCCCGACGTCAAGCGGCCGTACCGGATGCCCCTGTTCCCCCTCCTCCCGATCGTCGGCCTCGCGAGCAAGGCGGTTCTTTCCGTGGCGTTGTATCTCGTCGAACCCCTCGCATGGGGAATCGGGTTCGGGTGGACCATCCTCGGGTTCGGCGTGTACTATCTCTGGACCCGGAGGGAAAAGATCGCGGAGGCCGCGGGGCCCCTCGTCGAGGCGTTCATCCCGGTGCCGAAGGAGCGATACCACATCCTCGTCCCTGTGGACGACCTCGCCGACCCCGTGCTCGTCGACTTCGCGTCCCTCATCGCCCGCGTGGAGGACGCGGACATCACGGTGCTCAACGTCATCGAGGTCCCGACGACCCTGCCGCTGAACGCGATCGAACGGTTTTACATCTCCGAGGTCCGGCGGGGCCTGGGGCGGCTGGCCCGCGGCGCCTCGGACGCCGGCGTGCGCGCGAAGGGCCGAGCCGTCGTCTCGCACCAGGTCGCGGAGGCCGTCCTCGAGACCGTGCGGGACGAGGACGTGAACCTCCTCATCGCGGGGTGGAAGGGGACCTGGCGGCGGGGCCTCGTCCTCGGGACGAACGTGGATCGCTTCGTCCAGGAGGCGCCGTGCGACGTCGTCGTGTTCAAGACCGCCGGGCTCAAGGAGAAGCTCCGGCGGATCCTCGTGATGAACGCCCCGGAGTGGCACGTGAGCTACGCGACCGGGTACGCCATCCTCCTCGCGAAGAAGCACATGGCGGAGATCACGATCTTGAGCGCGGCGCAGACCGAGGCGGAGCTGGACCGCGAGAAGGCGTATTCGTCCCGGCTCGCGCAGATGTGCAAGACCCACGGTGTCCCGGTGAGGGAGAAGTTCGTCAAGGTGCGGTCGATTGTCGACGCGGTCGTGCGCGAGGCGAAGGACAGCGACCTCCTGGTCCTGGGGGCGTCGAGCGAGTGGCGCCTCACCCAGTTCGCCTTCGGCGCGATGCAGGACCAGATCGCGCGCCAGGCGGGCGGGCCCGTGCTCATGGTCCGCAAGGTCCGTCGGAAGGAGCAGTCGCAGAAGGCCGCCCCGAGGGCCTCCCCCGCGAGGGGGACGCCGGGCGGTCGCTAGATCCTCGGGCGGGCGGTCCGTCGCGCACTTCCGCGCGAGGCTCTTTAAATAAGACGTGTTAAATATAAGAAACGCGATACAGGTACCGCGGAACCTCTCATGGGACGGTCCCTGAAGATTGGCATTACTGGGCTCCCCGGCGCGGGGAAGACGTACGCACTCCTGAAGGTGATCGAGATGCTCGAGGCCGACGGGCTGAAGGTCGGCGGGATGATCACGGAGCCCATCGTGAAGAAGAACCGCCGGGAAGGGTTCTACGTGATGGACTGGGCGACGAAGGAGCAGCGGGTGTTCGCCTCGAAGGACATCGAGTCGAAGACGATGGTTGGCCGCTTCGGGGTCGACGTGAACGCCCTGGAGGAGGTCGGCGTCCGGGCCCTGAAGTTCGCCACGGAGAGCACGGACGTGATCGTCATCGACGAGGTGGGCAAGATGGAGGTGGAGAGCCCGAACTTCATCGCGGCGGTGAAGGAGGCGCTCGATGCCGACAAGCCCCTGATCCTCACCCTCCACAAGAAGTCGCGGAACCCGCTCCTCCAGGACATCCGCAGGCGGGACGACCTCCGCATCCTCGAGGTGACGCCCGTGAACCGGAACCTCCTCCCGTACAAGATTGTAAAGCTGATCAAGGGCGAGATCGTCTAGCAATCCCTTTAGCGGGCTCTGCGTTCGCCGCGTCGTGGACTACCCTCGCGTTCCGCGTCCCGAGGACCTCGATTTCCCCACGCGGACGGTCCGCGAGGGAGGCGTGGACCTCTACGTCCCGGACGTCGAGGTGCGCCGCGGGCCCGGCACCCGGTCCTCCCTCCCG
>VBMI01000135.1 GCA_005878955.1 Methanobacteriota archaeon
CAACGCGAAGACCCTCGCGGACGGGTGGGACATCACCCTGTGGCACCGCCTCCCCGTGGGCCCGAAGGCGTTTGCGGGCGTCGCCGTGTGGCGGTACGACCGCAAGGACCAGCACGACTTCCGGTGGCGGGAGGACGTGCTCGTCCTCGGGTTCCACGTCGGGATCGACGACACGCCCGCCACGGACCCCGGGGCGCGGGACGCGTGGACCCGGTTCCTGTTGGAGTTGGGGGACATCGTGCGCCCGGACTTCCTGGCCATCGACCTCTACGACGAGTTCATGGAACGGAAGGGGAAGGACCTCACGCGGGAGGTGTTCGCAATCAACGTGTACGGTCCCTCGATGGTCGCGTCGATCGACGCTGAGAAACTGCGGGCCCTTCCCGCGAGGATCGAGGATCGCCAATGGGGAGCGGTCGTCGTGCGGGCCACGGACGAGCTCAGCATCGCCAAAGATCCCGAGTCTCGTGACCTGATTGTGAAAGCCCTGTGGCCCGCCTAGCGGTGGGACATCTTCCGGTGGGTCTCGAACAGCGCGCTCGCCATCTCCTTCCCGCACGTCGGGCACGCGATGAACCCCGGCTTCCCGCGGGACGGCTTCGCGACCGCGAGGAAGTCGAGCAGGGACTCCATCTCGATCGCGATCGACCCGCCCTCCGCGAGGGACCCGTGGTTGTGGCTCCGCTCGTGCATGTAGTCGATGTGCACGTCGACCTCCGCGCCCCTCGGGATCGCGGGCGCGCCGTGGGCCTCGATGCGGGTGTGGAACCGCTTCCCGTCCTCGAGCTTCCGGACCGCGACGAGGTCGAACGTCTCGCGGAAGACGCGGTAGCCCATGGAGAGGAGCACGGCCTCGGCGGTCGTCATGTTCACCTTCCGTGGTACGGCCCCCTTCACAGAAACCCGCCCCTGGGTCGCCCGCCGCCTCGGGTCGATACGGTGGGCTGGGGGTAAATACGTTGGCCGGGGAGGGCTCCGCGGCGCTCCTCGTGAGTTACCCTCACACAAGGCCAACTCAGCGCCCGGCCCGATTCCCGCGACGGCACCTTCATTTACCCCCGCCTCCATGGACGACGACGGTCCGTAGGACCAGGAGGCTTCCGGCGATGAACACGACCCGAGTTTTCCGATCCGTGCCGGGAGCCCCGTGAGCCCGTCCGCTCTCGTCTCCCGGCAGCGTGTGCCCGAAAGTGCGAGCGATCCATGGACGACTCACGAACCAAGCGATGCCAAACACACCGTACCTCGACGCCAGCGTGCGCTGGCGGATCCAGACGGGCCGGCTCGAGCTCGAGGAGCCCAGCCACGACGACCGCGTCGCCGCGATCCTCTCCGCGGGGCTCGCGACGGAGGTCGTGCGCCCAATCAGCGCGGGGAAGGAAGCGGAAGTCCTGCTCTGCTCGTACAACGGCGCCCCGATCGCGGTGAAGATGTACCGGCTCTACCGGACGTCCCACAAGGGGGACGGGCCGGTGAAGGCGGACGCGATGGGGTGGCGGGCCGCGGAGGAGTTCGAGGCGCTGCACCGCGCGTGGAAGGGCGGCGTCCGCGTGCCCACCCCGGCGCGGCGGGTGGAGGCGATGTTCTCGATGCGGTACCTCGGGGACGAGGACGGCCCCGCGCCGAGACTCGTTGACGTGCGCCTCGAGGACCCCGAGCCCGTCCTCCAGGAGATCTTGGCGGGGATCGAGTCGATGGCCCGCGCAGGCGTCGTCCACACGGACCTCAGTGCCTTCAACATTCTCCTCCACGACGGCCATCCCTGGTTTATCGATCTCTCCGAAGCGCTGCGGGTCGACCGCACGGGGACCGCGCCGTGGGTCCGGCTCACCGAGGCGTCCGCGATGCTCGACCTCGGGCTCGCCGCGTTGCAGAAATATTTCCGGAAATACCGGTTGACGATCGATGCGGACCCGGTCGTGGACCGCATCCTCACCTCGCTGGACCGATTCGGAGTCCTCGCCGACGACAGATAGATGACGCCTCCCCGCCTCGGGGTCCCGTGCGCATCCCGTGGGTGATCCTCGGCGCCCTCGAGGTCGTCCTCCTGCTCGCGATCATCGCGTTCGCGGTCGAGGAGGCGGTCGTCGCGACGACGGGCGTCGACCGCGCGACCGCCGTCGGGGAGGTCTTCTTCTGGCTCGGCTTCCTGTTCTCCGGCGGCGGCCTCGCGACGGCCGGAGCGGCGTATCGAACGGGCGCCGGGGCCACGCGGATTTGGACGTTCGCGATTCCGGCGATCCTGTTCGGCGTCGCCCTGATCGCGTTCTCGCTCGCGATCCGCGGGTGACGCGGTCACACGACCTTCGTGATGTGGGCGAGCCGCTCCGCGGCGTCGTGCGTCAGCCCCGCGTCCCCGAGGATCGTGTACCGCTCCGGGTGGATCTCGTGGGCGTGGACGAGGGCCTCGAGCAACTCGTCGTCCGTGATCCCGAGGGCCCGCGCCGTCGTCGGCGCCCCGATCGCGAGGAGCGCATTCCGCACCTCCTCCCAGTTCCCCCCGTGGAGGTACATCATCATGATCGTCCCGACCCCGCACTGCTCCCCGTGGAGGGCGGGCTTCTTCGCGAGCTTGTCGAGGGCGTGGGAGAACTTGTGCTCGCTCCCGCTCGCCGGGCGCGAGGACCCCGCGATCGACATCGCGACCCCGCTCGACACGAGGGCCTTCGCGACGAACCACGCGCTCTCCTCGAGGCGGGGCTTGATCGTGTGCGCGTTCTCGATCAGGAGCCGCGCGGCGAGCTCGCTGAGGGCCGTCGCGTAGCTCGAGTAGTACTCGTTCCGGAGGTTCCGCGCGAGGGCCCAGTCCTTCACCGCGGTCAAGTTCGAGATGATGTCCCCGCATCCCGCCGCGAGGAGGCGGAACGGCGACTCCGCGATGATCCCCGTGTCCATGACGACCGCGATCGGGGTCTGCGCCCCGAAGCTCTGCTTGTGCCCCTCCTTCTCGATCGAGGCCTGGTTCGACACGACCCCGTCGTGGCTCGCGGCGGTCGGGACGCTCACGAACGGCACGGCAGCCTGGAACGCGGAGAGCTTCGCGACGTCGATGGACCGCCCGCCGCCGACCCCGATGGCGAAGTCCATGTCCTTCGACGTGAGAAGGTCCTTCGCGGCGCACACCGCCTCCCAGTTCGCGTCCGGGATCAGGTACGTGTCCGTACGGATCTTCCGCTCCTGGAGCTCCTGGACCGCGGTGTCCCCCGCGATCTTCATCGTCGTCTCGTCCGCGACGACGAGGGCGCGGCGGCCGATCTTCAGGTTCGCGCAGACGTCTCCGACCTGCTTGATCGCGTCGTGCCCGATGACGACGGACCGCGGCAGTTCCATCGCCTTCGATTTTGAGAAGCCTTCGAGGTCGGCGGTGCTCAGACCATCCCCTCGCGGAACCGAGCGAAGAGGCTCTCGCTACTTAAACATGCGTCCCCCCGTTTCCCTCCGAGGAACCGACCCGGAGGGCCGCGCGCGGCGGCGAGGTTACCCTTACCCAAGGCCAACTCGGACGTCGCCCCCACGGCGCGACAATCGCGCCGGCGAGACCCGGCCGACAACGTTTATATCGCGTGCCCAGGATGGGAACGCGCGTTGTCGCGCCTCGCGTCGTCCCTGATCCTCGCCGCCGCGGTCACGGAGGAGCGATCCGTCGTCCTCGCCCGCGCGGAGGAGGAGTTCCTGAAGGGGAACGAGCTGTGCGACACGAAGCGGTTCGAGGACGCGCTCGGGCACTACGACCGGGCGATCGAGCTCGGCCTGAAGGACCACGTCGTGTGGAACAACAAGGGCGTGGCCCTCGACTCCCTCGGCCGCCACGAGGACGCCCTCGCGTGCTACGAGAGCTCCCTCGCCGCGAACCCGGCGTACGAGATCGCCTGGTACAACAAGGGGAACGCGTACTCGTACCTCGGCCAGCACGAGCGGGCGGTGGAGTGCTACGACCGGGCCCTCCTCCTGAAGCCCGACTACCACGTCGCGCTGTACGACAAGGGGCTCGCCCTCGCCCAGCTCGGGAGGACCCGCCGCGCCCTCGAGTGCTACGAGCAGCTCAGCGACCTCGACGCGGGGAACGAGGTCGCGTGGTTCCGGAAGGGGCTCCTCCTCGAGCAGCTCGGGAAGTACGACGACGCGATCGTCGCGTACCGCCGCTCCGTCGCCCTGCGGCCGGAGTACCAGGACGCCTGGAACGCGCTCGGGAACGCGCTGTACTCCGCGGAGCGGTACGAGGAGGCGATCGAGTGCTACGACCGGGTCCTCGGGCAGAACCCCAGGAACGAGGAGGCGTGGAACAACAAGGGGTTCACCTTCTTCATGCTCGGGATCCACGACGAGGCGGTCCGCTGCTACGACCGGGCCCTCGCGATCAACCCGCGGTACAAGCACGCGTGGTACAACAAGGGGTACACGTACCACGGGATCGACCGCCTCGAGGACGCGGTCGTCTGCTACCGGAAGGCCCTCGAGATCGACCAGGGGGACGAGGTGCTCTGGAACAACCTCGGGAACGCGCTGTACAACCTCGGCCGGTACCCGGAGTCGATCCCGTACTTCGAGCGGGCGATCGAGGTGAACCCGTCCTACGAGATCGCGTGGAACAACATCGGGAACGCGCTCGACAAGATGGGGCGCCACTCCGAGTCCCTCCGGTACCACGACAAGTCCCTCGAGCTGAAGCCGGACTTCGACTACGCGCTGTACGCGAAGGGGCACGCCCTCGGGAAGATCGGCCGGGCCGAGGAGGGCCTCGAGCTGATCTCCCAGGCCCTCGAGCTGAACCCGAACTACGACCACGCGTGGATGGCGAAGGCGGAGGTGCTCCACGACATCGGGCGGCTCGAGGAGGCGCGGGAGGCCCTCACGAACGCCCTCGTGCTGAACCCGACGTACGACGAGGCGTGGACGTTCCGCGGCCGCGTGAGCCTCGAGCTCGGGGACCCCGAGGAGGCGCGGCGGTGCTACGAGGAGGCCCTCCACTCCTACGAGGTCGCGCTCGAGGTGGAGCCGGGGAACGCGGAGGTGCTCCGCCTCCGGGCGAAGCTCCTCGAGGACCTCGCGCGGGACGAGGAGGCCCTCCCCGCGTACGCCCTCGCGGCGAAGGCGGGGGACGCGCCCGCGATGGCCGCCCTCGCGCGCCTCCTCGTCCGGGACGGCCGCGCGGCGGAGGCGGTCACGGTCGCCCGCGACCTCGCCGGGAGGTCCCCGGAGGACCCGGAGGCCCACGCCCTCCTGGGGCGGGCCCTCCTGGAGGCCGGGAGCGGCCCGGAGGCGATTCCCGCACTCGAGCGCTCCCTCGAGCTCGGCCCGCGGGCCCCCGTCCGGCGGTCCCTCGCCCAGGCCCTCGCCCGCGCGGGCCGGCTGGACGATGCCCTGCGGGTCCTCGAGGCGGCGGCCCCTCCCGAGTCCGGGGACCACCTCGCGCGTGGGCAGGTCCTCCGGGCGGCGGGCCGCCCCGCGGACGCCGTCGCCGCGGTCGACGCCGCGATCGCGGCGGGCGCCCCGCTCGACGTCGCGTACCTGGACCGGGCCCGCGCCCTCGCGGAGGCGCGGCGGTTCGGGGAGGCGCTCGCGAGCCTCGACGCCGCCCTCGGCCTCGACCCGGGCGACGCGGAAGCCTGGCGCGAGCGCGCGGTGATCGCCCTTGAGGCCGGGAGGCCGAAGCACGCGCTCCGGTCCGCGGAACGGGCGACCGAGCTCGACCCCAGGGACCCCGGCGCATGGGGACTGCGCGCGGACGCGCTCGAGGCCCTCGGCCGGGGGCCGGAGGCCGCGCGCTGCCGGGCGCAGGCCCGGGGGCCTCCGAAGGAGAGTTCGGCCGCCGAAAACCTCGGGCAAGCTGTTAAATAGGGACCTAGTCTACGAGCAAGACCCCTGTTGTCCTCCGAGGACCCGTGGAGCGTAATCATCCGTGGCCCGCCCCGTGAACCTGCGACGTGACCGTCTACTCTTCTTCCTAGGGATCATCCTCCTCCTCGCGGGCGGCCCCGGGCTCGTCGCGGGCTCGGTCGCGCACGACTCCCTCCGCGTCCCGGTCCTCGGGAACGCGTACGACGCGTTCGGCTGGGTGAACCAGACGGCGCTCGGCATCGGGATCGTCCTCCTCCTCGTGGGGATCATGTTCCTGTTCCTCGCCCTCCGGGGCGGCATCGTCTCGGAGGCGCAGGCGCGCGAGATCGGCCTCGGGAGGTCCCGCACATGACCGGCCCCGAGCCGCCCCGGCGGCCCCCGCGCGAGCGGCAGGGCCTCACGAACGGGAACGGCATCCCGCGTCCCTCCGGGCTCACGAACGGCCTCGGCCGCACGAACGGGACGGGGCGGACGAACGGGCTCACGAACGGCCTCACGAACGGGGTCCGCGGGCGCACGAACGGGCTGACGAACGGCTCCGGGCGGACGAACGGATTGAGCGGGCTCACGAACGGGCTCGTGAACGGGACGGGCCGCACGAACGGCACGCGGGGCCGGACGAGCGGGATCACGAACGGCCGCGGGGCGACGAACGGCACGGGCGCGATCAACGGCCTCATCAACGGCTCGTACAAGAAGGGGCTCCGGCAGAACCGCTTCGGCGTGATCACCCACAAGGACCTGCGGCTCGGCCTGAGCATCATCGTCCTCGCGCTCCTCCTCCTCGGACCCTTCTATCTCCTCCTCAGCTCGCCGACGCCCGCGTCCCCCACGCGGATCACCGTGGACGGGGGCCTCGGGGACTGGAGCGGGATCGGTTTCCTCAATGACACCGTGGTCGCCTCGGACGCGAACGTCAAGCTCCGCGCATACTCCGCCCTCCTGGAGCCGTCCGGGTACCTCTCCTTCGCGATCCGCGTTGAAGGGATCGCCCTCGGGGACACGACGGGCTTCGACGGGTTCTACATCTTCATCGACAAGGACGCGAACCCGGCGACGGGCTTCAGCGCGCGCGAGATCGGCGCGGAGTACCTCGTCGCGGTCCGCGGCGGGAACAACGCGGTCTCCTCCGCCGCCCTGTACGGGTTCACGGGCACGGACCCGGACGATTGGATGGGGTGGCGGAACCTGCAGCCCGCCCTGGCCCGGGCGAGCGTGAACAGCGTCGAGGTCCAGCTCGCGAACGGCGACGTCGACCTCGGCACGAGCCACTCGTTCCTCGTCGCGGCCTCCAACTACCAGGGGGTGGACGTCTTCGGAAGCGTCCACTTCGACGAGCGCCTCCGGGCGGTCCTCGTGCGGCAGGACCCCGCGAGCCCCGTCGTCCTCGCGTCCGGCGGGACGTTCGCCACCCTCTCCTTCACCGCGTTCGGCGGGCCGATCACCGTGACCCAAGCGGGGCTCACGAAGGACCGCGCCCCCGGGACCCTCACCGCGATCACGGGCCTCGGGCTCCCCGACGGGACGCCGGTCACGCGGGACATCCAGGTCGCGTTCGGCCCCTCGGAGGCGAACGACTACCTCGTCGCCCACGTGGACCCGGCCCTCGTTACGACCACCGCGGGGTCGATCTCGAACGTCCCCGTCACCGTGGACGGCCCGAGCGTCGTCGCGTACCTCGGCAGCGCCCCCTCGACCCACCGGATCGACGGGTACTTCGGGGACTGGACGCAGCTCGCGGTGGACACGCGCACGATCCCCGCGGACCGGGACGTGGACATCGTGAACTACGGTGCGAACCGCACCGGGGCGACCGCGTTCGTGTACGCGGACGTCGCCGGGCGGATCTTCGGCGGGTCCGCCGCGCCCGAGCGGTTCGACCGCCCGACGGGCGGCAGCGGCGGGAACCCCGCGCCCCCGGCCCCCCGCTCGGGGGAGGACGTCTTCCGAGCGTTCATCGACGTGGACACCCAGAGCCCGGCGGGCACCTCGGTCCTTGGCGTGCGAGCGGACTTCATGGTGGAGGTCCGCGGGGTGCACGGTCATGTCGTGTCCGAGCTCGCGTACCAGTGGTCCCCCTCCCCCGGCGCGTGGACCCCGGTGGGGCGCGTCGTCGGCGTCGCCCAGGACCGCACCCGCATGGAGGCGAGCGTGGACCTCTCCGGCATCGCGACGGGCCTCATGGCGATGTCGATCGAGGCGACGGACTGGGACGCAGTCTCCGGCGCGACAGCGGTCTTCAACTTCCTCGACCAGCCCGGCGGAGGCACGCGGGGCGCGCCCCTGATCGGCCCGATGCACGGATCGAGCGCGGCTTCCGTGGAGGCCCTCCCGCTCTCAGGGGCCCCGACGGTCGACGGCGACTGCTCCGACTCCGTGTACTCCGGCGCGGGCACGTTCTCCGACACCGGGCTCTCGGGCAAGGCCGGCACGAGCGGCTCGTACCTCTACCTCTGCATCGAGGCCGCACCGGATGCGAACGATCGCAGATTCTACCTCATCAGCGGTTCGTTCCTCTCGTACAAGGGGGACGGAACCCTGTGGGTCCCGTGCACGAGCCCCGATTGCGACAGCGGCAACGGCGGCGGCGAGGGATTCTCCGGCCACCGGATCTACGAGTTCAAGATCCGCTTCGCGAACGTCTGGGGGACAGACACCCCCTCCGCCAGCCAGCAGGCGGGCTTCGCGGTCCGCGCGGTCGACTTCGGCGGCAGCACCTACACGTGGGGCAGCACGAGTCCCCCCGCGGACCTCGTGCCCGACACGTGGGGCCATATCACCGCTCCGGAGTTCTCCGACGTGGCGATCCCCATCGGTGTCGTCGTCGTTATCTACCTCGTCGCGCGTCGCCGACGCCGCGATGCGGGTCCGTAGGCGGCAGCGCCTCCGCCGGAAGGAGATCAACGCGTTCTCCCAGGGGATCGCGGACGCCCTCGGCGTCGACCCGTTCCGGGACCGCGACGACATCGACCTCGCCGAGGCGGAGGCGTGGCGGCTCCTGATCGCGGACAACGAGGTGCGCGGGCTCGTCGTCGGGGACCGCCCCTTCCTCACGGTCCGCGGTCTCCTCGCGTACCCGCCCGCCAGGCGATACGTCACCGTGGACATGGGCGCCGTGCGGTTCGTGTACAACGGCGCGGACGTGATGGCTCCGGGGATCGTCGACGCGGACCCGGGGATCGCGCCGGGCGACCTCGTGTGGGTGCGGGACGAGAAGAACCGACGCCCCCTCGCGGTCGGAGAGGCGCTGATCTCGGGGCCCGAGATGGTCGCCTCCGAGCACGGGAAGGCCGTGCGGACGCTCCACCACGTCGGGGACCCGCTCTGGAAGCTCGACGAGGAGCCGAAGGAGTGAGGCGCGGGTGCTCGCCCTCCTCCTGGACATCGACGGGACGCTGATGGACACGTTCGACGCGATCCTCGAGGCGATGAACCTCGCGATCGCACCGTCCGGTATCCGCCCGCTCCGCGCCGCCGAGCTCCGCCCCCTCATCGGGATCCCCGTCCAGCGGCAGATGAAGATGCTCCGGGGCACCGAGGGACCCGCCGCGGCGGAGATCACGGAGCGCTACTACCGCGAGTTCCACCGGCTCGTCGACCGCGGGGTGCGGCTCTATCCGGGGGTCCGCGAGACCCTGGAGTTCCTCCAGAACCGGGCAATCGCGACGATGTCCACGCGGCGGCGGGACGAGGCGCGGCACATGCTCGGCGTCGCCGGCATCGACCGGTTCTTCCGCGCGATCGTGGGCGGCGACGAGGTCGCCCGGCCGAAGCCGGACCCCGCGCTCCCACTCCACGGCGCGAGGGCCCTGGGGGTGCCGCCCTCCCAGGCGGTCGTCGTCGGCGACGCCCCCGTGGACATCCAGGCGGGGCGGGCCGCGGGGTCGTGGACGGTCGCTGCGGTGTACGGATACGGGGACCCCCGCGACCTCCGGAAGGCCCGGCCCCACGCGTCGATCGACGCGTTCTCCGAGCTGCCCGCGGCCCTCGCGGACCTCGAGGCCCGCGCCGGGGGCCCGTGAGCCGTCACGCCCAGTACGGCGCCTTGAGGTACTTGTACACGGAGATCACCGCGGTGACCGCCTCCCCGCAGCCCGTCACGATCCGCTTCTCCTTGCTCGGGTACCACACCGCGTCCCCGCACGCGAACACGCCCGGGACGGAGGTGCTCATGTCCGGCCGGACCTTGATGTTCCGGGCGCCCTCGAGCTCGAGGCCCCATCGCTCCACCTTCGTCTGGAGGGGCTCGAACCCCACGTTGATGATGATCGAGTCCACCCGCTTCACGACCTTCTCCAGGGTCATGTTGTTGTACACGACCGCGTCCAGGCGGCCGTCCACGTCCTCGATGCTCACGAGTTCGGAGTTGAACAGGACGTTCACGGGGGACTTCTGGACCGCCTGCACGTTCTTCTCCATCGCCCGGAACTCCGCGCGTCGGTGGACGAGGGTCACCTCCTTCGCGGGCGCGACGACCTCGAGCGCGATCTCGAGCGCGCTGTCCCCGCCGCCGACGACGAGGACGCAGTGCCCCTTGAAGGACCGACGGTCCCGCACCCGGTAGTGCACGCCCCGCCCCTCGTGCTCCGTCTCTCCGGGGATTTCGAGGACCCGCGGGTTGAACGGCCCGTTGCCGATCGCGACGATCACCGCCCGCCCCTCGTACACGCCCTTCGACGTGCGGACCTCGAACGCCTTCGGCCCCCGCCGCACCTCCTCGACCGTCTCTCCCTCGCGGACCTCCACCCCGCTCACCCGCGCGTGCTCGACGAACAGCTGCCCGAGCTCGTGCCCCTCGATCGCGATGTAGCTCGGATAGTCGTACACGGACTTCGTCGGGTAGAGCCAGGAGAGCTGCCCACCGGCCTGCTCCGCCTCGAGGATCAGCGTGGAGAGGTTCCGCGTGCGGGCGTAGACCCCCGCGGTGAGGCCCGCGGGCCCGCCCCCAATGACGATGAGGTCGTGGACCATGGGCGGCGAGACAAAGGACGACCCCTTTTAAACGTTCCGCGCGCGACGTCCGCGGGGCCGCGGACCCATCGGTCCCGATAATAATATAGTGATTATTATAGAATATCGATTATGGACGTGACCGGGTCCGGGGGAGTTCGATACCTTTAAATTCCCGGAGCCGGATGGGCGCGCCAGAAGGGATTGGGATGGCCTTCATTAAGAAAGGATTCCGGAAGACCGCGGAAGGCGGCGTCGCCGCGGAGGCGAGTTCGTACATCGACCTCGGGGAGCTCGCGCTCGAGGAGGAGGGGATCGCCCTCGGAGAGCCCGTCGAGCACCTCGTGAAGGTCGCGGAGATCTACCGCTATGAGGACATCGGGGACCTCACGACCCACGTGTACAACGGCAGCCTGCTCCTCGTCGACTTCACCGCGATCGGGAACGACGAGCTCGCCGTGAAGCGGGTGACGGCGGAGCTGAAGAACTGCGCACGGGACTGCGGCGGGGACGTCGCCGTCGTCGCGAAGAACCTCCTGATGGCGACCCCGTCGGGGATCAAGATCGACCGGAGCAAGATCAAGGGCGCGTACTAGCGCCGAGCGGCCGCGCGACGAACCCGTTGTCGGCGTGCTCCAGCCGGAACCAGTCCCGGCTGTGGTTCGTGTGCCGCATCTTCAGGCACCGGATGTGGACGGCCACGCGCCCGTCCCCCTCGCCCGCGTACCGGAGCTGGATCGCGCCGTCCGCGAGGAAGTCCTCGTGGTTCGGAAACGCGGATCCGTCGTCGGACGCCTCCTCGATGAGGACCGCGGTCACGCCGAGCCCCCGGAGGAACGTGAAGAAATGGAACAGGTCCGCCCTCGGGTCCGTGATGTGCGCGAGCGCGTACAGCGAGTTCAGCGGGTCGATCACGACGAGGCCGAACGGCTCCTTCTCCCGCTTCCGCTCCAGGTACTCCTGCAGGATCTGGAGCCAGCCCCGCGTCTCGTCCGCCGCCTCGTGCTCCGTGCGGAGGCGCGCGATGTCCACGATGAAGTCGTCCTTCGGCTCCATCCCGAGGCGCGACATCGTCCGCACGAGGGACGCGCGCCCCTCCTCGAGGGACACGTACAATCCCTTCGTCCCCTCAAGCCGGTTCTTGTGGACGAGGCTCAGGCCGAGGGAGGTCTTCATCGTCCCGCTCGGTCCTCCGAGGAGGACGACGTGGCCCGCGGGAATCCCGCCCTCCATCGCCTCGTCAAGGCCCGCGACGAACGTGCGGATCCGGCCGCTCTCCTTCGTGCGGCCCCCGGACATCGCGTCGATGCGCGATTCCAGATCCCTCAGGCGGCCCTTGAGGGCGTCGACCTCTTCCTGGAGGCGCTCCTCCCGTTTCGTCATCCGCCTCTCGCCCGCCGGCTCCTCCAAGACCCCTGCGCCCCCCTCGCGCCCCGACCGGAAGACATTGACGCGCTCCTCCCTTAGCCTTTCCCCCGCCGACGGTGCGGACGGACGTGAGAATCACGTGCGACGATGCCGCACGGAACCTATAAATACACCCCGTCCGCAATAGTGCCCTCACCCCGGTGGGAAGCCCCATGGCGATTCAGACGAAGACCGACAAGGGGCCCGTCTCCAGCTTGACCGTCGAGGACCTCACCCGCGCGATCAAGAACTCGATCGACCGGACGGGCATGAAGGAGGAGGAGGCCCGGGCGATGGCCCAGCACGTCCTGAACTTCTTCGGCTACTCGGAGCGGATCATCGACAACGTCCTCGAGCCGGAGGACCGGGACGCCTTCTACATGCTCGAGGACTCCGGGATTCTCACGACGGAGCGCGAGGAGACGACACTGTACGACGGGCGGGAGTGGCGGATCCACTACTGGATGTTCCGGAAGGAGCGGATCGCGGAGCTCGTCGAGGCCCAAAAGGCGAAGGAGGAGCTCGCGCGGGCCGCCTCCGTGTACGACGAGGTCCCCGAGGACACCTGGGTCGCGTCGACCCGCGAGAAGAAGCCCGAGCCCCCAAGCCAGTAAACGCGCGTAGGCTGGCCCGAGATTCTTCCACTCACAGGTCTTCCGGAGGGGACTTCCTCTCGATCCTCGGATTGAGCAGGAGCCGGAGCGTGTTCGAGGGGCCGAACGCGGTGCTCGCCATCATGGCCGCCCGGGCGAGGCCGCTCATCTCGCCGCTGGAGGACACGGTCGGCATCTCCCCGCGCAGGGTCCGGGCCGCCTCCTCCAGCTCCCCCGAGTCGACCCACACGCCCTTGCACTCGGCGCAGACGTCGAGCGTTGCCTCGCCTATGGGACGCTCGACCATCGGCCGCCCGCACCTGGGGCACGCGAGCCCTGAAGCGCCGCCCGCATATTCGACGACCATCCGCTCGATCTCGCAGTCCCCGGAGATCTTCGCGATCTCCCCCTTGTCGAACCAGGCTCCCCCGCACCTCGGGCAGACGTCGAGCCGAAACCGTCCCTTGGGGCCCCGGACCGATTCAAGCATCGCGGTGGCCCCGTCTCGCGGGCATCGCAGCGGAACCGCCACGACGGGCAGACAGGGACCGGACGAGATGGGGTTGCGTCGGCCTCCCACGCCCTCCCTCGTCCGGGGGCGACGCGGGCTACAGGAACACCTGCTGGATCGCGCCCTTGAACCGCGACACGAGATCGACCCCGAGGCTCGCGGGGAGGACCATCCGGCCCTCCCGGAACGGGAACGCGGGGCCGAAGGACTCCACGCGCCGCAGCACCTCCGCCGCGAGCGCGTCCGTGATGTAGCACGCGTCCTCGAGCTCCGAGGAGAAGTGGAGCGCGATCGGGAGTCGGAGATCCTCCGCCTCCCCGGGACGGCACGCGGCGGCAATCCGCGCAAGGGCCTCGCGGTCGATCGGCCATTCCGTGCCATCCCGGGTCCGGCACATCGGCGTCGTCTCGCGGAGCAGGTCCGCGAGCCGCTTCCTCGCGGTGACGAGGCCCGCGTTCAGGTTCCGCGACTCCCGCTCCATCCACCGGTCGACGGAACCCGGATCGCCCCGCATCGCCCGCTCGATGCCCGCCCCGCGGCATGAGCGTTTCGCGGGAAACCGTTAAGCCCCGCCCGCGGATGGCCCGCGGGTCGAGGTCGATGGCGAGCCGGTTCTGCCAGGAGTGCGGGTCGCCCGCCGCTGGGGACGGGAAGTTCTGCGAGAAGTGCGGGGCGGAGCTCCGTGCGGGGATCCCGCCGGCGCCGGCCGCACCCGCGGGCCCACCGCCTGCGGCCCCGCCGCCGGGGAGCGTCGCGGGATATCCCCCGCCGCCCGGCTACTACCCGCCCCCCGGATACGCGGTCCCGCCGCCGACCGTCCCGTACCCGTACGTCGTGTACGGCGCTCCGTACCCGCCGCCGATCCCGGGGCCCAGCCTGGCGGAGCTCAACTGGCGGACGGAGGTGGACCGCACGAAGTGGGGGCTCATCCTCCTCGCCATCGGGTTCCTCGTGGCCGCGATCCCCCCCGCGGCCGGGATCGGCGCCCTCCTCGGCTTCATCGGGGCGATCCTCGTGATCATCGGACGCGCTCCGTTCGGCACCCGCCATGGCCGGTACGTGATCGTTGCGGTCGCGGTGTACATCATCGCTGGCGCCCTCGCCGCCGCGTTCTTCGTCTGGTGGGCCGCCACCACGCTCACGGCGGAGGTGAACTCGAACGCGCAGCCGTTCGTCGGCGTCTTCTGGCCGTACATCGCGGGGCTCATTGGCGCGGGCGTCCTCGCGGCGCTCGCGGAGGTGCTCCTCGTGCACGACCTGGAGGACCGGATGGGTCGGCGGGTGCTGTGGGCCGCCCTCGCCGCCGGGATCGTCGGCCCGATCGTCGCCGCTGTCGCCCTCGCGGGCGGCGCGAACGGGGTCCTCGACGCGATCCGCTCGGGCGCGATCACGAGCCCGACGGACCCCCGGCTCGGCCCACTCGACGATGTGCCGACCGCACTGAACCTCAGCCGCGCCGTCTCCCTCGTGCTGTTCGCGATCGCGTACTTCTGGGCGTGGCGCCGGATCGACCGCAAGGAGATCCCCGCGCCCCCGCCGACCCCGCCCGCGCCTTTCGCGCCCTACGCCGCCCCGCCTCCCTAGGGCCGCTGCGCTGGGAGGAAGCGGTCTGCAGGGGCGGAGGTACGATTACTTCTTCCGCGCGAGGACGTGCGTGACCCCGAACGAGCCGTCGCCGAACGTCAGGGCCATGGAGTTGTGGACGTGGTTCATCATCCGCATCTTCACCGTCCGGAGCCGGAGCTGGACGTCCGTCTCCCCGACCTCGACGTGGCGGAGGTGGAGGATCCCGTCCGCGAGGAAGTCCTCGCCGTACTGCGTGATCTTCGAGGAGCCGATCGGCGTCTCCGCGATCAGGAACGTCGTGAGGCCGAGCTCGCGGATCGACGCGTACAGCTGGAAGAGCTCCCGCCGCGGGACCTCGAAGTTCGCGATCGCGTACAGGGCCTCCATCGAGTCGAGCGCGAGGATCTCGTAGCCGTTCGCGGCCACGGCCTCCTTCACGATGTCGACGATGATCCCGATCCAGTCCTTCGTCGACTCCGCCTTCTTCAGGGAGGCCCGCAGGACCCCGAGGTCGAGCACGTACAGCCGGCCCTCGTCGATCGCCCCGTACCCCATCCGCTCCATCGCGTGCCGGAGGGACTCCGTCGTCTGCTCGAGGGTGATGTACAGCCCCCGGCGGCCCTCCTGCGCGTTGTGGTACATGATGTTGTAGATCAGCGAGCTCTTCATCGTCCCCGGAGTGCCTGCCACGAGGACGATGGATCCTTGAGGGATGCCCCCGCCCAGGGCCTCGTCGAGCCCCGCGACGTGCGTGGGGATGATGGGGAGGTCCTTCTCCATGAGCACACGCTCGGACGGGACTGGGTCTATAAATGCCCCACCGCGCCGTTATCGGCGCTGATAGTGTGCATGGAACGGTTTTTGTATCGGGGCATGGATGCCGCGCCGGGGTGTGCGTGCCGGGGAAGAGCGACGCCGCCCTCCGGGTCCTGCGGTGGGACCTCGGGGGGCAAGGGAACCAAGTCTTGGAGGCGATGCTCGAGCACCCGGACATGACCCTCTCGGACGCCGTGGACATGATTGAACGGGAGAACCCCGGACTGACCGGATCGAATGCGAAGGACAAGCGGGAGGCCGAGGAGGCCCCCGAGCCGCCGGAGCCGGCGCCCCGCCGCGGCCGCGCGGGGCCCGAAGTCGCCGCCCTCCTGCAGGAGTTCGCGACGTTCCGCCACCTCCTCAAGCCCGGGGAGGCGAAGGAGGTCGAGGCGGCCCTCAAGGAGGTCGCGGCCCACCCGGACCCGGAGGCGATCGCGGCCCTGCGGCGCCGCCTCCGCAGCCTCGCCCTCCAGGCGGCGTTCTGGCGGGAGCTCGCGGGCCCCGCGAAGACGGCGAACGCGCTCGGCGTCGTCCTCCTCCGCCCGGACGGCGGCGTGCTCGCGCAGGGCGGGGCGTCCGCGCCCCTCATGGAGGAGACCGTGGCCGCGGCGATGCGCGGGGAGATGGAGCGCCGCGGGACCGGCGTGTACGTGATGCACCTCTCCGTGGGCCGGCTCGTGATCGCGCGCGGGAAGTCCGTCGCCGTCGCGACCCTGTTCCGCCACGCTCCCGGCAAGGAGGTCGTCAGCGTCCTCGAGCGGACCGTGACCGCGATCGAGGAGAATCTGAAGGCGGCGGATAAGACGTTCGGCAACCCCGCCCTCGCGGCGCGGTACGCGGACGCCCTGTTGAAGCTCGTGCAGCGGATCGCGGGATGACCCCGCCCGGTTCTGGGACCTGTGCCCAAAATGGGGATGCAACCCGGGGACGAATCTCACTCCGAGATTGCTCGGGTGATCTGGAACTCGCCGTTGTTCCGGATCAGGGCGAAGTACCCGTGCTCGTGCTTCGTGCGCCGCATCTTCACGCACCGGAGCCGGAGCTGGACATCCGTCTCGCCCATCTCGAACAGCCGCACGTAGAGGACGCCGTCCGCGAGGAAGTCCTCGTCGTACCTCGAGATCCGGCCGTCCTCGCCGCCCGGGATCTCCGAGATCAGGAACGACGTCGCGGCGAGCCCCTTCAGGAAGCCGAAGAAGTGGAACAGCTCCCGCCGCGGGTTCTCCATCTTGTTCAGGGAATACAGCGCCGCGAGGCTGTCGATCGCGACGAGGTCGAACTTGTTCACCCGCACCCGCTGCTCGATGTACTTCGTGAGGATGTCGAGCCAGTTCTTGTTCAGCTCCTCCTCCTTGTGCTCGAGCCGGATCTTCGAGACGTCGAGGATGTACAGCTCCATGCCGTCGAGCCCCGACATCCCGAGGTCCTCCATCGCGCCCTTCAGGTCGTCGTGGCTCTCCTCGAGGCTGATGTAGAGGCCCTTCGAGCCCGCCTTCACGTTGTTGTACAGGATCGAGAACGTGAGGGACGTCTTCATCGTCCCGGGGCTCCCGCTGACGAGGACGACGTGGCCCTTGGGGATCCCGCCGCCGAGCGCGTCGTCGAAGCCCTGGATGTACGTCTTGACGCGGTCCATCGAGCGCATTCCGTATCAGCCGCCCGGGCCGTATTTGGTAGTAGCGAGGAGATTATCATCGGCGGTAACCGGGGTGGCGGAACGCGTCGTCGCCGCGGAACGCGATCCCGCGGGCCTTGCACCGCGCCGCGATCCTCGCCACGAAGTCCCCCATGTACCCGCGGTCCGAGAGCCGCAACAGCTCCTCCGCGAGCGGGGAGCCCTCCAAGCGCCCCCGGATCGCCTCCCGGACGCCGTGGCGCGCGTCGAGCGGCCGCGTGAACACCTCGCGCACGCCGATCGACGCGAACGTGTCCGCGATCTCTTCGGCGGTCGTGCCTCCCGTGGGCGGGTACGCGGGCGCAAAGCCCACGAACGTGTGCAGGCCCGCCGCGGCGAGCTCGCGGAGGCACCGGAGGCGGGACTCGATCGGAGGGGCCCACGGCTCGAGCAGGGCACGGGCCCGATCGTCGAGCGTCGGGATGGACATTCCCACCTCGATTTCACGAAAACGTGTGAAGAGGTCCAGATCCCGGAGCATCAAGCCGGAGCGGGAGAGGACGGAGATGGGCCAGTCCGCCCTCAGGAGGACCTCGAGGGCGTGGCGGGTGATCCGGTACTGGCCCTCCACGAACTGGTACGGGTCCGTCGCAGTGGAGATGGCGACGAGGCCCCGCGGGAGCTTCCGCACCTCCTTCGCGAGCACGTTCGCCGCGTTCCGCTTCACGACGACGGACGATCCCCACGCGGCACGGTCCGTCTGGAGCAGGCGCGGGACATAGCAGAAGAGGCAGCCATGGTAGCACCCGATGTACGGGTTGAAGGAGTAGTCGAGATGGGGAAGCGGGTCCTTCCGCAGGGCGGATTCGACGAACGTCTCCCGAACCACGAAGTCCTCCCGCGGCGGCGGGACGTGGACCCCGAGCAGCTCCTGCACGCGAGCCCCACCCGGCTGGCTCCCATAAGCGGTGGGAGGGGAGAGGTCGGTGAAACTGGCTCTCTCGGCGGGTAGGTTCGTCTGCGTGGAGTCCGCGTCGGTTGCACCGAGTTGTCGCACACTGTAACCGTGGGAGTGAAGGGGCCCGCGGGGTCTCCCGGTGCCATGACCTTCACATCCTCCCCACGGAGATCCCGGCGGGAGACCTCGGTCGCCCCCCCTCGGCGGGGGTGGATGCCATGGATCGCCCGCACGGCGCCGGTTTGGCTGGCGATCGTGCTGCTCACGTCCGCGTTCGTCGCCGTCGGTCGGCCCGCGGGCGCGTCGAGCCTCGGCGGGACGCCCCCGTGCTACGACGGCTTCCAGACCCTGCAGCAGGTCGACGATTCGTTCTCGTGGCAGGAACCGACGCTCCCGTTCCGGACCGCGAGGTGGTCCGGCTCCGTCTTCCTCCTCGCTCGGACGGACACGAACTGCCAGATCGCGGAGGTGCGCGTCGAGTACGGCGGCACGGTCGGCGGGACGCTGACCCTGAACGGGGATCTCTTCGCCTCCTTCACCGTCCAGTATCCGGAGTCGTTCGCGGACTACGGGACCGTGAGCGCCAACGCGTACGGCTCCCTGGCGGACTGGAACCCGCCCGCGGGCATGGGCCCGGGCTACGTCGCGGAGACGAACTTCAAGATCAACGCCCGCGGCGCGGACGAGTACGTGATCCAGGGCCTCGGCGCGGCGGCGGCCGTCGTCGACCTCCGGGCGTCGTTCCGCGTCCCCCTCGCGCTCCTCGGGCAGACCGTGGACGCGCAGATCCATGTCGGGACGAACCTCTGCGCGTGCAGCGTGACGCCCCTCACGCTCCCGGTCTCTCCGTACTGGGACGTGTACGTGCACGCGCACGAGGACGACTGGCAGGCGTGGCAGTCGCCGAACGCGGTGTGGGACTACCAGAGCGGCGACAGCGTCCTCCTCGTCTACACGACCGCGGGCGACGCCGGGAACCCGCCGTCGTACTGGCAGGCGCGGGAGGACGCCGCGGAGGCGAGCGTTCACTGGCTCGTCCCGAGCGGCCCGAGCGAGGGCAGCGGCTTCGTCACGGTCTGCTACACGGCGGACGTGGCCGTGTGCCACCCGGTGTGGACGCGGACGTACGGCCGCGCGGTCTCCGTGTACCTGCGCGCGCCGGACGGCGGGGCGGACGGCGGCGGATTCCCGTCGACGAACTACGAGACGCTCGAGAAGCTCCGCGACGGCGCGATCGGGACGCTGACGACCGTCGACGGGTCGACCACGTACCAGGGGTGGGCGGACTTCACGAGCACGCTCGCCGCGGTAATCAACGCGTACGCACCGCCAGACGACCGCACGTGGGTCAACGCCCCGGACTTCGACCGGGACCGGCAGACGACGCACGTCCCGGGCTGCGACCCGTGCCCCGACCACGCGGACCACCTCGCGACGGCGGACGCGGTGTACGACATCACGGTCGCGGCGGGCGGTCCGTGGAACCGCGCGTGGTTCATCGACTACCCCCTCGGGTACGCGGACCCGCGGTACCCCGCGAACCTCGACGCGGGCGGCTATGCCACGAAGCGGGGCCTGTTTATGGCGTACCGCGACGCCCTCTACCAGGAGACGGGGATCGACGAGTACACCGCGAACGCGTGGTTCTGGGAGAACGCGTTCAACCGATGCTACGGTCGAGTCGCTTGAGGGCGCGGCCCTCGCCGCGCCCGCGAACCTTTATCGACCCCCCGCGTTCCGCCCGCCATGGCCCTCGAGGAGGCCCTCCTCGCGTTCTGGTTCCTCCTCCCCGCGTACGTCGCGAACCCCATGGCGGTCGTGTTCGGCGGCGGCGCGCCCGTGGATCTCGGCCGCACGATGCGGGACGGTCGCCGCGTCCTCGGGGACGGGAAGACATGGCGGGGCTTCGCGGGCGGCGTCGCGTCCGGTTTCGCTCTCGGCGGGATCCTCGCCCTGCTCGGCACGCTCGCGGGCCCCCGCCTCTCCTTCGGCGAGTGGCCCGGCGTCCTCGGGGTCCTCGTCCTCCTCCCGGTGGGCGCGCTCCTCGGAGACCTCCTCGGCGCCTTCGTGAAACGCCGTCTCGGGCTGGCGCGCGGCGCGAAGGCGCCGGGGCTCGACCAGTACGACTTCCTGATTGGCGTGTTCCTCGTTTTGATCCTCCTCGTGCCCTCCTGGTGGCTCGCCCGCTTCTGGACCGGCGAGGCGGTCTGGGGGCTCGGGTTCATCATCTTGATTACGCCCGTCCTGCATCGGGTCGTGAACGTGATCGGGTACCGCTGGGGGCACAAGCGTGAGCCGTGGTGACCTCGTCGACATGCTCCGCTCCAGCGGCGCCCTCCAGTTCGGCGAGTTCACGCTCGCGAGCGGGAAGCGGTCCCCCTTCTACGTCGACATCAAGCGCGCAATCACGCGGCCGGAGATCCTGCGGGAAATCGCCCGCGGCCTCGCGCCGTTCGCCAAGGGCGCGGACCGGATCGCCGGCGTGGAGCTCGGGGCGGTCCCGATCGCCGCCGCCGTCGCTTTGGAGACGGGGACGCCGTTCATCATGGTCCGGAAGGAACGGAAGGAGCACGGGACCTCGAAGGACTTCGAGGGGGACCTCCAGCGGGGGGACCGCCTGCTCTTCGTCGAGGACGTCGTCACGACCGGCGGGACCCTTGTGAAGGCGATCGAGCGGGTGCGCGGCCACGGCGCGGAGGTCTCCGATGTCGCCGTCGTCGTCGACCGCGAGGAGGGGGGTGCCGCGGCCCTCGCGGGAATCGGCGTCCGGGTCCAGGCCCTCCTCACCGCCGCGGATCTGTTGCGCGCCGCGAACGCCTCGTCGCTACGTTGAAATAACCGCCCGCTCCATCGTCGGTCTCCATGCGTGCCGCCGCGATCGGTGCCGTCCTGGTCCTCGTCGTCGGCGCGCTCCTCGCCCCGCTCCTCCTCGCGCCCCCCGCGCGCGCCGTGACCGCGGAGTGGACGATCATGGTGTACATGGACGCGGACAACAACCTCGAGGACGTGGGGATCGCGGACTTCCTGGAGATGGCCCGCGTCGGCTCCACCTCCCTCGTGAACATCGTCGTGCAGTTCGACCGAGCGATCGGATACAACAACAGCTACGGGGACTGGACGACGACGAAGCGGTACCTCGTCCAGCAGGGGATGACCCCGACGATCAACGCCGCGCTCTTCGACGTCGGAGAGGTCGACATGGCGAACCCGGCGTCCCTCGTGAACTTCGTGACGTGGGCCGCGTCCGCGTACCCCGCGCGGCACTACTTCCTCGACCTCTGGGACCACGGCCTCGGGTGGCAGGGCGTCATCGTGGACGGCTCCTCGTACATGACGACGGCCCAGCTCGGCTCTGCCCTCGCCTCGATCCGGACCGCCCTCGGCCGGAGCCTCGACATCGTGGGGAACGACGCGTGCCGGATGACCCTCGAGATCATGTACGAGCTCCAGCCGTACGCGGACTACTTCGTGGGCTCCGAGAAGGACGAGCCCGCGGAGGGGTGGCCGTACGACACGTTCCTCTCCGCGGTCGTCGCGGCCCCGCTGATGACCCCGATCCAGGTCGGCACGTGGCTCACCGCCGCCTACGTCGCGAGCTATCTCGGGACGAGCCCGTACTCGGTGACCCTGTCCCTCGTCTCGAGCGCGGCCCTCCCGCCGCTCTTATCCACGTTCTCGGGCTTCGTCTCCGAGCTGAACGCGTCCGTCCCCCTCCTCCAGACCCAGGTGCTGGCGGCGCGGCAGTCCACGGAGCGGTACGAGCGCGGGGGCGTCGCGGGCGGGGACGAGTTCGACCTGTACAACTTCGCGGAGAACGTCGCGTTGGACTCGGGGAGCCCGCGCCTGGCGGCGCTCGCGGGGGACACGGAGGCCGCGATCGCCTCGGCCGTCCTCGCGAACGGCGTGTGGGACAACCCGAACCCGATCAACGGCGTCCACGCGAGGAATGCGCACGGCCTCTCGATCTGGTTCCCGGACACCCCGGGGGACCCCGCGTACCCGCTCCTGGCCCTGAGCCAGGCGACGGGGTGGGACGCGTTCCTCGCGGCGTACCGCACGGGCACGCCGACGCCCCGCCCGACGGGCGCGCAGGCGCGGAGCGTGGACACGAGTGTGCCCAGTGACGGGCTCTTCGACGCGATCCGCGTGACCGCGACGCCCCCGGACAACGGCACCCTCCTCGTCCTCCTGACGGAGGGCCCCGCGATACTCTCCGCCCCGCAGCTCCTCGCGGTGAAGGACCAGCCGGAGGCCCTGAACCTGTCGGCACCTCACGCGGGCTTCTTCGGTGTCACGGTCCTGTACTACGTCGGGGGGAAGCTCTCCGACCTCGTCACCGCCACCGGCCTCCCGATCCAGGCGCGGTACTGGTTCAACGGCACGGTCACGGACGCGCAGGGACGTGCCGTCCCCGGCGCGACCGTCACCCTGCAGAACCGGCGAACCGGCCTGGTGCGGGGCAGTGTCACGGACGCGGGCGGCGGGTACTCGATCGAGACCGTGGTCCCGGACTTCTTCGTCGACGGGGACGCCCTCGTCCTCGCGGCGTCGTCTGGCGGGCGGGTCGCGTCCGCCGAGTTCGTCGCGAGCGCCCGGGGGACCTCGCAGACCGCGAACCTCGTCCTCGACACCCGGCCGCCGGAGCCGCTGAACGTCGCCCTCCTCGGGCTCGCCGCGGGGGGCACGACGGCCGCGATCCTCCTCGCCGTCCTCGTGCTCTGGCAGCGCCAGCAGATCCTCCGGCTCCGCCGCCGGCTGCCCTGAAACAGTTTCGCCCACCCCCCTCGTCGGGCTTGATATACGGAGGACCGGCCTCGCTCCCGTCGAGGACCCCATGCAGACCCTCGTGACGGCGCCCGGGACGCGGGACGCGCTCTCCGTGGGCGAGCTCGTGCGGGCCCTCCGCTCCGTCGTCGGCGGCCACCCCGCGCTCACGGATGTGCTCGTGCGCGGCGAAGTCTCGAACGTCTCCCGCCCGCCCTCCGGCCTCGCGTACTTCACCCTGAAGGACGCGGACGCGCAGATCCCGTGCGTGATGTTCCGCGCCGCCGCAGGCGCCCTCCGGTTCGAGCTCCGGGAGGGAATCGAGGTCCTCGTCCGCGGCGACGTCGACGTGTTCCCCGCGAAGGGCGCGGCGCAGCTCCTCGCGCGGGAGGTCCGCCCGATCGGCCACGGCGCGTTCTGGCTCGCCTTCGAGCAGGTCCGGGACCGCCTCGCGGCCGAGGGGCTGTTCGCGGCGGGCCGGAAGCGTCCCCTCCCCCGGTTCCCGCGACGGATCGGCCTCGTCACCTCCGAGGCGGGCGCAGCCTTCCTCGACGTGCTCGCGGTCCTCCAGCGGCGGTACCCGCTCGCGGAGGTCCTCGTGAGCCCCTGCCTCGTGCAGGGCGAGGGCGCTCCCGCCTCAATCGCCGCGGCGCTCGACCGAATCGCGGGGAGCGTGGACGTCGCGATCCTCGCGCGCGGCGGCGGGTCCGTCGAGGACTTGTGGGCGTTCAACGACGAAGACGTTGCGCGGGCGATCGCGCGGTTCCCCGCCCCCGTCGTGTCCGCGGTGGGGCACGAGGTGGACGTCACGATCGCGGACTTCGTCGCGGACGTGCGGGCCCCGACCCCGAGCGCTGCGGCGGAGCTCGTCGCCCCGGACACGGCGGAGCTGAGGGGCCGCGTCCTCGCGGCGAAGGCCGTCCTGGAAACCCGTGTCCGCGAGCGTCTGACCGGATGGCGGGAACGGATCCGCAGCGCTGCGGATCGCCTGCGGCCGGAGACGGTGGGCCGTCAGATCCGCGACGCCCGCCAGCGCTTGGACGCGACGACCGGGGTCCTGAAGCGCGAGGGCCGCCGATCGCTGGAGGGCCTGCGCGACCGCCTCGCTTCGGTCTCCGCCCGCTTCGAGGCCGTCAGCCCGATGGCGACGATCGCCCGCGGTTTCGCCGTCGTCACCCGCGAGGACGGCGCTCTGGTGGCCTCGATCACGGGGGCGTCCCCGGGCGACGAGATCACGGTCCACGTCTCCGACGGCGCGCTGGAAGCGGTCGTCGAGGAGCGGCGGAGGAAGGGGCGATGACGGAGAAAACGTTCGAGGAGGCCCTCGGGGATCTCGAGTCGAAGGTGGAGGCCCTCAGCGCCGGCCACCTGACCCTCGCGGAGGCGCTGCGGACGTACGAGGAGGGCGTGGCCCTCGTGCGGCTCTGCACCGAGCGGCTCGACGAAGCGGAGCTGAAGGTCACCCGACTTTCCGACGGCTGACCCCGCGGCCATCGCGGCGCAAAGCCCCGGGCGGAGCACGTGCCGCCCAGCATCGGGACTTCGTCGCGTGCACCACTATGACTTAATATCCGCCCCCGCCTTTTCCTGCGAGCTCCGGAGGGCCTTGCATGCGGCTCCCCCTGTTGCGAAGGACGTTGGCGTCTGGCGTCCTCCTCCTCATCCTCCTGCAGGCGGGCGCGCTCGCCCACGCCTCGGGGCTCGGTCCCCACCCGATGGCCGGGCCGAACGAGTGGACGGACGTCAATCCCGCCGGGGCTCCCTCCCCCCGCTCGGGATCCGCCATGGCGTACGACCCCGTCCGGAACCGGATCGTCCTGTTCGGCGGGGAGAACGACCGCTGGCAGTGGCTCAACGACACGTGGGTGTACGATGTCGCCTCGAACACGTGGGCGAACGTGACGCCGGCCGCCTCCCCGCCCCCGATGATTGAGGGTCCGCGGATGGTCTACGACTCCGTCGCGGACCGCGTGCTCCTGTTCGGCGTGGCGGGGATTGCGCAGGTCTGGTCGTACGATCCAAGCGCGAACGGGTGGGCGCTCCAGTGGCAAGGGTACGGCGGGGTGGATCGGCGCTTGTTCTCCGTCGCCTACGATGAAAGCGCCGACCGGAGCGTGCTGTTCGGCGGGGGCGACTGGGCTCCGCACTTCCCGGGCCTTGGGTCGAACCAGACATGGCTCTTCGATTACGCGGCCAGCGCTTGGGCGAGGGTGAACACGTCCGCGAGCCCGCCCTCCCGGTTCGGGAGCGCGATGGCCTACGACTCCACGCGGGGACGCGTCCTCCTGTTCGGCGGGTGCTCGGTCCCGAGCACCGACTTCTGGTGCACCCCGGCGAACGACACGTGGGCCTTCGACGCGGGCAGCGGGACGTGGACGGAGCTCCTTCCCGCGACGCGGCCGCCCCCGCTCGACGTGATGGTGTACGACTCGGTGTCCGATCGCCTCGTCCTCCATGGCGGCAACGAGACGTGGACATACGACCCCGCCGCGAACCTCTGGACGGACCAGAACCCCGCAACGGTCCCTCCGGCGCGCTCCCGCCACGCGATGGCGTACGCCTCCGCCGCGGACCGCACGGTCCTCTTCGGGGGTGCCGGGACCTCCCTCCTCAACGACACGTGGACGTATCAGTACGGCGCGTTCGTCCCCGGACCTCCCTCTGCCCCGCGGGGCCTCGGGGCGACGGCGGCGCGGGAACAGGTGACGCTCACGTGGCGAGCGCCCGCCTCGGACGGCGGCTATTCGATCTCCGCATACCGCATCTACCGCGGCGTCCCGCCCGCGACACCGGCGTTCCTCATCCAAGTCGGGAACGTCCTCACGTATCGCGACTCCGGGCTGACCACCCTCACCACGTATGCGTACCAGGTGAGCGCCGTGAATAACCTCG
>VBMI01000136.1:0-2509 GCA_005878955.1 Methanobacteriota archaeon
CGTGTCCACGCGCAGCTTCCACGAGGACGCGAAGTCTCCGCTGCCTCCGACCCCCGACACAGGAACCTCGTACAGATTCAACCCGAGGAGGCGGGTGACCCCGAGCCCCATCATGTCCAGGGTCAAGAACATCGCCGCGAGGAGCGTGACGAGGGCCCAGGCCCAGAGGATCTGCGTCCGCCGCCCGACAACGAACCCGAGGATCGCGGAGGTGAGAGCGGCGAAGACGAGGATGATCTCCGGCAGGAAGACCGCGATCGACGCCACTCACGCCACCCCGAGGGCGCGGGCCGCCCATTGGATCGTCATGTCGAGGAGGAGGAACGGGAGGATTCCGAAGATGGCGAACAGCGCGCATAGGACCGCGAGCGGGACGGTCTCGTAAGAGTGTGCGTCTTCCAGGTCCTTCCAGCGCGCGTTGAGCGGCCCGAAGATCGCGCGTTGCATCGCCCAGATGTAGTACGCGGCCGTGAAGACGACGGTCAGGAGCGGGATCAGCACGAGGAGTCCGAACGCAGCGTACACGCCCAGGAACACGGAGAGCTCCGCCACGAAACCCACGAGGCCGGGGAGACCCAGGGAGGCGAGGAACGCGATCATGAGGAAGGTCGAGAGTCTCGGCGTCACCGCGGCGATCCCACCGAACTCGGAGATGTTCCGGGTGCCCGCCTTGTGGCCTAGGGAGCCGGCGACCATGAACAGGGCGGCGGACACGATGCCGTGCGCGAACATCTGGAAGATGGCCCCGCTCATCCCGAGGAGCCCGCCGGTCGCCGTCGCCGGAGTCCCGCTCGCGACCACTCCCGCCGCAATCCCTAGGGTCACGAACCCCATGTGGCTTACGCTCGAGAACGCCACGAGCCGCTTCAGGTCGTCCTGGGCGAGGCACACGATCGCGCCGTACAGGATGCTGATCGTCCCGAGGATCGCCGCGACCCAGTACATTTCGTGGGCGCCCTGCGGCAGCATCTGGACGTTCACGCGGATCAGCGCGTACCCCCCGAGCTTGAGGAGCACCCCCGCCAGGATCACAGAACCGCCCGTGGGCGCCTCGACGTGCGCGTCCGGGAGCCACGTGTGGAGCGGCCACGTAGGGAGCTTCGTCCCGAACCCCGCGAGGAGGGCGACGAAGAGGAGGTTCTGGACGGTGCCCGCGGGGATCAGGGCGCCGGTCCGGGCGAGCTCGATCAGGCGGACCATGTTGAAGGTCCCGCCATACGCGAAGAACGCGAAGATCCCGATCAGGACCGGGATGCTCGCCGCGAAGGTGAACAGGAAGAACTTGAGGGCGGCGTACCGCTTCCTCGGCCCGCCCCAGACCGCGATGATGAAGTACATCGGGACGAGGCCGAGTTCCCAGAAGAGGAAGAAGAGGAAGAAGTCGAGGGAGATGAAGACGCCGAGGATCGTCGTCTCCATGAAGAGGAACATCGCATAGAACTCCCGCACCCGGTGGTGCTCGTCCCAGTTGATGATGAGAGCCAGCGTCGTCAGGATGCACGTTAGGAGCACGAGAGGGGCGGAGAGTTCGTCCACGCCCAGGGAGTAGGACACCGCCGCGTCCCCGCTCGGGGTCACACCGTACATCGGGAGCCAGGGCGCCGATTCGTACGCGCGGTACGTGAAGGGGCTCCCGACAGGGCTGAAGCTCCGGAGCTCCACCCCGGTCACGGGGAAGAACCCGAGGAGGAGCACGACGGACAACACCAGCGGGATGAACGAGATGGCGAGGGCCGTCGTCCGAGCCGTCTCCTCGTTCCGCCCTGTGAAGTAGACAAGGACCGCCCCCATGGCGGGGGTCAGGAGCATGATGGAGAGGATCGGGATGTCGAGGACCACCTCTCATCCCCCCAGGGTGCCCGCGAGCGAGGTCGCGTAGTCGAGGATCATCCCGAAGAACGGGAGCGGGAACAGCCCTGCGAAGACGATCAGGCCGATGAGGACCGTGTACGACAGCTTCTCCTGTTCGTTCAGGTCGTGGAGGCGCCCGAGTTTCGGGTTCGGGTCCCCCATCACCACCTTGTGAAGCGTCCATACGTAGTACGCGGCCGTCACGCTCAGGGAGAGCAGCGGCACGAGGATGAGCGCCCGCCAGGGCCCCACGGCGAGCCCCTGGAACCAGCCGACGAACACGAAGAACTCGGACCAGAACGAGGCGAGCCCGGGCAGTCCCACGGAGGCGAGGAACGCGACGATGAGCACCACGGAGTACTGGGGCATGTCCCGGCCCAGCCCGGTCAGCACGGGGATGTCGCGGGTCCCCGCGACGTGCTTGATCGTCCCGGCAAGCATGAACAGGACGGCGGTGATGAGGCCATGCGTGAAGAGCTGGTAGATGCCCCCCGCGATCCCAATGGGCACCAGACTCGACGCCCCGAGGAGGACGAACCCCATGTGACCGACGCTCGAGTACGCGATCAAGCGCTTCAGATCGACCTGGGCGAGGCACACGAAACTCGCGTATACCATCGACACCGTGCCGAAGACCGCGAGGACCCACCACAGGTCG
>VBMI01000136.1:2598-26868 GCA_005878955.1 Methanobacteriota archaeon
GCCAAACCCGAAGAAGAATGCGAGGAACACCGGGACCTGCGTGGCGAGCGGGAGGATCCCGAGGTACGCCGGCCCGTTCGTCGCACCGATGAGGAAGGCGGTCATGTCGAACGTCCGCGCGGGGTTCCCGTAGACGAACTGGTTCAGCCCCGCGGACCCGTTCCAATAGAGCGCGAAGATGGACAGTAGCATGATCACGGAGCCCACGTGGGTGTAGATCAGGAACTTGATCGACGCGTACTGCCGGTTCGGACCGCCCCAGATGCCGATGAGAAAGAACATCGGGATCAGGACGAGCTCCCAGAAGACGAAGAAGAGGAAGAAGTCCATCGAGATGAAGACGCCCGAGATGGAGAATTCCATCAGGAGGAGCAAGGCGAAGAACTGCCGCGGCCGGACGTCCTTCGTCCAGCTGAAGACGATTGAGAGGGTCGTGAGCAGGGGCGTGAGGAAGACGAGAGGCGCGGAGAGCCCGTCCGCTCCGAGGATGTAGCTCATTCCGAGCGGGGGGATCCACGGATACCGCTCAACGTAATAGAGGGGAAAGTTCCCCACGGGCGATGTGTACGCGACCCGTGGCCCGATCAGCGGGGCGACCCACGGGCCCAGGAACGAGTACAGGAGGAGCCCCGCTACGATCGTGTCCGCGACTGAGAAGGCGAGGGCGACTCCGCGAGCGAGCCTGAGGTTCGCACCGCCGACGAGGACCGCAACGAACCCCGCCGCTGGGAGGATCAGAAGGAGGGAGAGGACGAAGCTCACGTCACGGCCTCCCGAGAGCGCGGGGCAGGAACCCGAGGATGAACGCGAGGGCGAGGATCACGGCGATCCCGACGACGATGACCCACGTGTAGTTCTGGACCTGTCCCGTCTGGCGGGTGCGCAAGGCGAGGCTCGACCGGATCGTCTCGAGGCTGATGCTGTTCACGGCCCCGTCGATCACCTTGCGGTCGAACCGGTCGGCGAGGGCCGCGGTGACGACGGTCCCCCGGCCCAGGGCATTCACGATCCCGTCCACCACGTTCCTGTCGAATCGGTCTGTGGCCCTCCCGAAACCCGCCACGGCGCGCGACCCGAACGCATTGTACGCGTCGTCGATCCAGTATCGATGGAGGAGCATCGAGTGCAGGAACGCCCGCGTCGGCGTCCGTGTGAAGGTGGAGGCGGGGATCGACTTCCGCGCGTAGACGAGCCAGGCAAGGCCGAGGCCCGCGAACGCGAGGGCCAGGGACAGGCCCGTGAGGCCGAGTTCCACGACGTTCCCGCTAAGGAGGGGCGTCACCAACGGGAGCGCCGCGTGGGGCTCCTCGTAGAAGACGAAGTTCCCGAAGCCGTTCGTGACGAACGCGATGAACCCGCTCGCGAGGGTGAAGGCGCTGAGGACGAGGAGGACCGAGGTCATCACGAGCGGGGATTCGTGCGGGTGGCCGTGCCCACGGTACTCCCCGTGGAACGTCATCAGCCACATCCGGAACGTGTAGAACGCGGTCATGAAGGCGGTCGCGATCCCCGCGAGCCAGAGGAGATAGAAGAGGGGGTTCGCCGCCCCGGTCTCGAAGGTCACCGCGAGGATGTCGTCCTTCGAGAAGAACCCGCTGAACGGGATGATCCCGGAGAGCGCGAGGGCCCCCATGAGCATCGTGCGGGACGTCCAGGGCATGTGCGCCCCAAGGCCCCCCATCTCCCGCATGTCGTTCGTGTGGACCGCGTGGATCACGGAGCCCGCGGCGAGGAACAGGAGGGCCTTGAAGAACGCGTGGTTCATCAGGTGGTACAGGGCCGCGCTGTACCCGACCGTATTGACCTCCGGGCTCCCGGCCGCCGCCTCCGAAGCCATCAGGTACGCACCCGCCCCGAGACCGAGGAACATGTACGAGAGCTGGCTGATCGTTGAGAAGGCGAGGACGCGCTTGATGTCGTAGCTCGCCAGGGCCATCGAGCCTGCGAAGACGGCGGTGAACCCGCCGATGATTGCGACGACGAGGATGGCCGTCCAGGGGACCGCGGCGACGAGAATCCCGCCGCCGGAGGCGATCGGGACGAGGAAGACGAACGAGCGCGCGGTGAGGTAGACGCCCGCCTTCACCATCGTCGCGGCATGGATCAGCGCGGACACGGTCGTCGGGCCCTCCATCGCGTCGGGCAGCCACGCGTGGAGCGGGAACTGCGCGGACTTGCCCACCGCCCCGCCGAACAGGAGGAGCGGGATGAGCGTCGCGAGCTGGGGCGTGAAGCTCGAACCCCAGAGGACCGGAATCTCCGCCGCGATTTCTTCGAAACGGAAGGTGTGGAACACGTTCCAGATCACAAGGATCCCCGCGAGGAACAGGACGTCGCCCACGCGGGTCACGAGGAACGCCTTCTTCGCGGCGCTCGCCGCCTCCGGTTTGTGGTACCAGAACCCGATGAGGAGGTACGAGCACAGCCCCATGATCTCCCAGAAGATCAGGAGCTGGAGGAAGTTGTCCGCGCTCACGGTCCCGAGCATCCCCGCCACGAAGAGGGCGATCTCCGCGTAGTACCGCGGCTTGCCCTCCTCCTCGTGCATGTACCCGATCGAGAACACGGCGATCAGGAGGGAGAGGAACGACACGAGGACGAGCATGAAGGCGCTCAGGTTGTCGATGAGCAACCTGATCTCGATCTTGCCCTCCTCCGTGACGGTTGCGGGATTCCCCGGAATCCACGTGAACCCCGGAATCGAGAACGACGTCGTCCCGCCGACCGCCCCCTGCAGCAGGACCTGGGCCAGGAAGTAGAGGGCGATGACGAGGGAGGTCGCGAACGAGCCGACGACGACATAGGCGCCTCCCTCCGGGAGCCGCCGCCCGACAACGCCCACGAGGACGAACGCGATGAGGGGCGAGCCCAGGATTAGCCAGGCGAGCCATGCGTTCTCGAGCACCTCACCACCTCAGGAGGCGGATCTTGTCGAGCTCGACCGTCCCGTGGGTTTCGAAGAGCGCGAGGAAGATCGCGAGCCCGACCGCCGCCTCCCCCGCCGCGAGCGCGATGGCGAGGAGGGCGAAGACCTGGCCCGCGGGGTCGCCGGACGGCGGGATGTAGGATGAGAACGCGACGAAGTTCAGGATCGCCGCGTTGAGGATGATCTCGATCGACATCAGCACGATGATCGCGTTCTTGCGGACGAGGATCCCGTAGAGCCCGATGCAGAAGAGGGCGAGGGAGAGGACGAGCTCGTATTCGACGGGGATCACGTCTTGTCCTCCATCTTCGCGAGGTACACCCCGCCGATCATCGCGCTCGACAGCAGGAGGGCGATCAGGATGAGCGTGACCGCGTATGTCGTGAAGAGCTCGCCCGCCACGGACGGGCCGGAGGGCCCGAAGAGCGGCACGTCGTGGGTCTCGCTCGGCCAGGGGACGCCGACGAAGAAGAGGGAGATGAGAACGAAGAACACGCCGAGCGTGGCGGCGGCGAGGAGATTGCGGGTGTTCACGGCGCCCCCTCCTCCGGCGCCTGCGGCGCAGGGGGCTCCGGGATCTCCGCTGGCGTGACCTCTTCCATGATCTTCCGGCGGGTGAGCATGATCCCGAAAAGGAACAGCACGGGCACCGACCCCGCGTACACGAGGATCTGGATGAGGAAGACGAACTCCGCCTGGAGCACGAGGTAGATCCCGCCGATCGTCACTAGGGTCATCGCGAGCCAGAACACGGCGTGGACGAGCTTGCGGGAGACGACGACCAGGATCGACCCGCCGATCTCGAGGACAGAAAGGGCCAGGAAAGCGGCGAGCTGCCAGTCTACCGCCAGGGCCCCGCCTCCTTCACCGGATCCCTCCGAGGGCGGGCCCGAGGGCCACGAACGACGCGGCGAGGAGGATCGCGAGGAGGGCGAGGGGGATCAGGCGCTTCCAGCCGATGTTCAGGATCTGGTCGATCCGCACGCGGGGGACGGACCAGGAGACCCACACGAACACAAGGTAGAGGAAATACACCTTCAGGAGGAACCACACCTCGTGCGGGGGGATCGGGATTGGGACGACGGTGCCACCGACGGACGGGGTCAGCGTCACGAAGACCGGACCGGACCACCCGCCGAAGTACAGGATCACGACGAGCGCGGACCCCGCGAGGGCCCGCATCCACTTGAACCCGAAGACGAGGCCGAACCGCATTCCCGAGTACTCCGTGAGCCACCCCTCGACGAGCTCCGCCTCGGCCTCGGGGATGTCGAACGGGATCCGCTCCATCTCCGCCATCATCGCGGTGGCGAACACGGCGAACCCGATGAATTGGGGGATCGAGAACACGTTCCAGTTTGGGATCGGGATCGGCCCGACGGAGGCGAGGAGGGTCTCCTGCTTCGCCACGATGTCGATCACGTTGAGGGTCCCCGCGTACACGAGCACCGCGATGACCGCGAGGAGCAGGGGGATCTCGTAGGCCATGAGCTGCGCGGCCGCCCGCATCCCGCCGATCAGGCTGTACTTGTTGTTCGACGCCCAGCCCGCGATCAGGATGCCCAGGGGCGCGAGGGAGAACGCCGCGAGGATGAAGAGCAGGCTCATCGGCATGTTCGCGATCACGAAGCCCTCGCTGAAGGGGAGGGCGGCGAAGATCATGACCGTGGACGAGGCGATGAGAACGGGGGCCGTGTGGAACATCGCGGAGTCCGCGTTCGCGGGCGTGATGTTCTCCTTCTGGAGCAGCTTCACGCCGTCCGCGACGTTCTGGAGGTAGCCGAGGCCCCGGTGGGTCGGCTTGTTCCTCCGCTGCGCCCACCAGGAGAACGGCCAGAACGGCAGGGACCAGATGCTGATCATGATCCCGTACCGGTCTTGAAGGCGGGAGTAGAACTTCCGCTCCATCCACATCAGGGTGAGGAGCTGGATCGCGGCGGCCCACGTGACCATGATCGTGATCGCGATCATCCACGCGTTGAGGGTGAGGAACCAGTCCTCCATCAGGAAATACGCGACCCCGCGGAGGGGCTCGACGGGGCTTCCGACGGGCGCGCCAGCCAGAATCGCGTCTGACTGGATCTTCATGATGCCGGTGATGAGGACCTTGCATAGGGTAAAGAGGTCCGGAGACACGAGGGCGCCGCTCACTTGTCCATCTCCCCGACGCAGACGTCCACGCTCCCAAGGATCGAGACGACGTCCGCCATCTTGTTCCCGCGGAGCATGATCGGAGTCGCCGCCATCGTGCAGAACACGGGGCTCCGGATCTTCACGCGGTACGGCCGGTCGTCACCGTCTCCGATGACGTAGAACAGGGCCTCCCCGCGGCTGTCCTCCGTCCGCGCGAACCCCTCGCCCTCCGCCCGCCGCGGGGCCTTCGCCCGGTACGCGCCGGACGGGGCCTTCTTTACCGCCTGTTCGATGATGCTGCAGCTCTCCCGCAGCTCGTTGAACCGACACATGAACCTCGCGTACGAATCCCCGCCATCGCCGCCCCTCCAGACCTGGGGCTCGAACTCGACCTCCGGGTACGCCTCGTAGGGCTCGAGCCGGCGGAGGTCGACGTCCATCCCGCACGCCCGCAGGTTCGGCCCGGTCACGCCCCAGTCGATCGCGTCCGCGAGCGAGATCTTGCCGACGCCCTGGGTGCGCATCAGGAAGATCTTGGAGTCCTGGAACAGTCGCTCGTACTCGGACATCTTCTCGCGGAAGTGCTTGATGACCTTGAAGCAATACTTGTCGAAGTCCGGGGGCAGGTCGTTCCGGACGCCGCCGATCCGGGGGAAGTTCTGGTTCATCCGGGCGCCCGTGAGGAGCTGGAGGAGGTCAAGGAACAGCTCCCGCTCCCGGAGGGCCCACAGGAGGCCCGTGAGGAGCCCGAGGTCCGGCCCGTACGCGGCGAGCCACATCAGGTGGCTCGCGACCCGCTGAAGCTCTAGCGCGATCACGCGGATCCACTGCCCGCGGGGCGGGACCTCGACGTCCATGATCTTCTCGCACGCGAGGCAGTAGGCGTGGGACCACGTGATGCTGGACACGTAGCAGAGGCGGTCCGTGAGGACGACGTTCTTCTGGAACTCGCGGACCTCCATGATCTTCTCATAGCCGCGGTGCAGGTACCCGATCTCCGGCTCCGCGTCCGTGATCGTCTCGCCGTCGATCTTCACCCGCATGTTCCACAGCCCGTGGGTCATGGGGTGCTGCGGCCCCATGTTCACCCAGAACTCGGCCACGGTCAGCGGCCCCCCGTCTTCAATTTCCGTCGGGTGATGTACTGGCGCTCCGTCTCCTGCGGGAAGTCCTTCCGGAGCGGGTGGTAGCGGAAGTCCTTCGGCAGCAGGATCCGCTCGAGCTTCGGGTTCCCCTCGTACGTGACCCCCATGAGGTCCCACGCCTCCCGCTCGTGGTACCGGGCCGCGTTCCACAGTGGCACGAGGCTCGCAATCTTGGGGTCGTCATACGGGATCACCGCGTTGATCTGCGCCGTCGTCCCGAGCTTGTAGCTGTACAGGTGGTACACGGACTCGAAGTGGTCCTTCCAGTCGACCGCGGTCACGCACGACAGGTGCTCGAAGCCCAGCTCCTTCTTGAGATGCGTGCAGACCTCGACGAGGTCCTTCCGGTCGATGACCGCCTTGACGACCGAGGGCCGGACGACCCGCAGCTCCGTGAACGCCGAGGGGAACCTCTCCCGCAGCCGTCGCATGAGATCCTCTTCCGGGCTGCCCATTGGTGCCACCGATCCCGAGCCGCCTCGGGCTCAGATGTGAATGACGGATTCCTTCTTGAGCGCGTACTGCGTCGCGACGAACAGGATGGGGATGAAACCGAGGAGCATCGGGGCGAGGACCGGGACGAAGTATCCCAGCCGCTCGCCGAGCGGTAGGGCCGGGTCCACGGCGTTGGACGCGGTGTAGAGCTGGAACGAGCTCCCCGCACTCGTACGTGAGGTCCTTCAGCGGGGTCGGATGGGTAGGGCGGAACAGACGGGTCGCGAAGAACGTGAGGAGGGGGAAGGAAAGGGCCACGAGAAGGAAGAGAATCACAGGGACGTAGTCGTCCAGAAGCGTCATTTCGGCTGGCTAAAGACCCCACCTAATAAAACCTTTCTTCGGGTCTGTAAGGAGGCGAACGCTCCCGTGACGTGGGCATGATTCGGGCTACGGTCGGGCGACGGTTCATATCACGGAGCCGCCTACAGCACCCGGCAATGCAGCAACCCCGGCTCCCCCCCGGGCAGCACACGACCGCCGGCTGGCCCCGCCTCGACCTCGGAATCGTCCCGAGGTTCGATCCGAAGACCTGGACCCTCCGGATCGATGGCGCGGTCGAGAAGCCCGCGACGCTTTCGTGGGAACAGTATCTCGCCCTGCCGCGGGTCGCCGTGACCGCGGACTTCCACTGCGTGACCGCGTGGTCGCGGTTCGACAACCGCTGGGAAGGGGTCGCGTTCCGGACGATCGCGGGACTCGTACACCCGAAGCCCGAGGCGAAATACGTCGTGCTCACCTCCGCCGACGCGGGGTACACGACGAACCTGCCGCTCGCCGCCGTCCTTGATGACGACGTCCTCCTCGCGGACCGACACGACGGGAGGGCCCTTCCCGCCGAGCACGGCGGCCCGATGCGGCTGGTCGTCCCGAAGCGGTACGCGTGGAAGAGCGCGAAGTGGCTCCGCCAGATCACATTCGTCGAGCAGGACGAACCCGGCTACTGGGAGGTCCGCGGGTACAGCAACAACGCGGACCCGTGGACGGAGGACCGCTACTCCTTCTAGGCGCGCGCCGAAAGGCCATATAGGGGCGCCCCCGTTGCTTTTGTGATGGCCCGGGCGGGAGACGAGGCCGCGGGAAACGAGGGCCGCCCGATGAGGTTCTTCGAGCACCTCGAGGAACTTCGGCGCCGCCTGAGGGTCGTCGTGTACGTGGTCCTGGCCGCCTTCCTGGTCTTTCTCGGTTTCAGTTTCCAGTACGTCGTGGTCTTCGGCGTCCCGATGTGGCTCCCGCTCCCGACGCTGAATCTCCAGGAGGGAATTGCGCAACAGTTCTTCGTGGCCCTTCGAGCGTGGCTCGTCCCCTCGTACGTGACCTCGGTCGTGCTGACCCCGTGGGAGCCCGTCATTGTCCAGTTCAAGGTCGCGCTCTTCTTGGCGATCGTCGCCACGTCCCCGGTCTCGACATACGAGTTCTGGCGGTTCGTCGCACCCGCCTTGCGGCCGAGGGAGAAACGGATGATCGTCCGCGTCTCGGTCCCCGTCGTCCTCCTGTTCTTGGCAGGCGTGGCGATGTCGCTCCTCGTCGTCCTCCCGTTCACGTTCACGTACCTCTATGGGGTCGCGATCGCACTCGGCGCGACGCCCCTCCTCCAGCTCCAGGAGTTCCTCGACTTCGTCCTCCTGTTCAGCTTGGCGTTCGGCCTCGCCTTCGAGCTCCCCGTGGTGATGTACGGACTGACCGCGCTCGGCGTCGTAGAGGCGGATTTCTGGAAGCACCACTGGAGGATTGCCACGTTCGCGATCTTCTTCTTCGGCGCCGCGATCACCCCCGACGGGAGCGGCGTGACGATGATGCTCGTGGCGATTCCAATGCTCGGGCTCTACGTCGGCGGGTACGCCGCAGTCCGGATCGGCCTCCGGAGAACGGCCCCGGAGGGGCGCCCTGCGAAAAGCTCATAAGAGCAACCCGGCATGAGTCGCGTTTGGAGTCCGCCATGCCGCTCGCTGACTACCTGCGATTCGCGGCGCAGCTGCCCGGCGGCTTCGAGCTGATCATCCTCCTGATCATCCTCGCGATCCTCCTTCTCTTCGGCCCACAGAAGCTCCCCGAGCTCGCTCGGAGCATCGGGAAGGCGTGGGGCGAGCTCCGTCGCGGCAAGATGGAGGTCGAGCGTCAGATCCGTGAAGAGTTCACCGCGGGGGAGGCGAAGGACCTCGGGGTGCGCCTCCGCGACTCCGCGAGGGAGCTCGGCATCGATGTCGGAGCGAAGAAGGACTCCGAGATCAAGCTCGAGATTGCCCGCAAGATCGATTCCGCGTCGGACGACCGGGTCGTCCTCATTTCGCGGATCCTCGGCGCATCCGAGGCGGGAGCGAGCCCGACCCGCCTCCGGGAGCTCATCATCAAGTCCCTCGGGATGTGAGCGCGCTCCCGATTCTGTGACAACTCGCTAGGTTTAAGACGGCCCCTCCCTTTCCGCGCGACAGGCGGGTGACCGGGACCTTGCCGAGCCTTGATTACTCCTTCCGGCGCCTTGTCAACATCCTCGGTCCCGAGCGGGTCTCGCGAAGCCCGATGGAACGGCTGATGCACAGCCACGACTTCGCGTCCCTCCCGAAGATTGCCCTTCTCCAGTGGAAGATGATTCCCGACTTCGTCGTCGTCCCGAAGACCGTCGAGGAGGTGTCCCGCCTCGTCGAGTTCGCCTTCGAGGCGGGCCTCCCGATCATCCCCCGCGGCGGCGGGAGCGGGCTCGTGGGCGGCGCGGTGCCGAACCGCGGCGGCATCCTCGTCGACATGCGGAGGATGGACCGCATCGGGGCCGTGGACCCGGAGCGCCGGCTCCTCACCGTTCAGGCGGGGCGGGCGTGGAAGGAGATTGCGGACTTCGCCGCCGCGCGCGGGATGTTCCTGCCCATCGCCCCCCTCGGCGCTCCCGCATCCACCCTCGGCGGGTGGTTCGCGAATGGCGGCGTCGGGATCGGTTCGTACAAGTACGGCGACGCCCGCGACATCGTCACCGACATGCAGGTCGTCCTGCCGAGCGGCGAGGCCCTCCGCACCGCGGACGGGACGGTCGACCTGTCCGTCGCCTTCGGCAACCTGAATCCCGCGTTCTTCGGCTCCGAGGGGACGATCGGCCTGATCGTCGAGGCGACCCTGCAGCTCGCGCCGAAGCCGGAGGCCCTCGTGCCCCTTACGTACTCGTTCAAGGACCTGTGGTCCGCGCGGGAGGTCCCCGGGACCATCGCGGGTTCGGACCTCGAGCCCTACAACGTCGCGGTGATGGACCCCGTCCACCTCGCGTTCATGAGGACCGTCCGCCCGGAGACCCCGGACCCCCAGGCGCTCGTGAACGTGAGCCTCGACGGGCCGAAGGACGAGGTCGCCGCGGCGGCGGCCGAGCTGGACGCCCTCCTCGGCGGGCTGGGCGGGAAGAAGCTCGGCGAGGACGTCGCAAAGGCCCAGTGGGACGGCCGCTTCGACCTCTATCCCGCGCGGAGGATCACCGGAGGGCTCGTCCTGACGGAGACGGAGTTCCCCACGCCGGCCTACGTCGAGATGCTCCGGCGTGCGGCGCGGGTCGCCCGCCGGCTCCGGATGCAGGTCGCCGTAAACTCGTTCCTCGTGGACCGGAACACGGTCGCGGTGAACCCGTACTTCCTCATGGAGGAGGACTCGCCCCTCGGCCCGACCGCCCTCGCGTTCGTGAAGAAGTTCGGGGACGTCGCGTTCGCCCTCGGAGGCCACCCGGAGGGCCTCGGATTGTTCACCGCCTTCAATTTCCCGAAGATGCACAAGGGGGCCACCGGGATCTACGAGGCCGTCAAGACGCAGCTGGACCCGCACCGCAAGGTGAACCCCGGGAAGATGACGGAGGTGTGGACGCGCTACGACCTCCCGATCGTGAACGTGATCCCACCGGAGATCATGGGCTTCGGGCTCGATGTTGCGGCGTTCCTCCGGCGCCTGAAGCCGACCTCCGACCGGTACGTGAAGATCCCCGGGGGGCCCCGCTGATGGGACTCCTCGTCGACCGCGCGTTCATCGACGCGACGACCTCCGCGCCCGCGCTGCGGGAGATGATCCGCGAGACCCTCGTCGAGGCACTGTTCACGCGGAACGACCGCGTTCTCCCGCGGGACATCGTCGCCGTGCTCGCACGCCAGCCCTCGATCACGGTGAAGGTCCGGTCGGACACGGACGTCCAGAAGCTCGTGCGCGTCGCGAACGGTCAGGAGAGCACGATCTCGCTGGGCCTCCCCGCGGAGGACTACCACTACGCCCGACGCCAGCTCTCCGTCACGAAGGACCGGGACATCGGCGTCTACCTCCGCCCCGCGGTCCTCACGACGCACCCGTGGATCGTGCCCCCCCAGGGGGGGATCGAGGTCGATGTCCGCGAGCTCTCGTCGATCGAGGTGGACGGGAAGGGGAACCGCGCCCTCGTGGGGGTCGGCGCACGCTGGAAGGCCGTGTACGACGAGGCGGCCCGCGCGGGCCGCGTCCCGCCCTTCTTCCCGCTCGTGCCGCTCGACTATGCGATGGGGGACGCGCTCTATGGGGACGCGATCTTCCAGTCCTACAGCGGCCCCTTCCGGCGGTACCTCTACGGGGTTCGCTCGTTCGCGAGCCACGGCCGCAAGGCCCGGATCGGTTTCGAGGAGGTCCGGGACCACGGCACCGGGTACGATGCCCTGGGCCTCCTCCAGAACTCTCTCTCCGAGTTCGTGGTCCCGGTCGCGGTCGCCGTCGCGATGGCGCCCCGCGCGCGGATGATGAAGAACTGGGTGTACCATTTCCCGGACGCCGCGAAGCTCGCGGGGGCCCTCGCGAAGCTTACCTCTTCGGCCCGACCGGTCCTGTACGCGAACGTGTACGACGCCGCAGCGTGGGCCCTCGTCCATCCGGGAGCCGCGGGGGGCCCCCTGGTTCTCGAGCTCGGGGTCGCGGGCGCTCCGACTCTGGTCGCCGCCCGGGAGAAGGCCCTCGACGCGCTCCTCGCGGGGTTCACGGCGAAGTCCGCGGACACCCCGTCGCCGTACGACGCGGACGCCCGAGCCTACGCGCGGACGAGCGAGAGGATCCTGAAGCATCTCTTTGCGGGCTACCTGACCGCTCCCGCCAAGTCCCTCCCGGCCCTTCTTGGGATGCTCCAAGAGGCGGGCGTCGCCTCCGGCGCGAAGGTCGCCCTCTTCGGGGCCGCGCGCGGGACCGGGACGGTCTCGCTCGCGCCCGCCTTCGAAACCCCGCGGGAGCCCGCCAAGTTCTACTCCGTCTCCCGGCGTCTCTGGGAGATCGCCCAGAAACTCCCCGGCGCCTCCTGCAACTCCCGGCTCGCGCACCTCTGGTCCCAGGACCGTATGTACCGCGCGAGGCTCGTCGTCCTCCAGCGGCTGAAGGAGGACATCGACAGCGCGAGGGTCGTCGAGCCTACGGTCCCCCTCTAGACGCGGGACTACATCTGCGGCGCGCCGCAAATCGCGCAGATCGCCTGGTTCGGTGCGAGGGGGCTCGCGCACGCGATGCAGCGGTCGATCCGCACCTTGATCGGCAACATCGAGACGAAGATGCCGGCCGGGATGAAGACGACCGGCCAGAGGAAGTTCCCGGAGACGATCCCCTCGATCCCGATCGCGACCAGGACGACGCCGCCGACCTTCATCGCCACGATGAGACGCTGGAGCTTCGGGAGGTTCTGGATCGTCTGGATCTCCTGCTTGAAGGTGAGCCGGGGCTTCTTCGCCTTTCGGGCGACGACGTGGGTCCCACCCTCGGTGGACACGCTCACGCTCCCTCCGCCTCCTCCTCGTCCTTCTCCTTCGGAGCGGGCTTCTTCGCGTCCTTGCCCTCCTCGGGCTTCGGGGCGGGCGGGGCCTTCAGGGCCCCCATCTGCCCCCTCGCCTCCTCGATTTCCTTCAGGATGTCCTCCGCCGATCGCGTCGCTTCCGGCGCCCTCACTGGCGGTGGTGGCGGTGGGGGTGGGGGAGAGCCCGCGGGTTTCTCGGGGGCAGACGGCGGGGATGGCGGGGGCGGGACAGGCGGCTTCGCGGCCGGCGCGGCGGGTCTCGCGGCCGCGGCCACGGGCGGCTTCGGTGGCGCCGGCGGCGGGGCGCCGATTACGAGCATCCGTCCATCCTTTGCCTCGAACCCCTCCTTCGGGATCATGTCAATCGCGTCCACGGGGCAGACGAGGGCGCACTTCTCGCACCCCACGCAGTTGTCGACGATGATCACGGCCTTCCGGGAGACGTACGCCATCGCGGGGAGCGCGAACTTCCGGTCCGCCATATCGATCGCTTCGAACGCGCAGTTGTCGAAGCAGTGCGTGCACCCCATGCACACCTCCTCGTCCACGACCGCCGTCGTCCCGCGACCCCGGATGTACTGCTGGGTCCGGAACCGGAACTCCGTCTTGTACCGCTTCTCCGCGAGGTCGATGTTCATCTGCCGGGTCGTCCGGTAGTATTCGAGGAGCGGGTCCTGCGGGGCCGCCGGAGGGGGAACGACCGCGGGGGTCGCCATCACCCGCCCCCTTTCTTCCCCGGCAGCGGTGGCTCCTTCTTCTTCGGGTCCATGTTCCCGCCTGTCGGCCAGTCCCCCGGGATCCGCTCGGCCAGGAACTGCGTGACGTCCATCACCTTGTACGGGTACCGCTCTCCGCCCGGCCGCCATTTGTTCTCGTGGTGGAGGCACCCGAAGTGGGTGAGGCACTTCGGGCACGCGGTGAGCAGGTAGTCCGCGCCCACCTCGCGCGCCTCGTCCATGCGGCTGTACGTGAGCCCCTTCGTCTTGTCGTTGCAGTACATCATCTGGGCGACGCCGCAGCACTGGGCGTCCCCGCGGAACGTCTTCAGCTCCACGAGCTCGGCATTGTCGACCCGCTTGATGAGCTCCCGCGGCTCCTCGAACACGGGGTCCACGGGCATCTGGCGGCCGCAGCGGCACGGGTCCTGGTACGCGACCCGCACCCGCTTCCCTTCGCCCGTGGGGGGGATGCGGAGCCCGCGCTCGAACAGGATCTGCGTGATGTGGACGACCCGGACACCGTCGAGCTTGTAGTCCAGGCGGAACGTCCGGTAGCCCTCCGCGCACGACGTGATCAGGGTCTTCACCCCGAGCATCTTGACGATCTTCGTGTTGTAGTCCCGCATCTTCCGGAACACGTCCACCTTCCCCTGCCACAGCTGGTCGTGCCCGCAGCACTTCATGAAGCTCCGGTCCAGGATCATCGGCTCGATCCCGACCGCGCGGAGGAGCTTGATCGAGGAGTCGAAGATGATCCCGTGGTTCGTCTCCCCGTAGTTCATGTGCGAGAACTGCATCTCCTGGTCGTAGTAGTCGATGCAGCCCGGGTAGTACGCGAACTCGGCCTTGTGCTCGACCTTGATCTCGGGGACCGTCGTGTCGTCCGCCTCGCTGTCGAGGAGGCGGAACAGGATCGGGTGGGGGACCGTGCGGCCGGGGCCGTATTCGGGGATCACCGCTCCACCCCCCCGTCCACCGCGGGCCGCGCCATGACCTTCGCGCGCTCCTCCAGGATGTAGTCGCTGTACTGGATCTCGAGCGGGCACACCGCGCTGCACGCGTCGCACGCCAGGCAGGTCCACAGCGGGACGCCGTCGTGCTGCTTCTTGAAGGAGTTGTACACGAGGTTGAGGCCGCCGAGGGCGTCGTCCTCCACCTTCGTGACGGGGCACACGGTGTGGCACTTCCCGCACTGGTAGCACTCGTTCAGGAGGTACTCGTACGTGCTGTACGGGCGGCGGAGCCCGACGTACCCCGTGATCACCGCGAACACCGGGAGGGCGAGCACGGTGTGCATGTTCGGGAGGATCACGATCTCCACCGCGAACGCCGGCCCCGGGCTGTAGAACCAGAACGTCCACCAGAGCAGGGCCCCGAAGAGGATCAGGAACGTGCTCGCGGCGACGGTCGCGCGGAGTGCTACCTTCTCGGGGAGCCACGTGACGGCGATCGCGGGGGCCGCGGTCATCGCGGTGAGGAGGCCGAGGAACCCGGCGATCCATCCCCATTCCGCGTGGCCCCACAGCGTCGCTAGGATGAACGCGGAGTGCCCCGCGGTGATCAGGAAAGCGGCCATGAGCGGGACGACCCGGTACCAGTACATCGGGGAGTAGCCCAGCCGCCGAAGCCCCACGTACGACGCCACGAACGCGAGGACGGGCGGGCCGAACATGAACGCCTTGAGCACGTTGTCGTCCGCGATCACGGGCCACTTCTCGAGGATCAGGTTGTTCACCGAGTACATCGACGCGAAGAACATCCATACGAGGAGGAAGGAGATCCCGAAGGCGGACCGGATGGGCGCCTTCGCCGGGCGGTTCTCCCGCCCCCGGTCGATGAACGGGAGGACGAGGAGGACGATCAGCGGGATGTTCGTCAGGGTGAATCCCCAGAAGCCCGCCGAGATCCGGAACGGCGGGAGGCCGAGGAGTCCCGGCACGTTGAACTCCGGGAGGATCTCGGCCAGCTTCAGCAGGCCGTACGAGAAGAGCACGTACCAGTCCGGTACGATGAACGGGGTCTGCGCGGGGTTCCTGGGGGTCTCGAGGGAAGGGACGATCCAAGCGGTGAGGAAGAACGCCATGGCGATGAGCAGGAAGATCGAGACGAGGTCGCGGTACGTCTCGTGGGGGACGAGGGGCGACCCGGGCTGGCGGTCCGTCCGGTCGGGGCCGTACTGGGTCGGGAACCCCGCCGCCTCCTCGAACACCTTTCCTTGGACCCGCTCGATCTCCATGGGAACGCCTCAGTGGGGCTCCGCCACGCCCTGAATCCAGACAAGCGCCATGTGCAGGAGCATCAGCCCCACGCTGATGAACGGCAGGATGAACACGTGCCACCAGTACATGCGGAGGACGTAGTTTGTCGTGCTGATGTCCGTCCCGCCGAAGACGAGCTGGGCCTGCAGGTCCCCGAGGTACGGCACCGCCCGCGCCATGTTAATCCCGATTGTCGCCGCCCCGTCGCTCAGGTTGTTCCCGGGGAGGAGATAGCCCGTGTATCCGAATCCCAGGGTCAGGAAGAGGAGGAGGACGCCGATGATCCAGTTGAGCTCCCGCGGCTTCTTGTACGCCCCAGTGAAGTACACCCGGCACATGTGCAGGAACACGGCCGCGATCATGATGTGGGCGGACCAGTGGTGCAGGCCCCGCACGACGAAGCCGAACGGTACGCTGTTCATGATGAACAGCATGGAGTCGTAGGCGGGGTTCGTGAGCTTCCCCGTGGAGGTGTACGCGACCCGGCCGTCCGGCACGTAGTAGAAACCGAGGACGATGCCCGTGATCGTGAGCAGGATGAACGCGACGAACGAGATCCCGCCGAGGCAGTAGAGCGGGTACCAGTACCAGATTGTCTTCAGCTCGTACTTCTCCGCGTGGCTGCGGGGGACCTGCCGTTGGTCCGTCTCCACCAGCTTGCGCGTCAGGTCCGCCCAGGGGACAGTGGGGAACCGTTCCTTGACCCAGCCGAACGCCGTGCGGTTCGCCTGGCGGAACAGGCTAATCAAGTTCTGGCGAAGGGTCATCGCCTCACCTAGCAGTACGCCGAATACCACTCGGGGTGGCCGCCGTCACCGGGGTCGTAGATGCCCTCCAGAATCGTCCCGTTCAGCTTCAGGGGGATGCACGGGAGCGCGCGGGTGGCGGGGCCGTGGACGAAGCGGGCGCCGATGTACGGCACGTTCGCGGGCGGCGGGTGGATGTCGCTCACGATCGTGACCGGATCGTACTGAGAGTTGTGGCACTGGCACCAGATCGGGTCCTGCGGCGGGCTCGCCAGGAGCGTTCGGGGCTGCGTCACGTAGTCGTGGAGCGTGCTCGGCACGACGTTGTAGTGCCAGCCGGGCTTGCAGCAGAGGTGCACGCAGCGATCGTACAGCGCGATGAACACCGCGGGCACGCCGCCGACGTCGCGCCGGACGACGTACGATTCGAACTCCGTGGGCACCTCGAGGAGGCTTGCCTCGACACAGATGATGAGCGCAGGAAACCCGGTCCCCGAGATCGCCTTTCCACCCTCGTCGAAGGCCTCGCGCCACAGCGTGCTGGCCCCGTCCCAGAGCTTGAAGTCAGTCACGTGCACGACCTGGAATTGGAGGTTCTTCTGCAGGACCCAGTTCGACGAGCTCTCAGGGACCCCGTACCGGAACGTGTTCTCGATCGTGCCGCGGAACTCGAAGGGAGGGGGGATGAGCGATTTCGCGCCCGCGATGGTGGTTCCGACGAGCGCAGCGGCTCCGGCGATCAGGGTCCCCTGGAGGAACCGCCGCCGACCGGTGTCTGCCGGTCGATCCTCGTCCGCCCAGTCCTTCGCCTTGCCCGCCACCGCCCTCACCGGATGTCCCGCTTGTACACGATCTTCGGTCGCCGCTTCTTGTGGATCAGCTCGTCCGGCACGAACTCCCGCCGGTAGACGTCGAGGAAGACCGCCAGGAGGAGGAAGACCATGCCGAACCAGAACGTCACCGTCGCCATCGGGTTGATGTAGTTCGTCTGCGGCCACTCGAACGCGATGCCCATGAAGCCCAGGATTGTGAAGAGGAGGGCGCCCGCCGCGAGACCCGCCATCGCGAGCAGGGCGCCGAGGGATCGGCGCGGGGCCTCCGACCGGATGATGTCCGTCACGTCAGCCCCCTCCGGATGTGCTCGCTGTGGTCCGCGTGGTGCCGGCTCGTCGCCTTGATGATGAAGTACGTGATGACGGTCCAGACCAGCATCGCGACGAGCCCGATGATGCCGATCCAGTACGCGCGCAGGAAGATGCCGAGTTCGGGGCTCTGTGGGGTGCTGACCCCGCCCACAACGATGTTCCCGACCATTCCGGCCTGCTCGTGGGGGAAACAGAAGAACTTGATCCCGCCGGCGTTCGACGACTCCGCTTGGAACAGCTGGCCGCCGTAATAGATTTCCTTCGTCGAGTTGACGGCGAATTCGACCGACGCCCGAGCTCCGGTCGTATTCACCCAGATCTGAATCCTGGTCGCCGGCGTGTTGTCTCGGATGCTGAAGGTGTGAGCCATCGGAGGTGAAGGCGGTCCCGTACTGTTGTTGATGATGGTGACGTTCAAGATGATGGGCACTGAGGGGAGGACGATCGTCTTCAGGCTGAATATCGTATCGTTGCCGACGCCCGCTTCGAAGAAGACCGAGAGCTTCGGCGGCTCCAAGGCACGGGCGTTCGAAGGGAGGAACGAGGCGGCCGCCCCCATCACCATCGCTAGTGCGAGGACAATACTAGCGCTCCTCATCCCGCGACCTTCTGGCAACCGCTGATGCGGACCGGTTTTCGAAGGTCCGTTCTCTATTTATACGTTTGGAAAGGACTCGAAATCCATCCAGCGGGACAGGCAAACCGGCTGGAATCGCTGTGACTAGACCCGACCGCGTCTGATAAATTTATGCTGAATTATATAAGAAAGGATAGTTGGAACTCCAATGGTCTTCGAAAGGGTGGGAACGCGTGCGAGCCGCTGAGAGCCACGAAACCTTTTAAAAGACCCCGCGATGTCCCGCGGGCGGTGCGGATGGGTAAGGAGGAAACTCTTCTCAAATTGAAGGAGGCGGAGTCCCAGATCCGTTCGGTCAAGGACGCCGCCGAGCAAGAGCGAGAGCAAGTCCTCCGGAACGCGCGCCGCGAGGCGCTGGAGCTCCGCGAGAGGCTCCGCGAGCAGGCGGAGGCCCGGTATCGCGAGATTCTCGCCGCGGCCGAGGGGCCCCTGAAGGCGGAACGGGAACGAATCCTGGCTGCGGGACATTCGGAGGCGGCGAAACTCACCGCCCGCGGTCAGGCGAACGTCGAACGGGCGGCGAACATTGTCCTCGAGAAGTTCCGAGGTGCACTACGTGCTTAGGCCCGAGCGCATGGTGCGGGCCATCATCGCCGGCCCCCGGAACAAACTCCCCGCGGTGATCGAGAGCCTTCACAAGATGCAGGTCCTGCATATCGTTGACCATCACGGGGAGGACGAGACTTTCCACATCGGGAAGCCTCTGCCGCAAGCCGGGGCGCTCTCTGAATACCTCGTGAAGCTCCGATCCGTTGCCAGCATTCTGGGCGTCGAAACAGCACCGAAAGGGGCGGAGTCGGTAAAGGTCGAAGACCTCAGTGGGAAAGTTGTCTCTTTGGAACTGAGCATCACGGAAGAGGATGCGGCGCGAAAAAAGGCGGAGGCGCTCCTCGGCGACATCGATCGACGGATTGAGGAGCTTCGTCCGTTCGCCGCTCTCGGTCTCCCCCTCGAGCGGTACCGCGGGTACGACACGATCGCAGTGTTCGTCGGTCGTGCGCAGAAGGAATCCATCGGGCTCGATACGTCGCTCCCGAAGGCGGAGGTGTTCGAGGCGCCCGGAGTCCTTGCGGTGTTCGTCCCGAAAGACCTTTCCGACCAGGCACAGTCCGTCGTGTCCGGGTTCGGTTTCACTCAGTTGGACATCCCGGCCGGCGAGGGGAGTCCCAAGGCGCTCCTCGACACGACCGTCGCGGACCGTGAGAAATGGAAAGGCCGTCTCGAGGAAATCCAGGGCAGGCTCGACAAGCTACGCGAGAAGTACGCCGCGTTCGTCGTCGCCGCCGAGGAGGCTCTCGAGGTGGAGGTCGAGAAGGCCGAGGCACCGCTGCGGATCGCGGTGAGTGATCACTCCTTCGTCGTCGACGGCTGGATTCCCGCGGCGAAGGCGGAGGGGGTCGTATCCGCCATCCGGGCCCTCGGCGTTCACGCGGAAGCAGGTGAGACCGGCACCGCGCACTCCGAGCAGCAACCACCGACGCTCCTGAAGAACCCGAAGCCCGCCAAACCGTTCGAGATGCTGGTCCAGCTGTATTCGACGCCCAGCTACCACGAGCTGGATCCGACGCTCTTTCTGCTCGTGGCGTTCCCGATCTTCTTCGGGTTCATGATCGGAGACGCCGGATACGGCGCGCTCTTCTTCGCCTTCGGGATGATCGCCCTGTTCAAACTCCCCAAGGACTCCGACTTCCGTAAGCTCCTCCTGATTATTGCCGTCGGCGGGTTCTGGGCCCTCGTGTTCGGCCTGTTCGTCTTCGGGGAGATGTTCGGGATGGCGTTCCATCTCCCGGCGCTTGCGCCCCCCGACGAACTGTCGTGGGCGCAGTTTGGCCTGAACTTTCCCATCGAGGAACCGCTCCTCCACAAGTCCCTGGACATCGGGGACATGTTCTATGTCTCGATCCTGTTCGGCGCTCTCCATCTTGGCACCAGCTACGTGATCGGCTTCATCAACGAGATCCGGCACAGCAAGAAGCACGCCGTTGCGAAGGTCGGCTGGTTCCTCTGCCTCTTCGGGCTCTTCTCCCTCCTCACTGCGATTCTTTCGTGGACCCGAACGGGCGGATGGGTCTGGAACGTCGCGTTGTCTTGGTTTCCGCGCCAGATTGAGCCTCTAGGGCTCAGCGGGGTGCTCCATCTTGGAATCGGGATCCCGTTCGCATCCCTGCTGCTGATCATGGGAGCTCTCCTGGGATTCCTCGAGACCCCCATCGCCCCGCTGGAGATTGGCGGGCAGCTTGCGAACCTACTTTCGTACCTGCGGCTCGCGGGAATCGGAATCGGGAAGGCCACGATTGCGAGCACATTCAACATCCTGATTCTTCACGGACTGGTCTTGGACCACGATATCCCGATCGCGATCGTCGGCCTGATCCTGCTCGTGTTCGCGCACATGCTCGTGTTCCTTTTGGGCGCAGTGTCCGCCGCCATCCAGGGCGTCCGGCTCAACTATGTGGAGTCGTTCACGAAGTTTTACAAGGGCAACGGGACGCTGTTCCAGCCCTTTGGGATGAGGAGAACACAGGAGGCGTAAAAAGATGGCAGACCCGAGCGCTGCGATTGCCGCAGCACTGACAATGGCAGGGACAGGGATTGCGACTGCATGGGCCGAGAAGGTCGTCGGAGGCGCGACCGTCGGGGCCATGGCCGAGAACAAGGGACTTTTCGTGAACGGCCTGATCCTGATGGTGATTCCGGAGACGATCATCCTCTTCGGCGTCCTGATCGCGTTCCTGTTGCTCAACCACGTAGCGTAGTCGACTCTACAGAGGTTCCATGGGCCTCGAGTCGGTGATTCAGGAGGTCCTCGATAGGGGACGTGCCGAGGGGGACGAGATTCGTCGTACCGCGGCGGCGGAACGCGAGCGGATGCTCCAGGAGGCTCGGGTGGAGGGAGCGAAGCTCCTTGTGGCCCGCGAGCAGGACGCACGTCAGGCAGCGGAGCGGGCGCGCGTCCAGCAACTGGCCAGAGCGGAGCTCGAGAGCAAGAAGATCGTCCTCGCGAGCCAGAAGGAACTGCTCGACCGTGTGTACCAGACCATCCTCGGGAAGCTCGCCTCGCTCTCCGAGTCCAGCGCCCTCCTCCGTTCCCTCCTCGAAGCGAATCGGACCGAATGGCAGGCAGGCCGCGTGTTCTGCAACGCGAAGGACGCGGAGGTCGTGCGGTCAATCGTTGGCTCGAACTTCGGTGGCACGATCGACTGCATCGGAGGCGTCGTGATTGAGAGCAACGACGGCACGCGAAAGACCGATCTCCTGTTCGAGACAATCCTCTCGGACGTCTGGCGGGACTCGATCAAGGAGGTGGCGGACGCCCTATGGCCGCCCCAGTGAACGGCCTCTTTTCGGGGGAGATCGGGAACTACCTCCGCCGCGCGACGCGGTGGATCCCCATCGAGACGGGCAACTACCCCTACGTTACGGCCCGCGTCAGGGCGAAGAAGGGAGCCCTTCTCTCGGAGGACGTATACGAGAGGATGCTCCAGATGGAGATTCCGCAAATCGCCCGCGTCCTCGGCGAGGGTGCGTACAAGGAGCAGATTCTCGCATTCGCCGCGAAGATCTCCGGCGTGGACCTGATCGAGGTCTCGACGAGCCGGAACCTCGCCGCCGTGTTCACCCAGATTATCGGATTCTCTGAAGGCGGCCTGCGACAGATGATTGGCTGGTACCTGGACCGTTTCGACGTCCAGAACGTGAAGACGATTGTCCGCGGGAAGCTGTTCGGAGCGACCCCGGAGGAGATCGCGGAGGACATCGTCGCGGCGGGGAGCATGGAGGAATCGTTCCTCAAGTCCCTGATCGAGCTTCCGAATCTCGACGAGGTGTTTGCCCGCCTCGAGGGCACGATCTATGCGGAGGCGCTCGCGTCCCTGGGCGAGCGGCCCGCCGATGTGAAGAAGTGGAACCGCTGGGAGGACCTCGTCACCCAGTTGTACTACCAGAACCTGCTCGCGGTGATCCCGGAGCGCACGGAGGGCATGCGGCTGATGCGCGAGTGGGTCCGTCGCGAGGTGGACCTTGTGAACCTGAAGGTGCTCCTCCGGTTGTGGTCCCAGAAGGTCACCCTGTCCTACGATCCGTTCGTCGACGGCGGCTTCGAGGTATCGAAGTCCGAGCTCGAGGAGATGGCGGGCTTGGACCCGAATGCCCTCGCCTCCCGCCTTCGGGACTTCTCGTTCACCGAGGAACTCGCGGCGAACCTGAAGGACCTCCAGGCCCTCGGGGTCGGGCAGCTCGTCCGTTCCGTGGAGAAGGCGCACCTCCTCGCGGCCGGCCGCCAGGCCCACGTCCATCCCCTCTCCGTGCTCCCCGTCCTCGACTACGTCGTCCGGAAGGAGCGCGAGGTCCAGAACCTCCGGATCATCGCGAGGGGCAAGGAGAGCGGCCTGTCCCCGCAGGTGATCCGGGACCTGCTGGTGATCTGAGGTGGAGCTCGCGGCGGTCGGCCGGGACGATTTCGTCCAGGGGTTCAAGCTCGCCGGCGTCCGGAAGACCGTGAGCGTCACCCGTGAGGGACTGGAGGCGCAGGTCGCGAAGATCCTCGAGGACCCGAACGTCGGGATCCTCGTCCTGAGCGCGGACGACATGGGCGTCCTCAGCAACTCGATGCGGAGGCGGCTCGAGACGACCCCCCGGCCCGTCGTGATCGCGGTGGGGAAGGCGCAGGAAGAAGACTTGCGCGCGAAGATCAAGCGGGCGATCGGCGTCGACCTGTACAAGTGATTCCATTCCTATCGGAGCGTGAGAACAGATGGCGATGAAGGCGGTGGCAAAGGACACGGCGGCGAAAGGAGCAGGGGAGATCTTCCGGGTCGCCGGGCCGGTCGTGACCGCCACGGGGCTGCGTCCGCGGATGTACGACGTCCAGTTCGTCGGGACGGAGCAGCTCATGGGGGAGGTGATCCAGATCGCCGGGGAGAAGACGATCATCCAGGTGTACGAGGACACGAGCGGGGTCCGACCCGGGGAGCCCGTGCTGGACACCGGCGCGCCCCTCGTCGTCGAGCTCGGGCCCGGCCTCCTCGGGAGCATCTACGACGGCGTCCAGAGGCCCTTGCCCGTCCTCCAGAAGTCGATGGGCGATTTCATCCTCCGCGGGGTGAAGTCTCCGGGGCTAACCCGGGAGAAGTCGTGGAAGTTCGTTCCGAAGGTGAAGGCGGGCCAGGCACTCGGCCCCGGCGACATCGTGGGGACGGTCCAGGAGGCGAAGAACGTCGAGCACCGGATCATGCTCCCGCCTTCCTCGCGCGGCGGCAAGGTCGCGGAGGTGCGGGAGGGGACGTTCAAGGTCGACGAGGTTGTGTGCCGCCTCGACACTGGGGAGCAGGTCAAGCTCGTCCAGACGTGGCCCGTCCGGAGGCCCCGCCCGGTGAAGGAGCGGTTGATGCCGACGGTCCCGCTGATCACGGGGCAGCGCGTCCTCGATTTTCTGTTCCCGATTGCGAAGGGCGGGACGGCCGCGATTCCCGGGGGCTTCGGGACCGGCAAGACGGTCACCGAACAGCAGCTCTCGAAGTGGTGCGACGCGCAGGTCGTGATCTACATCGGGTGCGGGGAGCGGGGGAACGAGATGACGGAAGTGCTGTCGACGTTCCCCAAGCTCGAGGACCCGTACACCGGCTCGCCCCTGATGGACCGGATGTCCCTGATCGCGAACACGAGCAACATGCCCGTGGCGGCGCGGGAGGCGTCCGTGTACACCGGCATGACCCTCGCGGAATACTACCGCGACATGGGGTACAACGTGGCCTTGATGGCGGACTCGACCTCCCGCTGGGCGGAGGCGATGCGGGAGATCTCGAGCCGTCTCGAAGAGATGCCCGGGGAAGAGGGCTTCCCCGCCTACCTGTCGGCGCGGCTCAGTGAGTTCTACGAACGTGCGGGGCGGGCGAAGACGTTGAGCGGCCTCGAGGGGAGCGTGAGCGTCGTGGGCGCCGTGTCCCCAAGCGGCGGGGACTTCTCCGAACCGGTCACGCAAGGGACATTGAGGATCGTGAAGGTGTTCTGGGCCCTCGACACCGCGCTCCGCGCTCGGCGGCACTTTCCCGCGATCAACTGGCTCACGTCGTACAGCCTTTACGCGCTCACCCTGGAGGAGTGGTTCCGGAAGAACGTGAACGAGGAGTGGCCCCGCCTGCGGGCGTGGACGCAGCGCACCCTCCAGGAGGAGGCGGAGCTCGAGGAGATCGTGCGGCTCGTCGGCGCGGACGCCCTCCCGCCGGACCAAGCTCTCACTCTCGAGGTCGCTCGGATGATTCGCGAGATCTTCCTCCAGCAGAACGCGTACCACGCGGTGGACACGTTCTGTC
>VBMI01000025.1 GCA_005878955.1 Methanobacteriota archaeon
TCGAGGATCGTCCCGGTCCCGTTCAGGAGCAGGACCTCGTCCCCGTCGTTGTTCAATTGCGGGATCCGGCTGACGATGAGCATCGCCGTGCCGTTCCCCGCTCCGTAGGTGTACTCGGCCGCCTCGAGCGTGTCCTCGAAGTACGACGTCGCGTTGCGGGCGACGACCGCCCGCGCCCCCGTCGCGAGGGACGAGCCCGCGGGGAATTCGAGGGTGCCTTCCCGGTCCGTGATCCGCAGGCCGGCGAGGTCCACGCCTCCCTCACCCGGATTCGCGAGGACGACGTACTCGTCGTCGCGGAGCGCGTAGTAGAAGACCTCCACGAGGAGGAGGGAGCCCGGCCCGCTGCGGGTGTGTGCGTCGCCCGCTCGCGGGGAAAAAAGGTGAGGGGAGGGCGGGGCCGGTCCGGCGGGGGAGGGCGCGGACACCGGACCGGCGTCCCCGGGGAGGAAGGCTCCGAGGCCTTGCGGGGAGGCGAGGATCGCGACGAGCGCGACCACCGCGACCACCGCCCTCATGGCTGCCCTCGCCCCGTCCGATTCCGACCGCCGTATTAGGCGGCTCTCGCTACACGTACGTTACGCGCCCGGTCACCGGAGCCCCCGGGCGAGATCCGCGAGCGCTTTCTTCGGGTCCTTTGCTTTCACGACGCCGGACGCGAGGAGGACGCCGACCGTCCCGAGCTCGATCGCCCTCGCGACGTCCTTCGCCGTCCTCACCCCTGCACCGCAGAGGACCTCGACGCGCGGGTTCACCTTCCGGATCCGTGCCACCGCTCCCGACACGACCTCCGGTTTCGCCCGGGTCACGCTCACGTCCCCGCCGATGAGCTCCGGCGGTTCGATCGCCACATACTCCGGCCCGAGCCGCGCGATCGACTCCGCCTCGGCGAGGTCGTCCGCGCACCCCACGACCTCCAGCCCGAGGGCCTCGCACCGCGGGATGATTGCCTGCAGATTCTTCATCGGGATCTTCCGCTCCGAGTGATTCAGGAGCGTGCCCGCGGCCCCCGCCTCCAGCGCGGCCTCCGGAGGCAGCCACCCCGTCCGCGCCCCCGCCTCGACGGCGTCGACGTGCTGGGCGAACACGGGAATCCGGACCTCGTGCGCGATCCGCGCCACGTCCGTTGCAGCGGGCGCGACGACGATGGAGGCCCCCGTCCGGTTCGCGATCTCCGCGGCGATCTTCGCGACGGCCAGGGCCTTGGGGCCCATCGCCTCCGGGTAGGCCTTGAAGTTCACGACGATTGCGGGCGTTCGCACGGGATGCCGCCGCGGGAGGAAACCGCGGCGACGTATAAGGACGCGGGGACGCTACCAGACGACGAGCTTCACCCGCTTCCCGCGGGCCGTCGCCCCCTCGCAGCGGGCGATTCCGTCCTCGATGCCCATGGTCTGCGCAAGGTCGAGCCGAGGGCCTAAGAAGCGGACGACGGCGGCCGCGGCTCGTCGCCCCGCTTCCGACGCCTCCGCCACAGGACGACGAGAATCAGGACTCCAATCACCCCGATCACGATCGCCAAGAGGATCCACGGGAGGACGTCGACCGCGGCGCCGGATGGCGGCTCCGCGGGGACGACGGTCCACGTCGCGGTAATCGTCTTCGGACCGTCCATGGGGACAAGGACCGCGCTCGACGCGCTCGTCGAGTCCCCGGTCCACCCCGCGAACCGGTACACCGTGCCCCCGACGGTGACCGTGTCCGGGACGGTCGCGGTCGCGGGCGTCCCCGCGTCGTACCAACCGCCCCCCTGCGGGGTCCCGTACGGACTCACGACCGTGAGCAGATACTGCGTGCGCCACGTCGCGGTGACCGTCCTCGGCCCGTCCATCCCGATCGTCCCGGCGGGCGCCGTCCCGGTCGAATCCCCCGACCATCCCTCGAACAGGTATTGGGTGCCGGTCCCGCCCGCCACGAGGGCGTCGACGGAGAACGCTGCGGTGTCCGCCGCCTCGTACCAGCCGCCGCCGGTGGGTGTCCCGTGGGAAGAGACGACCTGGAGCAGGAACTGCTCGCGGAAGGAGGCGTCGAACGTGCGGGGGGCCGAGACGTTCGCGTCATGGCTCTCCGAGCCGCCGTCGCTCCACGCATCGAACACGTACCGGGTGCCCGGCCCCGTCCCCTGCGGGCTCGGGGCCTCGATCGCGTGCGGGTCCCCCTCCCGCCACCACTGCATGACCGCCCCCGAGAACGTCGCACCGTCCACGCGGACATCGAGGGGGGTCGGGGAGGTCCTCACGGTGACCTGGTGCTCCGTGTCGTACGATGCGACGATCGTTCGCGACGCGTTACCGACGGTCACGGTGTGGGAGGGCCCGCCGCCGTCGTCCCACGAGGCGAACACGCGGCGGCTCTGAGGCCCGGAGGCCTGCGGGCTCGGGGCCGCGAGGTCGTGCGTGGACCCGGGCCTCCAGGAGAACGTGCGGGGAGCGGGGCCCTGCAGCCCGTCCACGACGACGTTCAGTCCCGCGGGCACGGTGTCGATCGTGACCGCGACGGTTCGCTCGAGCCTCGCGAAGTTGATGTCGAGGTCCGGGCCGCGTCCGTCCGTCCACACGACGCAGACCGTGCCGTCCGGGCTCGACTCGATCGCGAGGTAGTCGCCGGGCCGCGTATACGACACGGGCGTCTCCGCGGTCGTCACCCGCACGTTCGGCCCGAACGTCGTGCCGCCGTCCGTGGAGTTCGCGTAGTAGATGTTGTGGTTCCCGGTGCGGTCGTCCTCCCACGCGGCATGGACGCCGCCCAAGCGGTCGATCGCGAGGTCCGGCATCCACTGGCGGGCGGTCGTCGCGTCGTCGTTCACGCGGACCGCCGGGGACCATGTCGTCCCGCCGTCCGAGGAGTGGGAGGCCATGATGTCCATGTCGCCGTTCGGGGTCCCGCCAGGGCGCCCGTTCCGGTAGTCCTCCCACGCCACGTAGATCGTCCCGTTCGGGGCCACGGCCATGGAGGGGAGCACGGGCGGGTCGCTCGGGAGCGGGGACTCCGCGGACCCCGGGATGTCGTTCACCCGGATGTCGGGCCCCCACGTCAGGCCGCCGTCGAAGGAGCGGTCGAACAGGATGTCGCTCCGGGAATACTGCCACCACGCCGCGAGCACGGTCCCGTTCGGGTGGACCTGCACGATCCCCCCGAGGGTGCCCGGTCCGTCGGAGACGATGACGTTCGGGGTCCAGCTAGCGCCGCCGTCGTTCGAGCGGGAGAACGCGAGGACCTGGCGGGAGCTGTCCGAGTTCCAGACCCAGTACAGGTTCCCCGCCGCGTCGTGGGCCGCGCTCTCCTTGTCCGCGAAGTTCGGCGCGTCGCTCCGGTAGTACGTCGTGCCCCAAGTCACGCCGTCCGTCGTGTTCGTGACGCTGATCCCGCCGGGCTGCGAGGTCGACGCGTATTCGATTCGGGTGAAGTACACGCGGTCGTCCCGCGTGACCGTGAGCCAGGGGTCGGACTGGTACGACAGGACCGGGACGGGCATCAGGATGTTCGTCGAGAACGTGTCCCCGCGGTCCGCGGAGTATGCGAAGCCGACCCGCTCGCCGCCGCCGGCGGGGGTGGGGGCCTCCTTCCATCCGACGTAGATCTTCCCTGCGGAATCGATGACCATCGTCGGTTCGACCTCGTAGTCGTACCCGAGGTTCACCGTGTTCACGCGGACGTTCGGGGCGAAGGGCACGAACGCGGCGGGCCGGGGGCCCGGTCCGTCGGCGGGCGACGGTCCCTGCGACGCATCGTGGGCCCCCGCGGCCGCGCCGGGAGGGACGACGAGGAGCACCGATGCCGTGATCGCCAAGGCGACGGCCCATCGCAACGCATTTCCCCGCATCGTCCAGCCCCGGGCCGCGCCGAAGGACGGCGCGCACTTGAAGATTCTGGTGGAGCCGCCGAAGGGTCGCCGCTAGAGCCGCTTCCGGAACCGGTCCACGAGGTCCCGGTTCCCGACGTACGTCGGGACCGTCTGGTCGATCCCCGCGGGGGCGACGTCGAGGATCCGCTCCGTCCCCGTCGTCCCCGCGCCCCCCGCCGCCTCGGCGATGAACGCGATTGGGTTCGACTCGAACTGGAGGCGGTACTTCCCCGCCGGTTTGTCGACCTGCGCGGGGTAGGCGAAGAACCCGCCGTAGTGGAGGATCTGGTTGAAGTCGCCGACGAAGGAGCCCCCGTAGCGGAGGTTCATGAGGTCCCGCTCCAGCTCCGCGACGAAGCCCTTCACCTCCGGGATCCATTGGTCGCGATGCCCGCCGACCCCGTACAGCTTGCCCTTCGCCGGGAGTCGGAGGCCCTCGTGCATGAGGAAGAACTCCTCGGTGCGCCCTCCGCCCCCCTGCACGAACTCGTGGACCGCGCCCCGCGCGGCGTACACGAGCGTCGTGGCGGGGCCGTAGATCATGTACCCCGCTGCGAGCAGGTCGGCGCCGCGGGCCGGGAGGCGGGTCCCGTCGAAGACCCCGAAGATCGTCCCGAAGATGTTGTTGCTTCGCACGTTCGACGATCCATCGAGAGGGTCGAGGACGATGGAGAAGCGCCCGCGGCCCACGTCCTTCACCTCGCCCATCT
>VBMI01000087.1 GCA_005878955.1 Methanobacteriota archaeon
GTGATGCTGATCGGCAGGGGCGACCGCAACAATCTCAAAGTCTACGTACCCTATTTCGGAGAGCGTGAGGTCATCATCCTCGACTTCCTGTTCAACTCGGGGGTCCTGCCGAGGGAAGAGTCGTTCGCCCGCGTGCGTCGCAGGATCGAGACGATCGAGGCCCGGGGCGGCACGCTCTGGGCGATCGCAGACATCGTGGAGAAGGGGCGGGATACGCGCTCGTTCCTGCTGAGAAACGCCCTCACGGCGCACGATCTGGACGATCTCCTGGCCGGCCTGAACGCCGGCCCCGTGGTGCGGCGGGACGGCGTCCCTCTGCTTTATCCGCTCCGCTGACCGATCAAGGCCCCTCGAGCCCAGGGTGCTGGCGATAGAGTCAGGAGATCCCGGGCGACGTCGCGATTTCCGGTTTCGGCCGGCTAGATCGACCGATACCAGATCAATCTGAAGATGTTGCCCCGAAAGGAAGGGACGGAATCAACCAGGGAAGGTTTATAGAACAACTTGATGGAGCTGACGTTTCCCGTCCAGCCGTCGCGAGTCTCGATCCGTGCGGTCAACTCGTTCATTCCGGGATGGAGCAACCACTTGATCGTGGCGGACGTGGTCGGTACCCAGCTCGTGCTCTCGTCGGAACGGACCGAGAATCTCTCGAATGTCGGACTGTTGCTGCTCAGAAGCGCCACTTTCAGGATTCTGTTTGTCAGGCGCCCGTTGGCTAGCAGAATGACGGTTTGATTGAGCGCATAGCGAAACTCGTCTTGATCGCTGGTCTCCGGACGCAGCGGAAACGACTCTTCGGCGTCCTTGCTCCGCCACGCCAGAAATTCAGAGGTGATTTCCAATCGGTCACTTCCGATCCTCGGGTAGGTTCTATAATCGCTGGCGTGCAGGAGCCTCCGCCAGCGACCATTATTTTTCACCTCGACGGGTTCTGAGAGCTGATTGGCCAACAGGCCGATCGAGTACAGGCGGTAGTTGCTGAGATCGTTTCGAGTCATCGCATCTCGGCGGCCCCCGGAGCCGACCTGCACGATCCCACGAAGGTCGCCTGTCCAATAGGCACGGTATAGGTCCCTACCCCTTAAGGGGACGCCATCTCTTTCATAATGAATATCATTGGTGGGGTCCATCACCACCCACCGATTGTAATCGTCCGACCAGACCGCAACCACGAAATGTCCGGGCAAATCAACGTACCGCGCGTGGAGACCCAGAGATTGGCAGGCCTGTAGCAATACGATGCCGTACTGTGCGCAGAATCCCCGATTGCCGTATTTTCTGGCCAGGTCAAGAATCTCAACCGCGTCCCAGGGTGGGTAGTAGAACCTCCCGCCCGGCTCCCACTGCCTGCGGGTCCAGGCTCTCAACAACTTGATCGTCTCGAACTGGGTTTTAGCGGTGGAGACAACCTCGTCCAGTTTTTCCCGGCTTCTCAGGAGCCGCAGTCGTGGATGGTTGAAATCATCCTCGCGCAAGGTATAGGAAGAGACCGCAATTTCACCGTTATGTTCGCTCGTGACAAGAAGGATTTCCATTTGAGCCAGCCAACCGATCAGACCGGCCGCCATCACCGAGACGGCCCACATGACGATGCGTCTGCGGAGAGAGCGACGAACTTTCGGATCCAGTGGGTGAGGCGTCGTGCACAGCGGGCCATCTCCATGATCGGCCATCTCGCCTCCTTTGCGTGCCCGAGCGGGCCGTCTCGATACAATCTGATCCAGCACCGTACTGAACGCAAGCGCCAGGGGGAGATGGCGGTTGTCGCAGCGGAAAGAAAGTCCCCTTCAGCCAACGGGACGGGGCGCAGCTCAAAGAGGCGGCCGCCCGCTCACGGGGACTTACAGAAACGTACGGTGAAGACGGGGGAGTCGAACCCGACCCGCTCAAAAACGCCAACAGGTTGATGGCTTTCGACTTGTCGTCGAGCGGTCTGCCAGCTCCCTGCCCCGCACTCATGCGGCGCTTTCATCACCGCGCCTTGGGCGGTGCCAATCCGCGTGCGCACGCGGCTGCGCGCTCGAGGAGCAGCTCGCGCTCGCGCCGGTTTCGCGTGAGCGATGCCGCGCGCTCGAACTCCGCACGTGCCTCGTCGAAGCGGCCGAGCTTGGCGAGGAGGTCGCCGCGCACGCTCGGCAAGAGGTGGTAGGCCCTGAGCGACGGCTCCGACGTCAGCGCGTCGGCGAGCTCGAGGCCCGCCGCTGGACCGGACGCCATCGCGACCGCGACCGCACGATTCAGCTCCACGACAGGCGATGGCGCGACCCGGGCGAGCGCATCGTAGAGCCCTGCGATGCGCGCCCAGTCCGTTTCTTCAGGGGTGCGTGCTCGGGCGTGACAGGCGGCGATCGCGGCCTGGAGCGTGTACGGCCCCCGCGCGCCACCAAGCGCCTCAGCGCGCTCGAGCGCCGCCAGACCGCGACGGACGAGGACGTGATTCCAGCGCGCGCGGTCTTGATCGAGCAACAGGACGGGCTGTCCCATAGGGCCGATTCGCGCGGCCGAGCGCGACGCCTGGATCTCCATCAGCGCGACCAGGCCGTGGACCTCCGCCTCATGCGTGACCAGCTCGGCCAGGATACGGCCGAGACGGAGCGCATCCTCGCAGAGCGCGGGCCGCATCCAGTCGTCACCGGCGGTCGCCGAGTAGCCCTCGTTAAAGACAAGGTAAAGGACCTCGAGCACCGACGATAGACGGGCGGCGAGCCCGGCCCCGCGCGGGACCTCGAAGGGGACACGCGCCTCGGCGAGGGTCCGCTTGGCCCGGACGATGCGCTGGGCGATGGTCGGCTCAGGGACGAGGAACGCACGCGCGATCTCCTCGGTCGTCAGGCCACCGAGCAAGCGGAGCGTCAGCGCCACGCGTGCCTCGGTGGAGAGAATCGGATGGCAGGATACGAACATGAGGCGCAGGAGGTCGTCGCCGACGTCCTGGTCGCTCGCGGCGTCGAGATCCGGTGCGGCCAACTCCTGCCGGGCCCCGAGCTCGCGACCGACCTCCTCGTGCTTGCGGTCGAGAAGCGCTCTCCTGCGCAGCAGGTCGATCGCACGATGCTTCGCGGCGGCCATGAGCCAGGCGCCCGGCTTGTCCGGGACGCCCAACCGAGGCCACTGCTCGAGTGCGATGACGAGAGCGTCCTGGGCGAGCTCCTCGGCGAGACCGACATCGCGCACGATCCGCGCGAGACCGGCGATGAGCCTCGCCGACTCGATCCGAAAGATAGCGTCGATCGCGCGATGTATATCGGTCGCCGTCACGGCGACCGATCACACCATTTTCACTCCCTCGGCGCAAGCCCGAGGTGCGATGCGCCTGCGACGTCACGACTTCCGGCGCTGTCCGGACTTGGCCTGCAGCTCTGGAAACCTGGCCGCGGCCTTCTGGACATCGGCCGGGAAGTCCGACATCTCCTGCACCTGGCGAACCTCGATCACTTCGTTGTCCGAAGCGGGGCAGCGCTTCGCCCATTCGATCGCCTCTTCCTTCGACTTCACCTGAATCATCCAATAGCCGCCGAGTACCTCCTTCGCTTCGGCGAAGGGCCCGTCGGTCACCTTGGGCTTCCCTCCGGGGAACGAGACGCGCGCTCCCATCGAGGGCGGGTGGAGGCCATCGAGCGCGAGCAGCACGCCGGCCTTCTGCAGGGATTCGTTGTACTTCATCATTGCAGCGACGGCCCTGGCGTCCGGCATGACGCCCGGCGCCGCCTTTTCGTACCCCTTCGGGATCATCAGCATCATGAATCGCATCGTCGTGTCTCCTTGGCGCTTAGAGCCTTCGCAGCGGGATGATCTCTTTAAGCCGATTCTCGCGGAGGTAGAGGCCGAGCCAAATGACAATTCCCAGGGCGATCTGGACGACGAACGGATCGCCGACGCGCAAGTGCGTGCAGATCGCGCCACCCATGTATCCGGTCAGGAGAATCGCACCGAGGACCGACGTCGCCGGGATCAGATAGACCACCACGCACGAGATCTCGAGAATCGCGAGCGGCATCATCAGCGACTCGGGCAATCCCAGATGAGTCATTCCTTGCGTCACCTCGGCTCCGCCCTTGAACTTCATGAACGAGCTCATCGCAAACATGAGTGACGCCAGAACGGAGATCACTCGGCCGCCCCACACGATCTTTCCGCTCGCTGCCATCACGCTCTGCCTCCTCGAGAAGTGACCGAAAGTTCTTCCAGTCCGGATTCAGCCGAGACGCCGCACGTTTACGGCTTCGGGGTCTTCCTGAGCCGCTCGGCCTGCGCGAGCACGCGCTCCTCCTGCTCCCTGAGCTCGGGAGTGAACTCGGCACCGAAGTCCTCCGCCTCGAACACCTGGCGAATTTCGATCTCGGCCTCCGCGCCAGTGGGATTGGGGCAGCGCCTGGCCCACTCGATGGCCGCGGCCATTGACTTCACCTGCCACAGCCAGAAGCCGGCGACCAGCTCCTTCGTTTCGGTGAAGGGCCCGTCGATCACGGTCCGCTTCGCTCCGGAGAACCTGACGCGAGCTCCCTTCGAGCTCGGGTGGAGTCCCTCCATCGAAAGCAGGACGCCGGCCTTCACCAGCTCTTCGTTGTACTTCCCCATATCGGTCAGGAGCTTCTCGTCCGGGAGTACGCCCGCCTCTGTGTTTTTGTTTGCTTTGACCAGCACCATGACTCGCATCGTCGTGTCTCCTTCTGATTTCGGGTTCAGAGCCGGGCCCCCGGGCGGCCTCGACCGGGTGTGAACCCTGGCTCTACTCTAACGTCGAAGAAGGGTTCGCGAGATCGACACGTCGAGGTAACTTTTTGTGCGTCATAGAGCGGAACGACCCCCGAGCCGAACGTTTGTGTTTTCAAGAGCTTCCCGGGCCTTCGCCAGCTCGTCGGCGAGACGGTCGAGCATTTCGATCCAGCTCGGATGAGCCCCCCGTGCGCCTCGCAAGCGACTCGAGGTTTCCATTCTCATCCACAATGGCAAGAGTGTAGACGATAAGCGGGCGCCAATCCCACGTCCGCAACCGCGCCGGCGAACCCGCAGAGTCCACAACTGTGGACAGATCGTGGCGCTCGTCAACTCGTGACCGGGCTCGAAGGCGATTGGAATGTGCGCCGTAAGCAGTTGAATAACCGCCGTCTTCCGTCGGCCCGGAACTCGAACGCTCCTCTGGCACCGGATTTGCTGCCTGATGGCCGTCATCGGATGGTGTCTCACGAAAGGAGTCGCAGCGTGTGCTGAA
>VBMI01000088.1 GCA_005878955.1 Methanobacteriota archaeon
CGTCTTCGTGATCAGCTTCATCAACGCCTCGATCTCCCGCGGGTTCGGGTGGATGACCAACGTCGCCCCGGCGGTGATCGGTCCCAGGAGCGCGGTCGTGAGACCGTACACGTGGAAGAACGGGATCGCGGCGAGGAACCGGTCCTGCCCGGGTCGCACCCCCGTGAACCACGCGATCGCCTGGTACGCGTTCGCCACGAGGTTTCGATGGGTGAGCATCGCCCCCTTCGGGATCCCGGTGGTCCCCCCCGTGTACTGGAGGATCGCGACGTCGTCGAGGCTCCCGGGTTCTTCATCGAGGGGGCTGGAGTCGAGGAGGTCTTGGAACCGGTGGACCCACGGCGCGGCGGGGATCACGATCTTCCCGTAGTCCTTCTTCTTCTTGATCGGGTACAGCGCCGCGAGGAGTCCGGGGAGGTACTCCTTGATGTCCGTGACGACGACCCGCTTCAGGCCGACCGGCTCGCGGACCTTCGCGACGTTCTTGAAGAACAGGTCGACGCACACGACGGTCTCGACGCCCGCGTCCCGGTACATCTCCTCGAGCTCCCGCGGCGTGTACAGCGGGTTCGTCTGGACGGCGATCGCCCCCGCCCGCAGGACGCCGAAGAGCGCGATCGGGAACTGCGGGCAGTTCGGCATCAGGATTGAGACGCGGTCCCCCGCCTTCACGCCGATCCTGCGGAGCCCGCCCGCGAAACGGCTCGCGGCCTCGTCGAGCTGGCGGTAGGTCAACCTCGCGCCGTAGAACTGGGTGGCCACCGCCTCGGGCCATTGCCTCGCCGCGTGCCCGAGCAGGCCCGCGACGCCGATTTTCGGGTAGTCGATCGTCCTCGGGACGCCGTCCGGCCAGCGCGCGTGCCAAGGGCGCTCCTTCGTTTCCGTGCTCCAGAAAGGCGGGCGCGGGTAGATGAAGGCGTCCCCGAAACACCCCCCGCCCCTCCGTAGAAGGTAGGCGGTCCACGGGAATGGGGCCCTACATGCTTAAGTAACCCTATCGGAATGCGCCCGCCATGAGCATGCCACCTCCGGCCACTCCGCCGCCCGCGTATGGACCGCCCGGTGCCCCGCCGATGTATGGACCGCCCCCCGCTGCGAAGCCGCACACGTGGAAGCCGATGCTCGCGGGGATCCTGCTGATCATCGCCGCGATCGACGGGATGTCGTTCTGGGGGACCCTGGCCTTCGCCGGAGCCGCGTTGTCCGGGATGCTGGGAAGCCTCGGAGGCATGTTCCAGACGATCTTCCTCATCTGCGGGGCGATCGCGATCATCTTCGGGATCATCGCGATCCTCGGCGGCATCATGGCGATCCGCCGGAAGATGTGGGGCCTCGCGCTGGTGGGCTCCATCCTGGGCCTCTTCTTCCTCGGGTGGGCCGGGTTCGAGGCGAGCCTGATGTCCTTCATCGCCCTGATCCTGCTCGCGATCTCGAGGAGCGAGTTCTAGGGGGCCGGAGTGGAATCACGCGGGTGCGCCCGCACCCGAGGGTCCGAGAGGTCGGGCCCTCGGGCTCCCCTTGCTTGTAACCGATTCTCGGACTCCACCGCGGGTCGCCTTAGGGTGACGTCGGTGGGCCGTGGCTGAACCAGTCGAGCGCGCCGCTCCGGGTCACGCTCGCCCCGCCGCCACTCACCGTAACCGTGAGGGTGAGGGGGTCGTCCACGGAGCCGCCCGAGCCGAGCGCGTCCGCGATGGCGGCCGAGATCGCCTGCCGGTCGATCTTCACGACGACCGTGTGGTTCTCGTACGCCCGGACCGTCGCGTTCACCGCCACATTCGCGCCCCCGACGGAGACGCTCGCGGTCGCGGTCATGTCGGACGCATTGAGGTCCGCCGAGAGTTCCGTGACGTTCTTCAGGATCGCGGTCACGAAGTTCCCGTGGCTTTCGATGTTCAGGTTGTGGGGCGCGACGATCGTGTCGCCGCTCCCGCCCATGGGCCCGACGGTCGTGGCTGCGAGTGCGCCGGCGGCGACGCCGAGCGCGCCCAGAACGAGCGCCGCTAGCCTCAACGAGACTGGATGCATTTCCCTTTTCCTCCGGGTCGTAGGACAAGCTGACCCGGGATAATCGTTCTTGAACGGTCGTAGAATTGAGAATGGGCGCGGTCCGGGCGGCCGAACCCTTTTCAAGCGACGGGAGTTCCCCGCCGCGTGAGCGGGACGACCCGGCTTGAGACGCGCGGACCCCTCGCGCGGGTCACGCTCGACCGCGCGCCCGGGAACGCGCTCTCGTTCCAGGTCGTCTCCGACCTCGCCGCGATCGTCTCGAAGGTGGACAAGGACGAGGGTGTGAGGGTCGCGGTGCTCTGCGGCGAGGGCGAAACGTTCTCCGCGGGGACGGACCTGCGGGAGCTCGAGGGCGCCGAGCCGAAGCGCCTCGTCGCCGCGGCGCAGCTCGGGCAGGACGTCGCGTGGCGGATCGAGCACTCGGAAAAGGTGTGGGTCGCCGCGGTCGAGGGCATCGCCCGGGGCGGCGGGCTGGACCTCGCCCTCGGGTGCGACCTGCTCGTCGCGGCGGACGACGCGCGCTTCGAGAGCCCCGAGGTCGGCGAGGGCTGGATCCCCTTCTTCGGCGGGACGCAGCGGCTCCGCCACGCCCTCGGCAAGGCCCGCGCGCGCGAGGCGATCCTCACGGGCGCCCCGATCGGGGCGGAGGACGCCCGCGCGATCGGCTTCGTGAACCGCGTCGCGCCGAAGGGAGGGGCGGTCGCCGTGGCCGAGGCGTTGGCGGGGGAGATCGCCGCGCGCCCGTGGCCCGCGGTGAAGGCCGCGAAGAAGGTCCTCGTCGAGCAGCTCGACAAGCCCTACCGCAACGGCTTCCTCCTGGAGGCCCAGTACTTCACGCAGCTGATGGTCGACCGGAAGTCCGCGAAGTGAGGCGGGTCAGCGCCGCCCCTTGTCCCGGAGGACCTCGTCCTTGCGGCCCCACCGGTCCACCTGGATGTCCACCTGCGCGTCCGTCGCGACGAAGGCGCCGTCCCGGATCCCCTCGTACTTCAGGACCCGCTGCATCTGCGCGGCGTTCTCGAACCGGAGGAAGGCCTTGAAGAGGCCGAAGTCCACCTGCGCGTGCTGTCCCCCGAGGGACACCTCTCCCGTCAGGCGGGTGCCGTCCTCGAGGACGGGTCGGTCCATCGCGACCTCGCCCTTCCACACCTTCTTCAGGGAGCCGAAGACGATCAGGCGGCCCGCGACCCACTCCCCCGCCCGCACCTTGTCGTAGGACTTGCTCGCGTCGACCGCGTGGACGTCGACGAAGCTCGCCTTGTCGTCGAGGCGGTAGTCCCACCCCTTCGTCGGGTCCCGCGCCATCCGGATCCGGAACTCGCCCTCCGCCTCGCAGTGGTCGCACATCACGGCCCACAGGACGCGCCCTTTTACGGGGAAGCGCGCCTCGAAGTCGATGGACGTCTGGATCGGCTTGCGGGCCACGGGGCCGGCGATGGCGGGGCAGGGCCATAAGGGCACCGCGGGACGCAGGATGCGAAGCCCGTGCCAATGTCCTTATCTGCCCCGATTGCCGTGCGCGCGGCGGTGGACATGGGCGCGCGACTCCGTCCATCAATCCTCGTCCTCATCCTCGGGAGCGTCCTCGCCCTCGGCACGTTCTTGTTGGGCCCAACTCCCGCATTCCCGAGCGCGACGGCCTCCGACACCGCGGGCCCGACGCCCGCCTCGGGGGGCCTGTCCTATTCCACGTACCTCGGGGGTGCCGCGGAGGACCTCATCACGGGCATCGCGGTCGACTCCGGCGGCGACGCGTTCGTCGTGGGATGGAGCGGGGCCTCGTCTACTCGACGTTCCTCGGGGGCGGTGGCGGGGTGATCGCGATCGACGCCGCGGGGGACGCGTACTTCGCTGGCTACGCGGGCGCGGGACTCCCAACGACGCCCGGCGTGTTCAACCCGACGGGCCCCGGGATCTACGTGATGGAGCTGAACCCCTCGGGGACGGGCGCGGTGTATCAGACGTACGTCGGAGCCGGATACCCCCGCGCGATCGCCGTGGGAGGGGACGGCAGTGTGTACGTCGCCGGGTACGCGGACTCCGTCGACTTCCCCGCGACACCGTCCGCGGCGGACCCGACGTACAACGGGGGCTGTGATGCCTTCGGCCGGTGCTCCGACGCGTTCGTGGCGAAGCTCGGGCCCGGTGGCACGACCCTCGAGTACGCGACCTTCCTGGGAGGGGCGCAGGGTTGGGACACCGCCGCGGGGATCGCGGTCGACGCCTCCGGCACGGCGTACGTCGCGGGCGAGACGATCTCGGCGGACTTCCCGACGACGCCCGGCGCGTCCGACCGCACCTGCGGGTCCGACGGGATGTGCAATCACAATGGGACCTCCTATTACAGCGACGCGTTCGTCGCCGCCGTCAGCCCGGCGGGCGATCGCCTCGCGTACTCGACGTTCCTTGGCGGGGGCGGGTACGACGGCGCGACCTCGATCGCGGTCCAACCCTCCGGGAGCGCGTTCGTCGCGGGGGTCACGTCCTCGACGGACTTCCCCTTGTCGGCCGGGCGCCTCTCGGGCGGAAGCGACGCGTTCGTGGCGAAGCTGAACCCCGCGGGGAGTTCGCTGATGTACGCGATGGTGTTCGGTGGCTCGACCTCCGTCCAGGGGTATCCCGACTTCGACGAGGCCTTCGGCGTCGCTGTGGACGCCTCCGGGAGCGCGGTCGTCACCGGAGGGACGAACGCCGTGGACTTCCCCGCGACGCCTGGGTCCTTCGACACCGCGTACGAGCTCGGGTGGTGCGGGACCGGGCCAGACCCCTGCGCGGATGCGTTCGTCGTGAGGGTCGACCCGGCGGGTTCTGGGATCACGTACGGTTCATACCTGGGAGGAGACAACGAGGACTGGGGGGCGGCGATCGCCGTCGATCCCGCGGGGGACGTGTACGTCGCGGGCCGCACCGGGTCGTCCGACTTCCCCGTGACCCCGGGCGCGTTCGACGTCGTGAACCAGGGGACGACGAGGTTCGACCGTCTGGAGGGGTTCGTGGCGAAGTTCAGCCCCGGGAGCTCGAACGCGTACTACGAGATCACGGTCACGACGAACATCTCCGGCCTCGACGTGGTCGTCGACGGGACCCGCTCCGGCCCCGTGACGTTCCTGTGCGGCGTCGGGTCGGCCCACACGATCGGTGCACCCTCTCCGCAACTCGTCGCGGGCACCCCGTACGAGTTCGTGTCGTGGTCGGACGGCGGCGCCCAGACCCACGGGATCATCTGCGACGCACGCGTCACCTACACCGCCCGATTCCAGCGGCAATTCCTCCCTGACTTCCTCGTCTCGGTCTCGCCGTCCGACGGGAGTGCCCTGCAGGGAGGCTCGTTCCTCTTCACGGTCACGGTGACCGGGACGAACGGGTACTCCGGCCCGGACATCGCCATCTCCATGGTCGCACCTCCCCAGGGGATCGCGGGGAGCTGCACCCCCGGCCTCGTCCACCCGAACGGGACGTGCGGGTTCAACGTCAACATCGCGGCGACGATTCCGCCCGGGCCCTACGCGCTGACGTTCTCGGGCACGAACGGGAGCTCCGGCCGCACCGACCTCGCGCGCCTTACCGTGATCAGCAGCGGGGACTTCCGCCTCACGGTGGCGCCGGCGTCCATCGAGATCGTCCCCGGGGGCACCGCGGGGGTGAGCGTGACCGTGACGGACGCGGGCGGCTCGCCGGGTCCGGTCGCGTTATCCATATCCGGCCTTCCTCTCGGGATCGGCGCGAGCTTCCAGCCCGCGATCGTGCAGCCGACCGCGTTCGCCGCCCTCACGTTCGTCGCCGCGGGGAACGCCGCGCCGGGGACGTACTCGGTCCAGATCGTGGGAGTCGGGGGCGGGCTACAGAGGTCGGTCACCTTCGAGCTCCGGGTCCTCTCCTCGCAGGGCCCCTCGCCCGGCGTGGCGTTGTGGCCCGCCGCCCTCGCGATCGTCGTTATCGCGGTCGCCGCCACGGGGGTTGCCCTCCTGTGGTGGTCCCGCCGCAGGAGGTCGGGGCCGAGGGAGCCCCCGCCCGAGCCGGGCCCGCCCGCGTGAAGGTCGTGCTATCCCCTCTTACATCACGGTTATATCCCGACCCCGGATTCGTAGATGAATCGCGTCGCGGGTGTCGATCGTGCCGGAGGAGCGCCTGGTCTGGAACTACAACATCGAGGCGGGGCTCGGCTCGAAGCTCCCGCGGAAGGTCCTGTTCTGGGACGAGACGATGCGGGACGGGGAGCAGACCCCCGGCGTCACGTTCTCCCCGGAGGAGAAGCTGAAGATCGCGACCGTCCTCAGCGAGATGGGCGTCGACATCATGGACGTGGGGATCCCTGTCGTGTCGAGGGAGGAGGCGCGCGGCGTGAAGCTCGTCGCGAACGCGGGGCTGGACGCCTCGATCCTCGCGGCGTGCCGCGCGGTCCGCAAGGATGTCGAGGCATGCATCGAGTGCGACGCGGACGAGGTGTCGATCTTCATCGCGTGCTCAGACCTCCATCTGAAGTACAAGTTGAAGATGACCCGCGAGCAGGTCCTCGAGGCCGCCGTGCGGGAGTGCGAGTACGCGAAGGCCCACGGGGTCGGCGTCACGTTCGTCACGGAGGACACCTTCCGGGCGGACTTCGAGTACGTCGTCAAGCTCTACAACGCCGCGATCGACGCCGGCGCGACCCGGGTCGTCCTCAGCGACACGATCGGCTACACGACCCCGACGATGATGCAGTGGTTCATCGGGCGCGTCCGGGAGAGGTTCAAGCCCGCGCAGCTCAGCGTCCACTGCCACAACGACTTCGGCCTCGCGGTCGCGAACACCCTTGCGGCGCTCGAGGCGGGCGTCGAGGTCCCGCACACGTGCGTGAACGGCCTCGGGGAGCGCAGCGGGAACGCGTCGTTCGAGGAGCTCGTGATGGCCCTCGAGGTGCTGTACGGCTACGAGACCGGGATCGAGGTCTCCCGCATCGCGGAGGTTTCACGGCTCGTCGAGCAGCTGAGCGGGATCCCGATCGCGGTGAACAAGGCGGTCGTCGGGTACAACAGCTTCAGCCACGAGAGCGGGATCCACGCGGACGGCGTGATCAAGATGACCTCCACGTACGAGCCGATGCAGCCGGAGCGGATCGGCCGGGAGCGGCGGTTCATCTTCGGGAAGCACACGGGCTCCACCGCGGTCGAAGACCGGCTGAAGAAGCACGGCATCCCGGCGACCCCGGAGCAGGTGAAGGAGGTCGTCGGGATGATCAAGGACCTCGCGGAGTCCCGCTCGAAGGAGGAGCAGGCCGCGTTCATTCACGTGTACCGGGAGCGGGAGGAGAAGCGCCGCGGGGTGAGTGACGCGGAGTTCTGGGGCATCGCGAAGAAGGCGGGCCTGACCCCGCCGCCCGAGTTCCGGTGACGCGCACCTACCGGGGCTCGTCAGATTCGGCGGGAGACTCTTCGTTGTCGCCTTGCGTGTCGCCTGCTCCTTCCGGCTCGGTTTCCGGTTCCGCTGCGGGTTCGGAGTCCGTTCCCCCGCCCTCGGCGGGCCGCTCGGCTTCCTCGTCCTTCCGGCGCTTCCACCAGATCAGGAACAGCACAATGCCCGCGATCGCGATCACGATGAGGACGAGCCACCAGATCCACCCGTAGGGATTCCCGTTCACGACGAACAAGACCGAGGTCTCGTTCCGGTTCCCCGCCCGGTCGATCGCCGCAACGTGGAACGTGTGCGCGCCGTCCGCGATGCCCGCGATCGTCACCGTCGGGTTCGTCGTCGACGTGGGTGCGCCCCCGTCCAGCCACACCTCGAAGTGATCGATGCCGGAGGTCGCGTCCGTGCCGTTCCAGTCGAACGTGATGGAGTTCGAGTTGACCGTTGCGTTCGCGGCGGGCGCCGTGATGGCGATCGTCGGGGCCACGGTGTCCACGGTCATCGAGGCATCCGCGGCGGCGGGCGGGGCTTCCGCATTCGTGGCGTTGTCGACGGCAACGGTGTAGAACTCGTACAGGCCATCGCCCCCGGCAAATGCGCGGTCAAACGGGATCGTGGGGCTCACCCACGGATTCCACCGGCCGAGCGGGTTCGAGGGGCGGACGTACAGGGTGAAGTTCCCGGAGCCGCCGATCCGCCACCACAGCTCGACGTACGCCACCCCGCTCGCGTTCGGGTTGTCCTGGGCGGTGTACGCGATCGGGTGAGGCACGCGATTCGTGAAGGTGGGAAGGGCAAGGACGTTCGATGTCGGAGCGACGTTCTCCGTGCCGGTGAGGACGATGTCGTCCACGTAGGCGCCCTCGAAGCCGTGGTTCGCTCCATCCGTCGTGAACCGGATGACGAGGGTCTCGACGTTGTTCGGCACCGCGGTGGACGCGAGGGCCCAGTTCGCGGTCCCCCGGTTCTGGAAGATTTGGGTGTAGACGCCTCCGGCGACGTACCAGGCCTCGATGTAGTCGCCCCCGCCGTTCTCCGTCTTCGACCAGTAGTAGAACGAGAGGGTGAGGCTCGTGAACCCGTTCACGCTGAGGTTGACGATCAGGTCCGCCTGCATGTTGTCGTCGTACTGCTGCACGCCGGTGTTGTTCAGGCCCGTGTCGGACTGCCTCCCGACCTCGGCGCACCAGGCGCTGTAGTTCCCCGTGTGCGTCCGCGCGCCGGAGATCCCCCAGTAGTCCAGGCCCCCCGCCGCGTTGTTGTCGGTGGCGTTCCAGCGGGCGCCGAACGTCCCGGACTCGAAGTCCTCGGTGAGGACGACCGCGATCCCGGCGCGGGCGGGTGGAGCGGGAAACAGGGTAGCGAGGCCACCGAGGAGCAGGACTGCACACAGGGCAAGCGCGGCGGCGTGGGCTCGTACAAAGGCCATGGGACGACCTCAGGGAAGGTCTCGACTCGGGAGCCCTCTTAAGGCCCTTTTGCGGTGGATATCGACCCTGATGCTGAATCGCCGAGAGCCCCGGCGGCCCTTGCTACCGCGCTCGGGCTCTCCCGCATGACCCTGTATCCCGCCCGCTCGAGGACCTCCGCGCTCTCCTCGAAGTTTTGGACGTGGAGGCTGATCGGGGTCCGGTTCCCGGTGAGGATCAGCGGGACGGGCGTCTTGACCCTGTAAAGGGTGATCGACCCGCCCTTCGTCGCCGCCACGGTCCACACGGGGTTCACGCCCGCGGGCAGAGTGAATCCGAGGACGTCGCGGTACAGCCGGACAGCGGCGTCCATGTCCGCGACCTCGAGTACGATGTGGCCGATGTCCTCGACCAGCGGCACGGCCGGTCATCGCCCCCCGAGCGAAAAGGATGCCGCCTACGTGTGGCCCCGCCGCGGGAACACCCGGCGGGAGTGGCCCAGGATCTCCTCCTTCGAGCCCGAGCGGATCACGGCGGCCTCGACCGCGCATTCCGCCTCCACGTACCCGCCCTTCCGGAGCCCCTCCCCCTCGACCGCCCGGCGGAGCCCCTCCGGGTCGCGCCCCTTGATCGTCGCAAGGAAGGTGCCGAAGTCGATCTCGATCGCGGAGGGTCCCGCCCGCGAGAGGCGCCCCTCGTAGCGGTGGCCGTCGCTGACACCGCGCCGGTCGAGTTCCCCCGTGGGGACGTGCGCGACCCGCCCGCGGATCGTGACGTCCGCCTCGATCCAGTCCCCCGGCCGCACTCGAACGTACTGGCCGTCCGAGCTGTACGCGACGACGTCGAAGTACGAGTTGCGGTCTTCCTTCGAGTACGCCCACCCGCCGCGGGTCATCTGGCGGGAGACCCGGACGCCGAGGTGGCCCTCCTCCTCGCAGTCGCACATCACGCTCTCGACGACCTTCCCCTTGACGCGGAAGGTGGTCTCGAACGCGAGCTTCGCCTCGGCCTTCGCCACGGGCCGCGGAACGCGCGCTATGCTAAAAGGATTGACCGGGGCCGTGCCAAAGGGCCATCCTTATGAATCGTCCCGCGATAGGGAGCGTGGAGCCCATGCCGGGCCTCACGATCTCCGAGAAGATCCTTGCGCGCGCGAGCGGCAAGGAGCACGTTTCTCCAGGGGACATCGTCGACGGGTCCGTCGACCTCCTCTACATGCACGAGATGCTCGCGATGGCCCTGATGCCGTTCAATGACATCGGCACGATGAAGGTCTGGGACCCGGACAAGATTGTCGTCACCCTGGACCACTGGGTCCCGCCCCCAACGCCGGAGATCGCGAAGATGCACCAGACGATCCGCGAGTTCTGCAAGAAGCAGGGGATCAAGCGGTTCCACGACGTGGGCGACCACGGGATCGTCCATCAGCTCATCGCAGAACGCGGGTACGCGCACCCGTGGGACCTCGTCATCGGGAGCGACAGCCACACGAACATGGTCGGGGCCGTCGGCGCATTCGCGGCGGGGATTGGCGCGACGGACACCGCCGCGGTGATGGCGACGGGCCGCCTCTGGCTCCGGGTCCCGGAGACGATGCGGGTGGACGTCCACGGTAAGCTCGGAGAGCGGACGGGCGCGAAGGACGTGATCCTGAAGGTGATCGGGACGACCGGGGACGACGGCGCCCGCTACGCGGCGGTGGAGTTCACGGGGCCCTCGGTGAAGGGCTTCCCGATGGACGAGCGGTTCGTCCTCTGCAACATGACGACGGAGATGGGCGCGAAGGTCGGCATGGTCGCGGCGGACTCGAGGACGAAGGAGTACCTCGCCCACACGGGCCGGCCGTTCAGGGAGATTGCGTCGGACGAGGATGCATCGTTCGCGAAGACGTGGACTTTCGACGTCGACGGCATGGGCCCCCAGGTCGCGTGCCCGTCGAACCCTGCGAACCTCAAGCCGGTGGAGGACGTGGCGGGGACGAAGATCGACGTCGCGTTCCTCGGGTCGTGCACGAACGCCCGCATCGAGGACCTCCGGATCGCGGCGAAGCTCCTGAAGGGGGAGAAGGTCGCTCCCGGGGTGCGGTTCCAGATCACGCCCGCCTCGCAACGGATCTACCGCCAGGCCCTGAAGGAGGGGCTCGTGGAGGTCTTCATGGATGCGGGCGCGACGTTCACGTCCTCGACGTGCGGGCCGTGCTTCGGCGGGCACATGGGCACGTTGGCGGGTGATGAGGTGTGCATCTCCTCGACGAACCGGAACTATCCGGGCCGGATGGGGTCGCCCACCGCGCAGGTGTACCTCGCGAGCCCCTGGACCGTCACCGCCTCCGCAATCCACGGCGAGATCACGGACCCCCGGAAGGTCTAGGCCGCGAGTCTCAAAAACAGGTATCGGCCCGTTGCGCTGAGGCTCCGGGTCACGGGATCCACGACGAGGGTCAGGATCTCCATCGCCGTCACGCCCAAGACTCGCGCGTCCTCAGGGCGTGCGAAGGCGATGGGCACCGTCAGTCGCCGTCCTGCAACCTCGAGAGGCGCCTCGCCGATTGGCCGATGAATCGTCTTTCCATCTCCCGTCTGGAACTCCCCTATCCCTGAGGGGCGCACTCCGAGTTCCGTCGCAATCTCTTCCGGAACCCACGTCAAGGTCGAACCCGTGTCAACGAGAAGCTCGATTGCTGCGGACCGGCTGCGATCAGGAGAGAAGAGCGTTGCGTTGCAGTGGACGATTCCCATGGGTCCCGAGTGCATCTCTATACTCATGGCCGAATCGGATACATGTACGTTACCTCGCCATGTTTATCCCGCGGTTTGCCCTCCCAGCACCGATGCAGACCCGGTTCAAGGGCCGCGTGTGGACGTTCGGGGACGACATCTCCACGGACCACATCATCGCGGGGAAGTACCTCGGGACCACGGACTCCAAGGTGTTCGCGGAGCACGCGTTCGAAGGCGTGGACCCGACGTGGGCGAAGAAGGTGCAGCCCGGCGACCTCATCGTGGCGGGGGACAACTTCGGGTGCGGCTCGAGCCGGGAGCAGGCTCCCGTGGCCCTGAAGACCCTCGGGATCTTCGCGATTCTCGCGAAGTGAAGGCGGGCGAGACCGTGGACCTCGACATGGCCCGCGGGGAGATCCGCCTGCAGGACGGGTCCGTGATGCGGTTCAAGGCGCTCCCGCCAAACGTCCTCGAGATCCTCGAGGCGGGCGGGCTTGTGCCGAAACTCAAGAAGGAACTTGCGCTGAAGACCGGGACTTAGGTCGTTCAATCTCCGACTAGTCGTCTCGAAAACGCATGGGATAGAACCAATGCCTCCTCATTCTCCTGAGGAAGTCAGATGTGATGGGGAGTCGCGATTCGGACCCAATGACGGAGTCTATTCCGCACCGCGGGCAGATTGCGGTCTCGATATCATCAATCCATTCCACGATCTCAGTCGGTGCAAAGGTGGCCAGGCAGTAGAAACATCCACAGAGGCCGCTCTTCAGGATTTCTTCACGATGGTGGTCGCTGTGGCGGTGAGCTCGCACGACGGAAAATGGCGAGAGGCCCCGTTTCAACGCGAATAGAAACGACCCTGAGCGCTTCATCGTCCCGTCGGATTCACGAATCAAGGAGCGATTATTAGAATGGCGGGGTCGTCTGCGCCTCTACCGGCACCGCTCCCAAAACTGCCCGGAGAAACCTTAAGCGGGGGGCCTAGCATCGCGGCGGCGATGGCCCTCAAGATCGTCCTCCTCGCGGGGGACGGCACGGGACCCGAGGTGATGCGGGAGGGCGTGAAGGTCCTGAAGGCCGTGGAATCCGCCTACGGCCTCTCCTTCGACCTCACTCCGTATCCCTGTGGCGGCCAGCACTACCTCGACACGGGGGAGGAGTGGCCCGATGGCGCGTTCGCGTCCTGCAAGGCGGCGGACGCGATCCTCCTCGGGGCCGTCGGGATTCCGGAGGCCCGCCTCCCGAACGGCGACCTCGCGGGTGCGGGTGTGATCTTCGGGCTGCGGTTCGGCCTCGATCTGTACGCGAACGTGCGGCCCACGAAACTGTACCCGAACGTCCGCCACAAAGTGCACGGCGGGTTCAAGCAGGTGTGGGAGCCCGGCAAGGTGGATTTCGTGATCGTGCGGGAGAACACGGAGGGACTTTACACGCCCGCCCGCGGGTTCCTCTCCCGCGGCGGGACGGAGGAGCTCGCGGTGGACAGCCGCGTGATCACCCGGAAGGGGTCGGAACGGGTGATCCGCTTCGCGTTCGAGCTCGCGAAGTCTCGGAAGGGCGCGCCCGGCGACGGGAAGTCCCGCCTTACGTGCGTGGACAAGTCGAACGTCGTCGCGGGGGACCGCCTCTGGCGGAAGATATACGACGAGGTCGCGACCGGATACCCCGGGATTGCTCGAGACTACGCGTACATCGACGCGTTCCTCCAGTGGCTCGTCCGCTCGCCGGAGAACTACGATGTCGCCGTGGCGCCGAACGAGTTCGGGGACATCGCGACGGACCTCGCGGCGGTACTCCAAGGGGGCATGGGGATGGCCGCCGGTGGGAACATCGGCGACGCGCACGCGATGTTCGAGCCGATCCATGGCTCGAGCCCGAAGCACGCGGGGAAGGACGAGGTGAACCCGATGGCGATGGTCCTTGCGGTCCAGATGATGCTGGAGTGGCTCGGCCGCCGGAGGCGGGAGCGCGCCCTCTCGGAGGCCGCGGCCGCAGTCGAGGACGCCGTCATCGCCGTGCTGAAGGCGGGGAAGGTGCTCACGTACGACCTGGGCGGCACCGCCAAGTGCTCGCAGGTGGGCACGGCAATCGCCTCCCGCGTGAGGGCCGCGAAGTAGGCCGCGGCGACGGGCCCTTGGGACGTCCGCGGGGTGCGAGTGGCAAACCTATTTATCGAGCCCCTCGAATCCATTCCTTCGGGGAGGGGGTCCGCGTGTCCCTTGAGAGTTCAGTTAAGATTCTAGCGATCGCCATCGTCCTCTCGCTCACCGCGGTCGGTGCGCTCGCCGTTTTCGTGGGGCCCGCCCCCGCGTCGCCGCCCGGCGGGGACCCGACCCTCCCGCTCGGCCAAGGGCGGGTACGGACGGACAAGAACTGCTATCTTCCCGGGCAGACGGTCACGATCACCCTGAAGAACGTCGGGCAGGCCGCCCTCGTGTACAGTTCCCTGCCCGACTTCGAGGTCGAGAACGAGACGATCGGCACGGTCCGCATGGTTCGTGACTGGACCCGTGCGGGCTACCACCTCGACCCGGGCGCGTCCGTGAGCTGGACGTGGGACCAGAAGTGGCGGGCGTGGGACGGGACGGGGCACGAGCTGAACAAGGGGATGTTCGTGCCGCGCGGCGGGTACGTCGTGATCGCGGAGGCCCTTGTCGGGGTGGAGATCAGCGACGTCGTCCAGATTGCCCGGTCGGCGTTCGCGATTGGCGACTGCCTCGCTCAGGTCTCCGCGGGGGACGACATCATCGTTGGAGAGGGCAGGACGTTCCAGTTCAACCCGCGGATCCAAATCACCGGAGACGCGACCATCACATCGATCACGTGGGACCTCGACCCGGCCGTGGACTCGAACGGGGACGGGAACACGACGAACGACATGGACCTCATCGGTACGCACCCGTCGTTCTCCTTCGGGGACGACGGTGTGTATCCCGTCGTGATGAACGTCCGCGGGTTCGGCCGGCTCTCCGGGATGGACCGCGTGGCGCAGGATGTGGTCTTCGCGATCGACAGCTCGGACTCGATGCTGTGGAGGGACCCGCTGGACTACCGCAAGATCGCGGTCAAGGACTACGTGGCTTGGATGGTCCCGAACGACCGGGGCGCGGTCGTGGACTTCGACTCCGCCGCACGCGTCGTGAACGGGGACCACCTGAGCTCGGACTACGCGCGGATTCAGGCGGACGTGGACACGATTGATTCGTCGGGGGGCGTGTTCCTTTCCGCGGGGCTCTTGCTTTCCCTCTATGAACTGCGGGACTACGGGGACGCGACCCACAAGTGGCTCGTGATCTTCGAGACGGGCGCGGAGACGGAGAACCCGCGGGACCCGTTCTACATCCCCCGCGCGATCGACCTCGCGAAGGACCTCGGCGTCGCGATCTACACCGTCGGCCTGAACGTCGTGGAACCGGAGCAGCGCGCCCTCATGCTGCAGATCGCGGACGAGACGGGCGGGAGGTTCTTCAACTCGGCCAGTGCGTCGAACCTCCGGAAAATCTACGACGACATCGCGGGACTGAACGCGACCCAGGGCGCGTTCTTCACGGTCTCCGACAGCCTCAGCGTGACGGTCGACAACACGCCGCCCTCCCTCGCGGTGGACTCCTCAGTCCCCGTGAACATGACCTTCCGCGTGGCGGGCGAGAAGTATCACGACGTCGCGTTCTCCCTCTTGAAGGACGGCGCGGAGATTGCGAACGCCACGATCATCCGAATGCCCGGGGACCCAGACAACCAGAGCGCGGCGATTGGCACGATCGACTTCGACGTCGCGAGCACGTACGAGGCCCGGATCGTGTACACGCCCGACGACGACCCCGTGAACGGCCAGGAGTCCGGGGCGAATCCTGCGGAGCTCATCCTCGTCTTCTCGGACGGGACGAACGTCACCCTCGGCCACACGTTCAACGTGAACCACCCGGACACCTGGGTGTGGGACGTCCCGGACCTGGAGGCCTTCTTCGTGGGCCGTGCCGTGTCCCTCCCGGTGTCGATTTCGGACCCCGGCACGGACGACGTGACGATCGCCTGGGACTGGGGCGACGGGACCATCGACCTCCGCACGGTGTTCAACGACGGCGTGGGCCCGGACCCGTACCCGAGCCCGTGGGGTCTGCCGGTGTCCATGACGGACGTCGGCGTCCACACGTACGCCACGGCGGGGAGTTACTCCGTGAGCCTGACGGTGACGGACGACGACGCCGGGTCTACGGTCTTGCTCTTCACGCTGAGCGTTGGATAGGGCCGGGCTACCCGAGCCACTTCCCCATGACGACGTCGTCGACCCAGTCGTTGAGGATCCGGTACTGTCTCCGTCGCACGCCCTCGACCTCGAACCCGAGCGCCTTGTAGAGCGCGATCGCCCGCGCGTTCGTGGAGAACACCTCCAGGCACGCCTTGTGGAACTGGCGGTCCCGCATCCACTCCAAGAGTCGCTCCATCAGCGCGCGGCCGAGCCCCACCTCGCGGTACCCGTCCCGGATCGCGATGCCGATCGTCCCGACGTGGCTCTCCTTCGGGGGCCGCCCGGGGTGGACGTCCCCCTGTCCCACGATCATGCCGTCGACCTCCGCGACGAACAGGACCGAGCTCACGCCGTCGAACTGCCGAATCCAGTCCCGCTCCGCGTCGAGGTCGTTCCCCACGCTCTCCGCGAGGATGTACACGACCTCGGCGCCAATGCTGTAGATGTTCTCCTGGACTTGCGGCGCGTCGTCGACCGTGGCGGGGCGGATCGTCGCGCCCCTTCCGTCCCGGAGGAGAACGATCTCGGAGCGCATCGCGTCCGGAGGGCCCGGCAGGTCGTCCATTCCGGGGGGCGAGGAGCCCGACCTAGGGTTTTTGTTTTGCGGTTCCCGGGCCGTCCCCCTACCCCATCGGCGGGCGATCACGGACGGGGCCCCGAGGACGATGCCCGAACGGCTCAGAGGGGGAACTTGTCGCTGATCTCGGGCCGTCGGCGCTCCCCGCTCTTCATGAATTCCTCCATCTGCTCCTGGAGGTGCGGCGGGAGGTCCGCGTACACGTCCGTGAACACCGTCTCCAGTGCCGGTGGCGGTGCCTTCTCTGCGACTCGGATC
>VBMI01000137.1 GCA_005878955.1 Methanobacteriota archaeon
TGGACGGGCTCCGCCTGGGCGGGCACGGACTTCACCTTCACTCCGGGGGCAGGGGTGTACATCATCATCGCCTCCAGTTTCACGTGGACCCCGGCGTTGGTGACGCCAACGGTGCCGTAGAGGAGGAATGGACATGCGAACGAAGCTTGTGATTGTGTTGTTGGTGTTGGGACTGGTGGCGGTAGGTTTCTCCGCGTTCGGACTCGAAGTCGCGCGGGCGGGCGTTCCGCACACCGTGGACGGCGCCGTGGGACCCAGTACGGCCCCGGGCTTGGGGAACCCCTCGAATCCCGCGTCGGCGGCGTTCTTCCTGACGAACAAGCCTGCGGAGCCCATCCAGACGCAGCAGGATCTGGGCGACGCGGACGGGACACCAGCCCCAGGCGGCTACGCCTACTACGGTAAGGACATCGGCATCGGCTGGAGCTGGGCGGCGGGCGACAACGTCGTCGTCGTGGTCGAAGCGATCCGTGGCCAGAACGGCTGGACGGGCGCGAACTACACGACGTCGAGCGACGGGGCCCTGACGACTTTGAACGTGGACAGCCTCCCCACGGCCAGCATCGAGCAGATCCCGACCATCGCCCTCCAGAAATGGCCGGGCGCGGTCAACGTCATGTGGACGGGCCTCACGGACGGGAACGGGAACGTCGTCAACTACACGGTCTACCGCGCGCCCACGCCCGGCGGCGTGTACACGCGCGTCGGCTTCAGCGGGCCCCAGGTCGCGGCCGGCGCGATGAACTTCAACAACACGCCGCTCGCCCCCGCGAACTACTGCTACAAGATTGCGGTGGACTACCGCCGCGACGCGACGGGCGGGCTGTACACGACCACGGGGACCTCCGAGGCCCAGTGCGTCACGCTCGGCACCGCGCCGACGATCGTGTCGACGAGCCCGGTGGACGGCGAGGTGAACGTGCTGGGGCCGGCGAACATCGTCGTCGTCTTCAGCGAGACGATGAACCCGACGACGGTCACGTGGTCGCTCACCCCGCCGGGGATCTCGTTGACGCCTGTATGGAACCCCGCGTTCAACACCCTGACCCTGACCCATGGCACCCCGTTCACGCAGTGCACCCAATACACGATGCGGATCGGCGGGCATGACCAGAACGACGACTTCCCGCTCGTGACGGGATCCGTGCCGAACCCGTGGACGTTCAACACGAACTGTCCGAGCCCGCAGGTCACCGTGACGACGCCCCCGGATGGCGCGACAGGCGTGTCCCGCACCGCGGTCGTGGTCGTGACGTTCAGCAAGACGATGGACCCACTGACGGTCTCGATTACCACGAACCCGGCCGTGACGTTCACGTACAGCTGGAACTCCCCGACGAACACGATCGTCACAGCGAGCCACGCGACCGCGTTCGCGGCGGGCACGGTGTACCAGGCCACGGCGGTCGGGTGCGACACAGTCCCCAACTGCCTCGCGTCCGGCGGGGCCCCGAACCCCTGGAGCTTCACGACGAACCGCCCGCCCGTGGTGGCGGTGACCGCCCCGGTGGCGGCCCTGTGCTGGGCGGGCTCGAGCCTGCACGACATCGCGTGGACCGTGACGGACGACGCGACCCCGATCGCGGGCCTCGTCTACACACTCCGGTACACGTCCTCCGCGGGCAGCGGGACGATCACGACCGGGACGGGCCTGACCTCGCCGTACGGATGGACCGTCCCCGCGATCAATGCGGCGGACGCCGTCGTGATCGACGAGGCCACGGACGGCGCCGGCGACATGGGCAGCGGCTCGAGCGGGCAGTTCCAGATCGACAGCATACGACCCACCGTGGTGTCCGCGACGCCGACCGGGACGAGCGTCCCCTCGAACACGAACCTCGTGATCACCTTCTCCGAAGGGATGACCCAGGCCGCGACGGTCCTCGCGGTCAGCATCAACGGGGGCGCCACGCTGGGCACCCCGACCTGGAGCGGCGGGAACACCGTCCTGACCCTGCAGACGGGCAGCATGGCGGGCGGGACCGCGTACACGGTGACGATCGCGACCACGGCGGTGGACGACTGCAGCCCCGGGAACGGGTTGCTGACCGCGTACGTCTGGTCGTTCACGACCGGCCGGCTGCTCCCGAGCGCGCCATCGAACGTCGCCGCAGCCCCGGGCGCCTCGAACACGATCACCGTGACCTGGAATGCCCCGACGACGTTCACGGACGGCTCGACCCTCAGCGCCTCCCTGATCCAGGGGTACTACATTGAGCGGGCGGAGAGCCTCACGGGCGCACGGACGAACCTCACGCCCACGACGCCGTGGACGACGACGACGTACCAGGACAGCGGCCTCACGGGCGGGAAGACGTACTACTACTGGGTGAAGGCCCGGCTCACGGACGGGCGCACGTCCGCGGACAGCACGCCCGCGAACGCGGCGCTCCCGGCGAACGCGGACCTGACGTGGCTGTGGATCCTCCTGATCATCATCATCGTCGTGATCCTCGTCATCGCCCTCGTCGCGTGGCGGCGGCGGAAGCCGACGCCGGCGGCCCCGGCGATGTCGAGGACGATGGAGGAGCCGCCCGCGCCGATGGAGGAGTCCCCGCCGGACGAGGGGATGGACGACATGGGCGGCGGCTCGTAGGCCGCCCGGGAAGCGCGGGGAGGGCCCCGCGCGCCCCTTCTTTTAGCCCGGGATTCGCACGAGGAACGTGACCCGGTACAGGTCCTTCCCGTTCTTTTGCCCGAACAGCTTCGGGGACGATCCGACAGTCCCGTGGAACGCGTCCGCGAGCTCCCGCGCGATCGTGCGGGCCGTCGAGTTGCTGCTGAGGTACACGTCCGCCCCGCCGCGGACGTCCTCGATCTTCGAGATGAACACCTCCTCGCCCTTCCCCGTCCGCCGCGCGACCTCCGCCTCGATGAACGCGACGAGCCGGTCCCTCTCCTCCGTCGTCAGAGGGCGCTCCTCCGCGCGCACTTGGAGGATCCCCTCGTAGTAGTTCGAATGCTTGCGGTTGCAGGTCGGGCACAGCCCGCGCTTCACCCGGAGGCGGGTGTGGAACGACTCCACGAACTCGAGGTCCTGGACGTGGGCCGCGGCCTTCACGGTGAGTGCCAGGTTCCGGTCGTCTTCCCGGCGGGCCGTGTGGGTGAACGTGACCCGGGTCGCGCGGGGGTCCACGGGGACGCGGCTTTTCAGGATGCGGGGGATCGCGACGTCCAGGTCGACCCGGGCCCACCCGGACTCCATCTCGATCCGCCCGCAGTCCGAGCAGACGACCGCGTCAATCGTGTCCGGGGCGCGCAGGAGGGGGTTCCGCTTCCGGAAGCAGGAGGCGCACAGCCCGTCAATCGTGGGCCCGTCCCGCCCGCACTCCACGCAGAACATCGCGCCGATTCGAAGGAGGGGGCGCTACTTAAGCGCGCGCCCGTTCGGTTCGGGGCGTGATATCCGCGAGGGAGGCCATTAATATCCTCGTTGCCGTGGACACGTCCACATGGCGGCGGCCCGCAGCTGGTGGCGGATGCGGCGGATCAAGCACCGCGACGGCGTGGCCCTCTGTGTCCTGTCCTCCGCGCTCCTCCTCGCCGGCCAGCCGCCTCCGGGCCTCGTGGGGATTTACATCCGCTACCTCCAGCCCGTCCAGGGGAACCTGCCTCTCCTGGCGCTGTTCACCGTGCTCTCCGTCTTCGCCTTCACGACGACGTTCGGGGCGCTCCTCGTGTTCGCCGGCGGATGGTACTTCCTCCTCGGCAGGGTCTCCCGCGGCCGGTTCCTCGTCGGCTTCGGCGTGGGGTTCACGTCCCTCACGATGGCGAGCCGGCTCGCGTACACGGTCCTCATCGGGGCAACCCCCCTCGACTTCTTCTTGCCGCTCGCGACGACGGTCACGGGGCTGGGGATCCTCCTCGGGACCATGGCCCACACGGTGATGGGCCAGTACGCCCTCCTCCTGAAGAAGCACGCCCAGGCCGCCTGGCAGCGCTGGCGTCGGGCCCGCAGGACGGCCCGGGAGGCCGAGCCCCGCGAGCCGTGGCTGCGCCCCTTCACATTACGATGAATTGCGCGTGGGGCACGCCGCCAATCCACAGGACACCGTCGTCCGCGACGAACCCGCCGCGTTTCACGGCGTCGACCGTCTCCCGGCCCACGAAGTTCCCGATCGTCGCGAGCCGGAGGTGGGCGAGGAGCTGGTCCTCCGTCACGACGTCCCCCTCGTAGAAGCTGGACACCTCGATCTTGAGCCCCCGCTCCCGGAACGTCTTCCCGAGGAGCTCCTCGTCCGCCGCCGCGACGAGGGTCTCCGGGCCGCGGTGGTACACCTTCATCCGGATCGGCATCGCGGGCTTCGTCCGGCCGTTCAAAGCCTCTCGACGAGCTTATACTTGTTCTTGCCCGGGGTGTACACGTCCCCTTCCTGGCTCCACCGCTTCAGCCACTGGTCGACCTTGACCTGCGGGATCCCGCGCTCCCCCGCGAGGCGGACGATGTCCTCGTAGTCGGCGGCCCCGGCGGGGCTCTGCTCGGAGAGCTGGCCGATCACGTCCCGGAGGATGATGATCTGGTCCCGCTGGGACTGGCTGATCCCGACCTGGACGATGTCGATGTCGAAGCGGCCCTCCTCCCCCGCGACGCGGCGCATCCAGTACTCCGTGATCCGCACCGCGCGCTCCGCGTCCTCCGGATCGACCCGCTGGCTGAGGCGGGCGCGGGCGCTCGCCTCCGCGAGGCGGATGATCGCCTCGAGCTGGCGGGGCGTGATGGGCACGGAGGCGCCCGCGGGTTCGCCCGCCTTCCGGATCTCGAGGTACTTGGCCTTGATTGTCTCCATGGACTCCGGGGTCATCACAGGGGAGAACCGCTTCGCGTAGGCGACGTACTTTCGGAAGAACATCGGCTCGAAGTGGGGCGAGTACGCTTCCGTGTATTCGACGTTCTCGTCGAGGACCTGCTTTCCCTCCGACCGCCGCCGGCGCCACTCCCCTACGAGATGGCCCCGGAGGATGTGCTCCGCCATGTTCCGATCACGCTCCGACTCGGGGTGGTCGATGAGGGAGAAAATAATGTCGAACCTCGACAGCAGCGTCGGGGCAAGATCGATTTGCTCGGAGACGAACTTCGTTTCGTCGAACCTTCCGAACTTCGGGTTGGCGGCCGCGAGGACCGCGCACCGCGCCTGCAGGACCGCGGTGATTCCCGCCTTCGCGACGCTGATTCGCTGCTGCTCCATCGCCTCATGGATTGCGGAACGATCCTGCGGGTTCATCTTCTCTAACTCGTCGATGCAATTGTGAGTGACTACGCCGCCTGCGAGGAAGTTCTCCCCGTCGGGCACCCGCAAGTCGTAGACATACCCATCGTACTCCTCAACACGAATCTCCGCGATATCATCGAGGGCGTAGTCGCTCCCCGAAAGCGCGAACAAGCGGTCCCGTGCCGCCGGATCGATCGCGGTCGCCAGGCACTCCGCAATCCGTCCAACCGGTCCCTTGAAAGGGACGCGGTCCCCCATTCGGATTTCGTAGAATGTACTCCACAGGTCCCGCGGAAGGACCTGCGTGGGCCGAATCGAGAGCGACTCAAAGATACGGGCGACGGGTCCTGCGGGGATCTGCATGTGGCGCCCGTGCACCGTGTGCTTGGGCCGCGGGAGTTCCTTCACCTTGACCGAGTAGGGGCGGATTGTCTCCAGCAGTCGATCAATGTCGGGGCGGGATGTGACCTGTATCCTGTAGACGCCCTTCGCCTGGCGTATCCGCGCGAAGACATCGAACCTCCGAAGACCTAGGATGAAACGTTCATTACAGCGCCGGTCGGCCGAGAGCAGAATCTCGACATCCGTGTGCTGATACGACCGGCCCTTCTTCGTCGAGGTTCGGACGGAGATGCAGCCGTCGGCGTCCATGACGCCCGCCACGTACCCCCTGATCGCCTCGTCATCCATCCAGAGCAGGTTCGCGAGACCATCGGATGTGATCCACTCATACAAGAACGCGAGTAGGTTCGATCCTCGGTGCATGTGGTAGCCACGACTCTCGGTCGGGCGCCCTCGAATCTTGTTCCGTATGAATCTCTGGTGCATCCCCCAGGGGCGATTCGTGACCGACTTCGTCAGGCTGAGTACCTGTCGAATCTGGCGGAGGTTGCGCGCAGATTGGAAGATGCTCATCGACGACCTTCTCGGCGTGACCCGCACCGTACCATCGCCATGGGCAAATCCCAGGACGTACGCCAGTTCGGGAGTGATTCGTGCGATTCTCAGGCGCTCGGTCGCGGAGGTCCGGCCGAAACCGAGGGGCCGACCCCTCCACGAGGCATAGAGACCCGTGTCCCGGAGAATCCTGCGAAGTTGTCCGACGCGTACAGCCCCCCTGCCATTGAGCGCGTCCTTGCGGAGGTCATACCTCCTTGTCGCATTCGCCGTCGAACCGTGAAGACGAACAAGCTCCGCGTTGAGTTCGCCCTTCTCGGCCGAGGTGAGTCCGACGATCCACTCTGCGGGCACAATGTCCAGAATCCACACGAACTCGTTCTTGGAAGGAAGTCGCTGAGCGGACACAAGCCGTCCCCTAGGCCGAAGATCCTCTAACCTTCGCCAGGAGAGCGTGTCGCCATCGAGGACGACGTGATCTGGCGTTATTGCCAGCGTCAGCCCAGAGTCCAGGGTGACACGCGCGACGGGCCCACGATAGGCTCGTCGGGACACCAAGGCTGTCTGCACGTTTCTCGCGGAGAGTCGATCGACATCAAACCCCACAACAGCGAGTCGGGCCGAGGAGATCTCGACCGGTTTCCCTCCAGCGAACGCGGATTTGGAAGCTGAGGCGTCGAACAATTCAGCAATAGGTTTCGGCACCCCATCGAGTAGAACTTCCGTCGAAGGGTGCAGGCATGCGAGCCCCTTGTCCGCCAGAACGAGCGCCCCCGCCTCCAGGGTCCAGCGGCCTTCGCCGAACTCATCGCGCACCGCTGCCGCCGTGAGGCCAGCTGCGCTTGCCGCCTTGCCCGTTGCGTAAATTCCGCGGGGAGAAAGTCGGCTCATGTATGACAGCAATTCGCTCTTGCCCGTCCCGGGGTCGCCCACGAGAAGGAGGTGGATGTCGCCGCGGATCCGTCGGCCGTCCGGCATCTCCTTTGGCACACCGCCGAACAGTTGGAGGGCGAGGGCCTCCTTCTCCGTCGTGAGCCCGTATAGCGAGGGCGCGATGCTCGCGATGATCCTCCGGTAGATGTCCGGGTCTGCGGCCTCTGCTTCAATCCTTTTGATGTCCTCAAGTGTAACCTCGATCTCCTCGAACTCCACCTGCTCGAACTCGATCGAGTTCACGTCGAGCATGATGTCGAAGAGCGTCGACTTCTGCCCGGGTCGGCCCTTCTGGCTGCTCCGCAGGATCCCGTTCAAGATCACCCGCATCCCAGGGGTGATGTGCCCTGTGAGGTCGTCCTCCGTGAACGCGCTCAGCCGCTGGGGCTCCTCCCCGCCGCGCAGCCCCTCCGGCGCCTCCTGGACCTCCACCTTCTGCGTGTCCGTGAACCGCGACGCCTCCCCGAGGAGCTTGAACTTCGTCGCGTTCGCGGTCCGCTTGCACCCGCCCTGGTCCTCGTAGCACTCCATGGGCTCGCGGAACGCCTGCCCCTCCTGGGGCTCCTTGATCACGGTGCCGCACCGGAGGCACTGGAACAGGGCGTCCACGACCATCGGGCGGACCTCGGTGGCCTTCCGGACCAGGCCCTCGACGGCGACGAAGCGCCCGAGGTGCTTCGCCCGCAGGTCCCGGATCTGCACTCGGGCGTCCCGCGGGACCCCTGTGACCCGGAGGTGGATCTCGATTGGCTCCTCCGTGGGCGGGACGACCCGCCGGATCGCCTCCTCCCCCGCGGTGAGGACGTTGAGGGGTTGGCGGAGGAGGTGGATCGACATGTCCGTATCGAAGCGGTTCAGGTCCTCGAAGCGGACCTTCAGGGAGCGGGCGTCCGGGTACCGGTCCGCGAGGCCGATGATCTCCGACTCGAGGCCCATCTCGGAGAAGAACTCCTCCCACCTGGCGATGAGCTCCTCGAGCGAGTACTCCGCGAGCGTGCCGTTCCTCCCCTTGTCCCTCCCGGGGGGTGGCTCGCCAGAGAGGGACGGCTCGTTACCTAGCATGGGATATTTATTCTCCCCCGCCGCGACTTCCTTTGGAACGGATTCCCATGGAGGGCTGAGCCCGTTTCCGCTGGAACCCGATTGGTCATCCGCATGATGAGTATCCGCAGGTCTTGCATTCCTTGCACCCGTTGCGATGCACGAGCGGTCCCTCGCATTCCGGGCACGGGTCGCCCGTAGGGCCTGTTCCACGGGGTCCCGAGGCTGGCGAGTGCAGGACGGTCCCGTCGATCATCCAGATACGCAGCCCCCTCCGTCTTCAAGAGGCCCCGGGGGGAGGTGGCCGAAAGTGGCCGCGCATCACATGCTACATCCCCGCCCAGGTTACTTATACAGGTGTCAAAATTCGCCGGTCGGTGGCTAGGATGAGCGGCTTGCGTCGCCACGCGGGCGTTCTGGGATTCTTAGTGTGCGCGGGATTCGTGCTGGCCATGGTCTTGTCCACCCCGGCTTTGGCAACAACGACCGTCCAGCAGGTAGAAGGCAGCAACATCATCGCCTCCGATGGAACCTGCGGGTCCTGGGTGTTCGAGCCCACCCCTCCGCAGCACACGTACCATCACGTCAACGGCGACTCCGTTACCCTCCCCATGGTCAACAAGTGGAGCGATCAGCGGGCGGCAGGATCGCCGGGCCGCACGCTCGCTTCGTCATGGTCCGCGAGCTATGGTGGTGTGGGCTATGGTTGGGGCGGGCTTCACCATTATTCGACCGGGAACGACTTCGGATATGAGACGGGGAGCGGTAGCGTGCCGAACGTCCAAGTGGGCACGTCGATGGACGTGACGTACAAGGCCTACGTGTACGACCCGAACTTTCCTGGAATCTTTCTCTGTTACACGGAGTTGACGGTGACCTACAACTTCATCCCGTAGGCGTTCACGGAACCACTCCCGAACCGGGCTCTGTCGATAGGGCGAGGCTGCCCGCGGCCGAAATGGCGGACCCGCGCCCTTCGCGGGCCGGGGTCGCGTTCGATTCAGCCGTGGCCACGATCGCGTAGAGGCACCCCTAGCCTTGCCCTAGCAGCCCCCGAGGCAACGTTCCAGCGAGAGTGGTTGTCAATCCGGCGGGTTCCATCACTTTTATTAGTGCGCCACATCATCCGCGCGCCCGGGATGGGATGAGCAGCCTTGCCGTGGACGAGGTCGTCCTCCAGAACTCCCAGTTGAACCTTAGGCTGAACGAGATCCAGCTTCTCCTCTCGGAGAAGCGGACGTCGCTGTCGGCGCTCCAGACGGGGATCGCCCTCCTGGCCCTGCCGCTAAGCGTCGTGAGCTTCCTCGTGGCGACGTCGAGCCTGTACGTGGTGTTCGAGGTGCTCTATCTCCTCGCGCCCCTCCTCGCGCTCTGCATCGTCCTCGTGGGCCTCGGGAGCTACCTCGTGATGCGGGCGATCGTCCGAATTCAGGGATACGACCGGAAGATCCGAGCGATCGAGGGGTCTGACGTCATCGTGAGGGACCTCTTGAACATCGACTGACCGGTCATGCGTACCACAGCAGGACGGCAATCTCCAACGGTCCGTCCACGGTCACGTATGTCCACTCAGACGTGAAGTGATCCGCGGCTGGGCCATCGCCGGGTCCGAGCCAGAGACCGGCCCCGATCGGCGCTGTCGCGAACGTCGCCGTCAGTCCCCCCGAGAACGGGGGGCGGATCAGGGACCCGGCCATCTCGCGGATGACGCCATTCATGGCGTTGAAGTTGTCCGGCAGGAGCCCTGCGGAAAGGAGGTGCATCTCCACGAGGAGGAAGGTCTCGACCTCCACTCCTTGGCCCAGCTCGACGCGCGCGGCCGCGGCGTCGAGGTACCACGCATCGTCCAGCGTTGTGCGCATCAGGGCGACGCGGACATCCTCGGCGTATGCGATCGCCTCACTCCGCGCGGCGGTCTCGTCATGGGCGGCGGACAGCGCGACGTACCCGAGGGCGGCCGCCGAGGCGACGAGGGTGACGACGAAGAATAGGAAGGCGTCGAACAGGGCCGACTGGCCGTGGTCGTCGATTCCTAGACCCCCACGGTGACCGTGACGCGGGCGGCGCGAACGTCGAGGTCGCTATGCCACACCGAGGCTGCGGTGGAGGCGGAGGAGCGGTGCTCACCCAGGGGGCCCGTCGACACCTGGAACGTCCTTCGCAGGTCACCGTTTTGCTCCGAGACGACGAGCTGGATCCCCGGGTCAGCTCCCGCCGCCCGCCGGAGTTCCGCCGCGTCGAGGCGTTCAAGCGCGCCCAGGTCGAAGAGGGCCGCCTGCCCGTCGTGGACAAGCCTCTCGTCGTCGAGCACTGCGCGGAGGATCCGCGCGGCCTCCGCGCGTCTCGCGGTGGATTCCCTGGCTTCCTGATACGCGACGTACGCGGCGGCCAAGCTCCCCATCAGGATGGACATGCCGAGGACGACGACGATGAGCACATGGAGGTCCTCGAAAAAGCCTCCGACTGCCCGCTCCCCCCACACGCGACTCGTATGGCGTTCCGAGGACGTAAAGCCTTCCGGCCCGCGCCAGTGACGCCGGAGCGATCCGTCCGCAAATCCTCGCAAGTTATTTATTCCGACGCCGCCGATGTCGCAGCCGTGGGGGGAGTGCGATGTTTTCCAAGGCAGAGGTGCAGCCTTCCCGGGCTCGTCTGATCATCGACTGCAAGGAAGCGCCGGAATCCGAGGCGGATCTACGGCATCCCAAATGCCGCTCCGCGGTGCTGGGCCATCTCGAGCACGAGTTTGGCGTCGAGAGCGTCATCCTGAGTCATTACGTCGAGCGGCAGTACGGACCTCGCGCGATGGAGGCGCTCCGCCGGATTCTCGCGCTCGCGGGTCTCCTCACGCAGCTCGGGGCGCGCCCCCCCGCGCCGAACTTCCCGGGGACGACCAAGAAGCAGGTCGTCGCGCGATGCGCGGCATGCCCCTTCCGCCCGCAGACTCTCTTCGGGGGTTTGAGGGAGGCCCTCCTCGCGGACTTCGCCCGGTTCCACGCCGCGTTCGCAGAGGTTACGGGGCGCCTCCATCATTACCGGGAGAGCGGCTGTCGGGCCTGCACATCCGGCACCGCGAACGACTTGGTCTACATCTTTCAGGAGGTCGTCGGGTTCGGGGAGGCGTGTCTCCAGGCGGGCCCACCGGAGGAGGGGGCGGAGTGAACGTCAGCCATCCCGACGGGTCGACGACGCCCGGCATATCTCCCGGGGGTGTGGAGGGAGTCCGTTCGCTGCCCGACGTGTCGTACTTCCTCGAGCGATACGACGTCGATGGCGTGGAGGGCGCGCTCGCGCGATTGTTCGAAGTGGACGTGGAGGCCCGCCCGACGTTCTCGGCCAGCTGGGTCGCGCCAGTCCCGCCGCGGGGGGCCACCCTCGTCGAGACGTATCGGGTCGGCGACTCCGAGGTGCGCCTGTACGAGCTCCCGGAGGCGGCGGCCCTGTACTTCGTGGTGCCCTCGGAGTATCAGCTCCCGATCCACCATCTCAAGCTCATCCATCTGGCGCGGGAGCAGCTTCGGAGGATGCCGCCCGGGTTCGTGGATTTGCGAAAGCCCGGGGAGATCCGGGCGTACATCGCGAAAATCGGCGAGCGTTTGATGTACGCGATCGCGAAGGAGCGGGGCATACAGATCGGCCGGGATCGCGCCGGGGAGGTCGCGACCATCCGCCGTCTCGCGGAAATCCTTGCGAAGTACACCGCGGGCCTCGGGATCATCGAGATCCTGCTCAACGACCCGAATGTGGAGGACGTGTTCGTGGACGCTCCCGCGGGCCGGACGGCCGTGTACGTCACAATTGCGGCGCGGGAGGCGGGCCACCAGCGGTGCGTCACGAACATCAGCCTGACCGAGGAGGACAGGGAGGCCCTCCTGGCGCGTTTCCGGTTCGAAAGCGGGCGGCCCTTCTCGGAGGCGATGCCGGTGCTCGAGACGAACCTGGAGGCGTTCCGTGCCCGCGTGACCGTGGTCGGACGGCCGCTGAGTCCCGAGGGCCTCGCGATGGCCCTGCGACGGCACTCGCCAGACCCGTGGACCCTCCCGCGGATGATCCGTGCGGGCAGCCTCACCCCGCTCGCCGCGGGCCTTCTATCGTTCCTCATCGACGGACGCTCAACGATCCTGATTGCGGGGAGCCGGGGAGCGGGGAAGTCCTCCCTCCTGGGGGCGCTCCTGTTCGAGTTCTCGCGGAACCAGCGCATCCTCACGATCGAGGACACCCTCGAGCTCCCGGGCCCCCAGCTGCAGGACCTTGGCTACAAGGTGCAGAGCCTCTACATCGAATCCGCGCTCGGTGGGAAGGGCGAGATGAGCGCGGAGGAGGCCCTCCGCGTCTGCCTGCGCCTCGGTGAGAGCGCGATCGTGTTGGGTGAGGTCCGAGGTCAGGAGGCGCGGACCCTGTACGAGGCGATGCGGGCGGGCACCGCGGGAAGCGCCGTCCTCGGCACCATTCACGGGAACACGTCCACCACCGTGTACGAGCGGATCGTCCACGACCTCGGGATCCCGCCGATGGCGTTCTCGGCCACCGACATCGTCGTGATCGCCGGGCTCGCCCGACCGGGTGGGACCGAGCGGAGCGCTCGCCGGGTCACGGAGGTTACGGAGCTCGCGAAATCGCGCGGGCCGGGACATTTCGATCCCTTGCTCGGATACCGCCCGGAGACCGACGCCCTCGAGCCCACCGAGGTGTTCCGTCGGTCCTCGGAGCGCGTCCTCTCGATCGCCCGCGGATGGGGTCTCACGTACGAAGAGGCCCTGGAGAACATCGAGGCTCGCACCGAGATCCGTCGCAGGATCGTGGACGCGGCGACCCGGCATCAACGGGACGATCTTCTCAATGCAGCTTGGGTGGCCGAGACGAACTCACGGTACGCGTCCCTCGTCGAGGACGGTCTGCGCGGGATCGGGCTCGTCGAGGAATGGACGGACTGGTTCTCGAAGGCGATGTGAGTGGCGGACGGCGATTGGTACCGTCGGGCGTGCGGGTTTGCGACCCGAGTGTGGCCGGTGAACCCGGGGAGGGTACGTGACCGTCAAGCCCGCCTCCGGGGCCGATGGGAGGCCGCGGAGGAACGTCTCCGGACGGCGCTGAGGGACGAGGGCTTGGTGCGGGCACGGGAGACGGCGGAGTCGCGCCGGCTCGCCAAGCTCAGGGGCGACCGAGACCGGGCCGCGCACGCGTTCGATCAGCGGGATTTCCACCGTGCCGTCGAGCTGACCCAGCTCGACGTGACCCTCGACGGGGTGCTCCACCTTGCTTCGCTCGCCGCGATGGCCACCGCGGTCGGTGCGATCGTCGCGCTCGCTGTTGCGTGGGTGCTCGGGCAACCGGGCACCGTCGTCGCGGCAATCGCGGCCGTCTCGGCCGTCGGTCCTGTCGCGTCGTACGCGTGCCTCGCGGCCTACCCAGAGGCCCTCGCGCGCAAGCTCCGCACGGCGTCCCTCGGGTGTGCTCCCGAGGCGGTGAACTACATGGCGATGTCGATGCGCGTCGTCCCCGCCCTTGATCGAGCGGTCGAGTTCGCCGCGCTCCATTCGGAGGAGCCCCTCGCCTCCCGCTTGCGAGCGCTGATTTGGGAGGTGCACCTCCGCGATACTCCGGGGATCGAGGCGGCGTTTCTCCGGTTCGCAGCACAGTGGGGGGAGGGTCAGGACGACCTGAAGCGCGCCTTCTTCGCCATCGGGTCCGCCGCGTTGGAGCGGACCGAGGCGGGCCTCGACCGGGTCCTCGAGAAGGCCCGCCGAATCGCATTCGACGGCACGAAGGCCCGGGTTCGAGAGTACGCGGCGGGGCTCCGTGGTCCCACGACGGCGTTGTTCGCCCTCGGGGTTCTACTGCCCCTCATCGTCGGGTCGATGCTCCCTCTCCTGATCGTCGGCGGCATCGCCCCCTCTCTCGTCCCGGCGGATCGTAGCGTGTCTGGGTCGAGCCTCGTGGTGCCCACGGTGCTCGCGATCGACGTTCTCTTCCCGCTAGGCGCGTTCGCCTACGCTCGCCGGATCCTCGGGACCAGACCGGGCACGGCGACGTCCCCCGAAGACCGGGCGCCCACCCCCGGGCGCCTCCGGTGGTTCGGTGCGTCGTTGCTCGCCGCGGCAGGCTTGGGATTCGCCCTCGCACGGACGCCGACGACGATGTACCTCCCACTGTGGACCCTCGTTGCGGCGAGCCTGGTGTTCTTCCTTCCCGGACTTCGCACGGCCGAGGCGCGCCGCCGGTCCACCGCGGCGATCGAGGCGGAGTTCCCGGACGCCCTCTTCATGGTCGGAAGCCGGATCGCGGAGGGGTCCCCCGCGGAGAGGGCCCTCGTCTCGACGGCGAAGGCGATCCGCGGAACGCATGTCGCCTCCCTGTTCTCGCGGGTTGTTCGTCACCTGCAGACCTCGCGTGCGGGGCTCGACGCGGTCCTGTTTGGCCCCAACGGGGCGCTGGCCGAAATCCCCTCGCGGACGGTCCGGGCTGCCTTCCGGATGATCCTCGAGGTGTCGCGCAAGGACCCGACCACGGCGGGGAAGACGATCGTCGACACCTCCGCGTACCTCCGGGACCTCCAGGAGGTGGACCGGGAGATCCGGCGGGACTTGAGTTCCACGGTCGATGCGATGGAGTCCACCGCGAACCTGTTCGCTCCGCTCGTGCTGGGCGTGACCTGCGCCCTCTACGGACTCATGGCGCGCGCGTTCTCGCACCTCGTCCTCCTGGACATCTCCCCCGCATTGTTTGTCGGGATTGTCGGCGTGTATCTGCTCCTCGAGGGCGCGGTGACTACGTACTTCCGAGTCGGGATCGTCCATGGACGTGATCCCACGGGGGTCAGGACGCAACTCGTGCGGACATGGCCGGTGTCGATGGGGGTGTTCACGGCCACGTTCTTCGTCGCGCAGATCGCGCTCGCGGGATGACCGGACCTGTCACAGGATCTGCGGGGTCAGGACCTCGTCCAGGGCGTTCAGTGCCTCCTCCGCGAGCGCGCTCGCCGACTCCCACGACTCGAGCTCGGTCCGATGGGCGTCCTCGAACCCCCGCACTGTGCTGCGGAGCTCGGAGCGGAGCCCCTGGGACGGACTCCCGCGGAGGAGGACGACGAGCGTGAGGTCGCGCCCCTTCTCGAAGACGAACGAGTGCTTCTCGTGCTGGAGCTGGCGGAGGGCGCCGGGTCCGGAGTGGAGCCCCTCCACGAGCACGTGGTCGATCGCCTGCGAGAGGTCCGCGAGGGTCGCCGCGTCGGGGCTCGCCTCCCCCGGGAGCACGACTTGCGCGAGCGGCTGCCCGGAGTTGTGGAACCAGATCGCGGCGAACGGGCGGGACGGCGAGACCTGGAGCTTCCGCCACATCGCGACGAGGTCCTTCCGCGAGAACGGGGCGAGGAAGGCGAGGACGAGGACTCCGGGGACGACAAGGACGGAGGAGAGGGCGGGGAACCCGCCGTTCTGCGTGAGGCTCGCCCACGCGTTCGTGGACATCCAGACGCCCATCGTGATCACGAGCGCGGAGAAGATCGCCGCGAGCTTGTTCCGCGTCGCGGCGGCCGCGAACTCCGCCTTCCAGACGTCCCATCCGATGTACCCGAAGGCGAGCGCCAGGTAAACGGCGGTCTGAACGAAGAACACCGCGTACCAGCCAGGGTCCCTGCGCAGCCTCGGGATTCCGTCGACCAGGTAGGCGCCGTTCGTGATCACGGTCCAGGAGAGGAGGATGGACACGACCACGGGAAGGACCGCGAGATAATCGACCCACGACCGGGTCCGGCTGAGCCACCGGCCGAAGTACAGGAACATGAGCCACGTGAGGGAGAACGCGGTGATCCGGACCTTGGAGATCAGGATTGCAAGGTCGAGGTCCGTCGTGTGGAGGAAGAGCCAATCGAGGAGGGCCCACGTGCCGAGGAGGACGGAGGCGGCGACGAACGCCCGCTCCGGGGACGTCCGGAGCCCGCGGAACCAGGGCCAAAGCCCGTTCGCGAGCCAGACGATGCCCGAGGCGAGCGGGAGGTCGAGCGCTAAGTCCGCGAGGGCGATCAAGGGCGGGCCCCCCACACTCGCTCGAGCCCGGGAGGCGCCCCCGCCAGTTCCGCCGGCATTCGGTGCGGGGCTGCGGTGGCGGGTTGCATCAGATCCCGCTCGGACGGAGGACCTCGTCGAGCGCGGCGAGTGCTTTGTCGGAGATCCGCGCGGCGGACTCCCACGTCGCGAGCCCCTCCCGGTACGTCGATTCCAGGTCCCGGATCCCGTTCCGCATCTCGGACCGGAGCCCCTCCGCGGGCGGGCCGAGGGACACGACCACGAGCGTCACGAAGTCGCCCCGCTCGAAGAGGATGTGGTGGTCCCCGTGCCGCATCTGGCGCAGGCTCCCCGCCTCGGACCGGAGGCCCGTGGTGAGCACGTGGTCGACGGCCTGCGCGACGTCGGAGAGCGCCGCCTCGTCGATGTCCCGGGCCCCCGCGAGGCGGACCTCCGCGAGCGCCTGCCCGGAGTTGTGGTACAGGATCGCGATTGTCGGCCGGGCGGGGGTCACGAGGAGCCTCCGGAGGGCCGTGCGGAACCGGTGGGTGTCCACGCGGACGACCGCCAGGAGCAGGAGGAGGCCGAGGACGAGCGCGGCG
>VBMI01000089.1 GCA_005878955.1 Methanobacteriota archaeon
GCGGTACTCGTGGGCGAGACGGAATCGAAGAAGGGCACTCTCGCGGTGAAGGACCTCGACTCGGGGAAGCAGGAAGAGATGCGGGTCGACGACCTCGTCGCGCGGGCGAAGTCTCAACGCCCGAGGGACTGAGTCCGCTCGACCCAACGCGCGACTTGCGGGAACCCCTTGGGGACCTTCTCCCCCGCCGTGAGCAACGGGGAGAGGCCGCCATACACCCCGCAGTCCCCGAGGCTCGGCTCGCCGAGGAGCCAGTCCCGCCCGTCCAGCATCGACTCGACGAGCGTGAGGTGCTTGTCCATGTCCTCCCGGAACTCCTCCCGCCGGGACTCGAGGACGTGCCACGGCCCGCGCGCGCGGGTCTGCATCTCCTCGAACACCCACCGCTCCTGCTCGTCCCGGAGCACGGGAGGAATCTTCGTGACGATGTACCGCCACACGCGCTCCTCCAGCACCTGGTGGCCCCAGTTCTCCAGGGTGAGCGCGAGGCCTCTCTGCCCCTTGGGGTACAGGGAAGGCTTGGGCCTCGCCTTCTCGAGGAATTCCGCGATGTCGTACCACATCACCGGTTTCCCGTCCCACAGGAGCGTCGGGACGTAGTCCTGCCCGGTGGCCTCGATCAGCTCCCGCTTGTCGTGGTACGGCACGTATTCCGTTTCGAAGTCTACGTCTTTCAGCGCGAGGCTTCGATCAGCGCAGACGCAGTAGTGGCTGATCGGCATCGAGTACAGGAGGGGACGGGCGGCCATGGACCCGGGAACGACGACCACGGCTTAAACTTCAAACCGTCGCGGAACGCCCCGGCCGGGATTCGAACCCGGGCACTCGGCTCGACAGGCCGAGATCATAGACCGCTAGACCACCGGGGCGCGGGCCGTTGGAAGAAGCGGCGTCTATAAAGTCTTTGGGCCGCGCGGACGCCGCGAACGGGAGGAGGCGAACCCGGTCGCAACGTTCAAGTGAACGCCCCCGATGGCATCGACCGCGATGGCGGAAACGGCGGCGCCGGCCGACGACTCCAAGAAGGAAGAGCCGAAGTCCCCGCCCGCTCACATGCGGGACGAGGTCCTGCTGAAGTTCGTGGGGACCGCGACGCTGATCCTCGGGATCGTCCTCCTGGTCTCATCGTCCATCGCGATCGCCGTCCTGAGCATCCTCAAGTACGAACTCGGCGCGTGGCTGCCGATCCTCCCGCTCTCGCTGCTCGTGATCCTCGTCGGTGGGCTCGTGAACGGCTACTTCCGAAAGGTGATCGACCGCGCGATGCATCCGAAGAAGGAGGAGCCGCCCCGGCCCCCGCAATACGGGTTCATGTATCCGTACCAGATGCCGGCACCCGTCTACCCGATGCGGATGCCGAATCCACCCGTTGCGATGCCGAGGCCCGCCGCACCTCTCCCCTCCGCCGCGAAGAACCGCTTCTGCATCATGTGCGGGAAGCAAATTCCGATGGAAGCGAAGTTCTGCCCGTACTGCCGCCACGCGTACACGGCCTAGCCCCGCCGTCTCTCCGGGAGGGACGGGGAGATCGCGAGCCATGCGATCACGGCAAGGAGCGCGAGGGCGAGCCCGAGGACGAGGGCAAGGCTCCGGCCCGGGACCGCGACGAGGGGAATCACGGAGAGCAAGAGGAGCGAGGTCACGAACGTGAACCCGAAGAGGCCGAGGGCCCTCGCGTACGCGGCGACCGCGGCGGAGTCCACCTTCGCGAGCAAGCTCGGGTCCGTGACCGCGTCGTAGACCGGCCCGAACGTCCGCTCCAGGCTGTGCAGCGAGGCGAGGGCCATGAGGAGGACGAGGAACGCGATCATCGGGACCACGTCAATCCCCGCGGCCAGGATCCGCTCCCCGACGAACGCGACCGCGAGGAGGGCGCGCGAGGCCCGCCGCCAGGCGAATGCGTCCTCCTTCCGGAGGGCGCCGAAGGCCCCGAGGGCGAGGAGGACGCCACCGAGCAGCCGACCCGATAGCGGGGCGAATCGGTACAGGTCGATCGCGGTCCAGGAGGCGAGGGCAGCGAAGAGCGCGAGCGGCGCGGCGCGCACGGCGGTCGCCTTCAGCCGTGACGGGGGAACGGGCTCACCCCCTTCAGCGCGGCCGCGAGGGGCTCCCGCGGGTCCCAGTCCACGACGTCCGCGTATCGGCGGAGGGCGGACACCGCGTTCTCCCGCTCCATCCGCAGGAGGCGCGTGGCGATCTCGAGGGTCGCGTCCTCCGCGTACATCGCCCGTTCGATCTCGACCGGGGACGGCGAGACGATCATGATCGCGAACCCCCGCGCCGCGAGGTCAATGACGGTGTCCATCGCCTCGCGGTCGAGGAGCGGGGACACCAGGATCACCTGGCAGTTCCGCGGGAAGAACCGCTCGAGGACCCAGACGACGTGGTCGAAGGGCCACTCCCCGCCGGGCCGCACTCGGATCAGCGCGTCGAGGATGCGGTACAGCTGCTTCCGGCCGAACGCCGGGTACACCCAGTCCAGCACCTCCCGCTGGACGACGAGTCCGACGCGGTTCCGCCCTTCGAGGATCTTCGACGCGAGGGCGACCGCCGCCCGCACGCCGGCCTCCGTCGTGCTCCTCGGGAGCGGGCCCACGAGGGACTCGTGGCGGGCGTCGAGGACGATCACCGCGTCGCCGCTCCGCTCCCCCTCCACCTCGTTCGTGAGGAGCCGGTCGAACCTCGCGGAGGCGTTCCAGTTGATCCGCCGCCTCTCGTCCCCTGGGGCGTAGTCGCGGATCCCCCAGAAGTCCGTGCCGGGGCCGATGCGGCGGGAGAGGATCTGCCCCATCCACAGGCGCGTCCTCCGGGGTTGCACCCTCGCCCGGCGCACGTCTTCCATCGGAGGGGCCACGCTGATCGGGGTGCGGACGTTGAACACGACCTCCTCGTACTCCAGCCCCGAGGCCCCCGTGCTCCGCGCGACGAGCGGTCCGAGGACGTACGCGCCCTTCACCCGTGGCGATATCGTGTATGCGAGCGCGACCTCCTCCCCCGCGTCCAGAGCGATCGCGATGTGGGGGCGACCTTCCGCGACGTCAAGCTCCGGCGGGATCTCGTCGAACAGCTCGACGAGATCGAGGCGCGGACCGCGGTTCGCCACCCGCAGCGTCACGTGGACCGGCTGGCCCGCCGCCACGCGGTCGCGCGACACCTCCCGGACGACGTCGAGGACCGGGGCGGGGACCGCCCGCATCCCCGCGAACGCGAGGAACACGAGCGGCGGGATCGCGAGGAGGACGAGCCTCCACTCCAGGAACAACAGGGCGAGGACGACGAACGTCGCCGCCACCCCCGCCACCCACGACGCGAGGGCGGTCCGCATTCAACCGACCTTGGGGACGGGCACGGACGCGAGGACCTCCCCGACAATCGTGCCCGTGCGGACGCCCTTGATCCACGGGTCCGGCTTGAGGATGAGCCGGTGGGCGAGGCCCTCCACGGAGACCTCCTTCACGTCGTCCGGGACGACGAAGTCCCGCCCGCGGAGCGCGGCGCGAGCGCGGGCGAGCTTGAGGAGGGAGAGGGACCCCCGCGGGCTCGCTCCCACTTCGACCTGCGGGTGGGTCCGGGTCCGGGACACGACTTCGACGATGTAAGCCTCCACCGCCTCGTCGACGTGGACGTCCTCGATCGCGCGCTGCATCGAGACGACCTGCTCAGGCGAGCTCACGCGGCCGACGGCGACATCGTCCGCCTTGCGGTGGATCCGGCGGGAGAGGATCTCCCGCTCCTGTTCCCGCGTCGGATAGCCGATGCCGATCCGCAGCAGGAAGCGATCGATCTGCGCCTCCGGGAGCGGATACGTGCCCTCGTACTCGATCGGGTTCTGCGTCGCGATGACGACGAAGGGGCGGTCGAGCGGGTGCGTCTCGCCCTCCAGGGTGGTCTGGCGCTCCTGCATCGCCTCCAGGAGGGCCGCCTGGGTCTTCGGGGGCGAGCGGTTGATCTCGTCTGCGAGGAGGACGTTCGTGAACACCGGGCCGCGGCGCAGCACGAACTCGCTCGCCTTCCGGTCGAACACATACGTGCCCGTGATGTCCGCGGGGAGGAGGTCGGGGGTGAACTGCACGCGCTTGAAGTCGCAGCCGAGGGCGGCCGCGAAGGACTTCGCCATCAGGGTCTTCGCGAGGCCTGGGTAGTCCTCGATCAGGACGTGGCCGTCGCACAGGACCGCGAGGAGGACCTTCTCGAGGACGGGACGCTTCCCCACGATCGCCTTCTCGACCTCGTCCAGAATCGCGCCCGCGCGGGACGCGGTGTCGGCGAGGTTCACCGCCACGCCTCCATCTTCGCGAGCATCCGGTCCGCCTCCGCGACGAACGACTTGCGGGTGGGCAGATAGGGAAGTACGTCAGGCCAGTGCCGGTGATTACGCTCGCTCTCCATCAGGAACACGACGAGCTCCCGATCACCGACGATCTCCAGCAGGGCGGCGGGGTCCGCCCGGGCGCGCTCCAAGTCCTCGGCGGAGAGCGCGTGCGAGACGCGCACCCTCTCCAGGAAAGCGTCCTTCATCCGGCCCGCGAACATCACCTGACTGTACTTCAGCCCCGCCGACGCCCGGTCGAGCGTCGTCGTAAGCGTCCTCAGGTCACCCGTCGCCCGCAGCTCGATGCGGCGGGCGGGGAGGAGGGCGCGGGGGTCGCGGGCCTTCATCCCGACGAACCGGACGACGATGTAGGCGGCCGCCATCAGGAACACGACCGAGAGGAGCCACCGCACGGCCCCGCTGTACTGCGCGTAGAACACGGTGGCGGCGAGCACGAGGACCGCGAACGCGAGGGCGAAGGCGGTCTGCGTCACGAAGGTGGTCGCGACGAGGCGGTCCTGCGTGGCGGCGTCCACCGCGTAGGGCCCGGGGTCGCCAGGCCGGGGGCCCCGGCGGATCTCCTTCTTCCACGACTCCCGGCGGGGCCGATCTCGTGCCGGCTGTACCGCGCCTCCTCGAAGAGGCCCGTGAGGTCGTCCACGCTCCCCTGCGACAGGCCGAGCTCGGAGAGCGCGAGCCCCTCGATCTCCCGCGCGGTGAGGGTCTCCTGTCCGCCGACGCCCTTCGTCGCGAGGAGGGAGCACATCCGCTGGTAGCACGCCATCACCGCGGTCCGGAAGTCCGTCCCCGACTCGAGGTCCAGGAGGGTCCGCCGGACCGCGCCCGCCGCCTCGAGCCGCCTCCGCTCCCGCTCCGGTTCTTTCCGTGCGAGGTCACCGAGAATCGGGCCGATGCGCGAGGCGAGGAAGAACGCGTAGCCCGCGACGACGAGGATCGCGAAGATGACGAGGGCGATCGGGAACGCCGTGCTGACCGGGATCGGCGAGCCGCCGAACCCGCCGCCCGCGCCCGGCTGTTGGACGGACCCGCCAGGCGTGAAGAGGGACTGGATTCCGCCCACGACCACCGGCCAGAAGATCACGAGCCCGCCGATGATCCCGATCCCGAACGCGTACCCGACGAGCTCCCAGATCGTGACGATCTTACCGAGCTTCTCCCCGAAGAGCCTGCCGAGGATGGCGGCGACGATCGCGGCGATAAAGATGCCCGCGATGATCCCCCGCCAGATCAGGGTGAACTGCTCCCCGGTCGGTCCGAACGGGGCGGTGCCGGGATCGCCCCCGGGCATCGGGACGACGGGCAGGGTCTCCTCCCCGCGGTCGAGGTTCGCGATCGCGAAGGCGAGGCTCGCGAGGAGCACGACGCCCGCCAACAGGAGCAGCGGCGGGAGCCAGAGGGCCCTCCCCCGGAACGCGATGGCCATCCTCCGAACGATGGCGGGCCGCTAGTTAAGGGCTTTCCCCGAGGGCTCACA
>VBMI01000138.1 GCA_005878955.1 Methanobacteriota archaeon
CGCTGACGTTCTCCGGGGTCTCGATCGCGCCCGGCGGAGAGGCGGTGTTCAGCCTGACGATCCAGTACACGGACTTCGCGGACGGGGCCCAGGTGGGCGCATCGCTCTTGGCCTCGTACACGACGCCGCCGGACACGACGGTGGTCCGCGTGCCCTCGGGAGTGCCCGCGACCATCACGTTCACCGTGCAGGGCGACTAGGCAGACAGGTGGGCGTGCGCTGCACGCCCTTTTCTTCATTTTTCTTCGGAATGGTGCACCCGCGCCGTTGGAGTGCCCCCTCCCCGCCGCCCGGACTCCGGTCAGCGACCGATCGTCTCAGTGAGGATTCCCGCGAGGAACCCAACGACGCCGAGCATCGTCGGCCACCAGTGCTTTCGCTGGTGGGCGATGGGAAAGATGTCGTGCATCATGAGGTACAGAAGGCCTCCAGAGGAGAAGATGTAGAGCCCCGCGAGGAGGGCGGGGTGGTCTGCGAGGAAGAACAGGCCAATGAGCCCCGACGCGACACCGATCGGAATCGTCACCGAAATCGAGGCGAGGATGCGGGCGGGGGACCACCGCTTTTCGTGGAGCTCCTTGTAGGAGTTGAACCCCTGTGGGAGGTTGTTCATGCTGAGGAGGACTGCGAGGACGGGCCCCAGGGCGCCGCCGGTCCCGAAGGCCGCGCCCAGGGCGAGGGACCCCGGGATGAAGTCCATGACCATCGCGACGAACTGGGAGGCTGTGCCGCCCTTGCGGTCGATCGCCTCGTCGATCAGGAGGAAGAGGATCGCCCCCACGACCAGGAGGACCCCTGCGGCAACCCCGCTCATCCCCAGGAGCCCCTCCGGCAGGAGGACGAGCGCGACCGCCGCGAGCATCGTGCCCCCGCCGAAGGCCACGAGACCGTGGAGCACCTCCGTCCGGAACCGACCGCGTCGAAGGTGCTCGATCTTCCCCAGGATGCCGCCGACGACGTTCGTGATCCCGGTGAACGCCGTGTATGCGATGACGGGGAGCAACGCGTCCAGGGTCTGTCTCCCACCGGCCCGAGTCGTCTCGCTCCTATCTAGTTCACGGACTGCGGGTACGGCAATCGTTCGGGTGGGGTCCGCGCAAAAACTGATCTAGTCCCCCAGGGGAGACCGGTGACAGGGGGGCCTCGACGCGACCCTCTGTGCCGTACCGTCCTCGGGCATGGACGATTCTGGGCGCCGAAATGGCTAAGTAGGCTCCCTCTAATCTTGTCTTGGAGGAGGATTACACTGCAGGGGGAAGCGGTAGTCGGGATTGTGTATAACGCTGAGGGACAGGTGGGCAGGCTAAGTCTGCCGAAGATGTACGACCTCATCTTCACGGACCGGCGGATTGTCGGCGCCGTCACCGCGAAGACGGGTGCGGCGGGTGTGATCGGGGGGGTCCTTGGGGGCGCCATCGGGGCGACGATCGCGCGATCGATCTCGAAGGGCGGATCGGACGAGCGTCGGATGAAGTACGCGAACCAGCCGATCGAGAACATCGTGGCCGCCGACAACGCGAACTTCGCGGCGCCGTTCAACAAGATCGAGAACCCGCGGATCAAGGGCTTGTTCACGAAGTACCTCCACATGAAGGTCGAGGGAAAGAAGGCGGTGTTCAAGCTCCCGAAGCAGCAACTCGAGCAGACCCGCCAGCTCGTGTCGCGCCTGCCCGGCGCCCGAGTGTGAGCCTACTCGACCGTCACGCTCTTCGCGAGGTTCCGCGGCTTGTCGATCGAGCATCCGCGGATCCGGGCGACGTGGTACGCGAGGAGCTGGAGCGCCACGACCACGGGCACCGGGGCGAACAGCGGCGGGACCGCGGGCGTGTAGATCACGTTGTCCACGACCTTCCCGAGGTCCTTGTCCCCCTCGGTGCCGATCGCCAGGATGGGCGCGCCGCGGGCGTCCACCTCGCGGATGTTGCTCAGCATCTTCTCGTACGTGTGGTCCCGCGTGGCGATCGCGATCACCGGGGTCTCCGCCCCCACGAGAGCGAGGGGGCCGTGCTTCATCTCCCCCGCCGCGTACGCCTCCGCGTGGATGTAGGAGATCTCCTTGAGCTTCAGGGCACCCTCCATGGCGATGGGGTAGCCAAGGTGCCGGCCGATGAAGTACACGTCCCGCGTCTTCGCGTATTCGTGCGCGAGGCCCTCGATGTACGGCGCCTCGTTCAGCACCGCCTGCACCGCCCGGGGGAGGCGCCGCAGCTCCTCCTTGAGCCGGTTCGCCTCCTCGACCCCGAGGGTCCCCCGCTCGAGCCCGATCCGGATCGCCAAGAGGTACAGCGCGGTCAGCTGGGCTACGAACGTCTTCGTCGCCGCCACGCCGATCTCGAGGCCCGCCCGGGTGAGCATCGTCCGCTGGGCCTCTCTTGAAAGCGAGCTCCCGATGATGTTCGTGATCGCGAACGTCTTGCACCCGCGCCGGTTCGCCTCCCGGCAGGCGCCCAATGTGTCCGCCGTCTCCCCGCTCTGGCTCAGCAGGACGACGAGGGGCCGGTCCGCGGGCGCCCTCGAATAGCGGTACTCGGACGCGAGCTCCGCGGTCGTCGGCACCCGCGCGAGCTCCTCCAGGATGTACTTCCCGACCAGGGCGGCATGGTAGGAGGTCCCGCAGGCGAGGAGCTTGACGTTCGTGTACCCCTCTCGGAAGAACGAGTTCAGCTCGGGCTCCGCGACGCGTCCGAGCAGGGTGTCGTGGATCGCCTGGGGCTCTTCGAAGATCTCCTTCAGCATGAAGTGCTCGAAGCCCCCCTTCTCTGCGTCCTCGAGGGTCCACGTGATTCGCTGGGGTTCCCGAGCGACCGGTCGCCCCTCATAGTCCGTGATCCTCGCCCCTTCCCGATTGAGGACGACGATCTCCCGGTCCATCACGTACACGACCCGGTTCGTGTGTTTCAACAGGGCGGGGACATCGGAGGCGAGGAAGTTCTCGTCCGTCCCGAGGCCGACGACGAGGGGGCTCTCGTTCCGGGCGGCGACGACCTTGTCCGGCTCCTTCGCGTGGATCACTGCGAACGCGTACGAGCCGCGGATGTCCTGCAGCGCCCTGCGGACGGCGCCCTCGAGGCCGTCGGAAGCGTACGATTCGATCAGGTGGACGGCGACCTCCGTGTCCGTCTCGGAGCGGAATACGTGACCCGAGGCCTTCAGCCGCGCCCGGAGCTCCATGTGGTTCTCGATGATCCCGTTGTGGATCAGCGCAATCTCCCCCGAGCAGTCGAGGTGGGGGTGGGCGTTCTCCTTCGAAGGCGGCCCGTGGGTCGCCCAGCGGGTGTGCGCGATCCCGACGGTCCCCGGGGTGGGCTCCGCGGTCTCCTCGAGGTGGGAGATGTACCCCTTGTCCTTCTGGACGGTGACCCCGCTCCCGACGATCGCCACGCCGGCGGAGTCGTATCCGCGGTACTCGAGGCGCTTCAGGCTGTCCAGGAGGATCGAGTACGCCTGCCGGTACCCCGCGTAGCCGACGATGCCGCACATCTAGACCACGGTGCCTCCATTCGGAATTGTCCCGCGGAGCCGGGCGTTCGCCCCGACGCGGGCGCGGGCCCCGACGATCGCTCCGGGTTCGACGACCGTACCGCTCCCGATCTCCGCGTCCTCGCCGATGAGGCCGCCCACGCTCTCGACCTCGTGCCACTCCCCCTCGATTTGCGCCGAGGCCTTCCCGCGCGCGGCCACGACCGCCGCCCGCAGCTTCGCACCCATGCCGACCACGGAGTCCTGGAGGGTGCAGCCGGGTCCGACGTCGACGTCGTCCATAAGGATCGAGTCGTCGACGAGGCTGAACGGCCCGAGGTGGACGTTGTCGCCCAGGCTCGAGGCGGCGAGGATGACGGCCTGCGGGCCGATCTCGCACCCTTCGCCAATCGCGACCGGCCCCTGGATGTACGTGCCCGCCCGGAGGACCGTGCCGTCCCCGAGGGAGACCTTCCCGCGAATCGTCACGCCCTTCTCGATCGTCCCCGCCTTCACTTCGTGGACGCCCTTGAGGACTTCCGCGTTCAGCCGCAGGAGGTCCCACGGGTACAACGCGTCCGCCCAGACGCCGTTCGTGCGGATCGCCTTCACCGGGCGGGTCAGGGAGAGGGCCTCGATCGCGCTCGGGAGGTCGTGTCGTCCTTGCTTCTCGAGGCCCTCGATGATCTCGAAGACGGAATCGTCGAGCGCGTACGCCCCCGTGTTGATCAGGTTCCCCACGGGTTCACGGGGCTTCTCCACGATCCGCGCGACCCTGTCCCCAGAGAGGAGGACGACCCCGTACGACGAGGGGGTTTCGCTCTCCGCGATGAGAACGCTCGGCGCGGGCCCTCCGGCGACGAGGTCGGAGATCGCCTGGCGGTCGATGAGGTTGCTTCCGTTCACCACGAGGAACGCGCCTTGGAGCTTCCCGCGGGCCCCCAGGAGGCTGTGGGCGGTGCCGAGCTGCTTGTTCTGGACCGCATACTCGATCCGCGCGCCGAACTCCTTGCCCTCCTGGAAGTAGCTCATGATCCTCTCGCGCCGGTATCCGACGACGAGGACCATCTCGTGGACCCCCTCGTCGACGAGCGCGCGCACGACATGCTCGAGGATGGGCCGGTTCCCGACGGGGATCATCACCTTCGGCTCGGAGGCCGTGAAGGGGCCCATACGGGCTCCCTCCCCGGCGGCGAGAACGACGGCCTTCATCCCGCAGCCTCCATGACTCCGAGTCCGCCCAACCGCCGGGCGAGGGTCAAGTAGGTTGCCCGGCCGTTATCGGGCCCGAGAACATCCCGCGCCGCGCTCCCGTCGAAGCAGAGGGTCCACCCGCGCATGTCCTGTGCACACGTTGGCATTCGTTATAAATATCACTATAACAGTTCTTCTACCATTACAAATATCCTAATAATGGTTCTCCCATCGGCGGGACGATGCGCACGAAGGTGATCGTCGACTCGGTGGAGGCGGACGCGCCTGCCCGGAGCGTCCTCGTTTCCGACCGCCCGGAGAGGCTGGGCCCCCTGAACCACCCGGAAGCGTGGCGGATCCTTTCCGAGCTCGCCCGGAGGCCAGACTACCCCGGATCCCTGGCGAAGCGGTTGCGGATGCACGAGCAGACCGTGTACTACCATGTCCACCGTCTCGCGAAGGCGGGCCTCATCCACGTGGTCCGTGAGGAACGTCGGCAGGGCGCGGTGAGCCGGGTGTTCGCCCCGAGCGCCGAGGCCTTCGGCGTCGAGCTCCCCGGGCCGGGCCGCGCCCGTGCCCCCGCCCGCCCGGCCGTCCCCGAGCGGGTCCGCCAGTTCCTCGAACCGTTCCTCCGTGAGGGCGGGATTCTCGTCATCGGGTCTCCCTACCAACACGGCCCCTTCCTCACCGTTGCACGCGACTCACCATACGCGGTCGAGCTCGGTCTCTTTCTCGGTCGGATCGCGGGCGGCTCCCGCCTTTCCGTTCGCCTCGACACAGAGGTGAAGGGGGCGGGCCTCGAAGGCAAGAACCTCGTCCTCGTGGGCGGTCCCGTCGCAAACATCCTCGCGCTTGACCTGAACCCGCACCTCCGGGTCACCTTCGACTGGCAGCAGGCCTGGCGCATGCGGTCCTCTTTCACGGGGCGGGAGTACGCGGACGAGGACGTGGGGCTCCTCGCAAAGATTCCGAATCCTTGGAACCCGGAGACGCAGATCGCGATGTTCTCTGGGCTGCACCACTCCGGGACCTCCGCCGCCGTCCTCGCCCTGGTGTCCCACGCGGACCAGGTCCTCCGGGACCAGGTCGCGGGACGGGCGTTCTACCGGGTCGTCCAAGGCCTGGACCGGGACGGGGATGGCCGCGTCGATTCGGTCGAGGTCCTCGAGTAGTCAGCCGAGCGGCACGGTTTCGTATGGAATCTTCTCGGAGAGCCGGTCGTTCGCCGCCTCGATGGCGGTGACGACACCGGCGACCCGATCCTCGGGGACCACGAGCGCGACGTGGAGCCCCCGTTCCGCCGCCTCGATCGAGGCGGGGACGGCCCCGAAACGGATGTCCGGCGACCGACGGAGCCTCGCGACGAGCGCCTTCGCGGGCACGTCGAGGACCGCGAGGACGTCCCCGCCCACCCGCCGCAGGGTCCGGCGTGCCCGGTCGAGGTCGACGTCGCGGCTGCCGCCGTCGGCGGCCGAGGGCATCCGGAGGAGCGAGATGCGACCGGGGTGGAGGTCCACGATCCCCTCGAGCTGCGCGACCCCGACGTCCTCCCCCTTCTGCGCATCCTGCGTCGCCCGCCCACGGGACGGCGACTCCCGCCCCGCGTACGCGACGAGGTCTCCGTCCTCCATGAACAGGCCCACCGCGTCCCCCCGGCCGATGCGGTTGCCCGCGCGGGCGGCGGTCACCTCGATGATCGAGAGCCCCTTCGACGTCCGGTCGACGAAGTTCCGGAGCTCTCTGAAGCGCTCGTGGAGGACGCGGATCCCCTCGATCGTCGGCCGGTATTCGCCGTCCACGACTTGGACGAGCCCGTCCGCCTCCATCGACCGCAGATATTCCGATACTCCCTGCACGGTCATCCCGAGTGCCTCCGCGATCGTCCGCTGCACCGCGTGGTGCCGCATCGAGGTCTCGAGGAGGATGAGGAGACGCGTCGATTCGCCGAGGTTGCGGAGGAGCTGCATCGGACCGTCGCCTAGAAACGCTCTTATACGGTCAAGCGCATTGGAATTATATCAAGCTTACTTTAGGAGGAGGTACGGACAGATTGAGACTGCCGACGGTCGTTCTGGTCGCCCTGGTGTTCGTGTCGTCAATCGCGCTCCTGCCGCATGGTTCTCGCGCGGCCGAGTCCGCGAGCGTCAGCATCCTGTTCGACCTCGGGGACGGGTCCTATGACTGGTCCCGGGTCACGACCGCCGACCGGTTCGCGGAGAACGCCTCCTGGCAGGCGACCCTCGACGGGGCGGGGCAGCACGGCCTCTCGGTGTCCTACCGGTGGTTCCCGGGGCTCGGCATCGCGGTGAGCGACATCGGCGACCGCCGCGGGCCGTCGGGGTTCGCGGGCCTGTTCGTGTGGAACGACTCTGGCGCATGGGAGGCGTCCAGCGTCGGGATCTCCGCCCTGATCCTTGCGGACGGCGATGCGATCGCATGGAGCAACGCGGCGTACGACTCCGTGGACTTCGGCCTGCGGACCCCCGTCCCGACCCCCGCCTATCCTTATCCCGCGATGGGCTTCCGCGCGGACGGCCTCGCCGGCAGGGCCTCGGGGCTGCAGGCCGCAGGGACCGGGACCTCCGCCTCCGATGCGCCGAACGGGGCGGGAGTGCTCTGGGACCGTGACCTCCAGACCCGGGAGATCGTCTCGTCCCCCGCGGTCGCGTACGGCCTCGCGTACGCCGAGACGTTCGACGGATTGTACGCGCTCGACGATGCGACGGGGGAGGTCCGGTGGCACGACCCAGCGGTGAAGGGCTTCTCCTCGCCCGCGATTTTCGACGGATCCGTGATCGTGGGGTCGTCCTCGGGACGCGTCTATCGCCTCGACGCCCGCGATGGGCTCGAGATCTGGAACACGAGCCTCGTGTCCCAGCCAAGGTTCAGCGGGATCACGTCCTCGCCGCGCGTCTGGATGGACTGGGTCTACGTCGGGACGTTCAACGAGACGGGCGGGCCGGGGGAGGTCGTCTCGCTCTGGGCGAGCAACGGGACCGTCGCATGGCGCCACCCCACCGGCTCGATTCACTATTCCTCTCCCGCCGTGATGCGGGGGATCCTCTATGTGGGCGTGATGGGCGCATACAACACGACGACGAACGTGACGTTCGACCCCCCGTACGGGGTCGTCTCGCTCTACGCCTCGAACGGCTCGGAGCGATGGTTCTTCCCCACGGGCGGGCCCGTCGCGGCCTCGCCGCTCGTCACCGGCAGCCTCGTGATTGTCCCGTCGAAGGACGGGAACCTCTACGCGATCAGCCTCGCGGACGGGACGGAGCGGTGGCGGGCCGCGGTCGGGGCCGGCGTCTCCTCCCCCGCGCTGTTCGGGGACACCGTCTTCGTCGGCGGCGGGTCGTTGCTGGGCCCGGGGCGCGTCACGGCCGTGAACCGAACGACGGGCGTCGTCGGCTGGAGCGTCGTCCCGAACGGGCCGGTGCAGGCGTCCCTGTCCTACGCGGACGGGAAGGTCTTCTTCGCCACGAACGCGGCGGAAGGGCGGATCTACGCGCTCGACGCCTCCTCGGGCACGGTGGCGTGGTGGTACGCGCCCGACCCCGCGGAGTACGTGCTCGCTTCGCCAGTGGTCTCGAACGGGACCTTATACGCCCCGAGTGACAACGGACACCTGTACGCGTTTCGCGATTCCCCGGCGCAGAGGCTCGCGGTCGTTTCGATGGAAGCACCCGTGGCCCCGCTGCTCGTCGGCGACGAAGCGGACGCGGTCGTGACCGTCCGCGCCCTGCGGGGTGCCCTCCGCGACGTGAGGCTGCAGGTGTCCCATACGTCCGAGGTCGAGGTCGTCGCAGCGACTCCCTCCCCGTCGCAACCCCCCTCCACGTGGGACCTCGGGGCGGTAGCATTCCAAGAGAACCGGACGGTCACCGTCCGAATCCGCGCATTGCACCCGAGTCAGGCGGCGACCGGCGCCGAGGTCGCCGCGGTCGTTGTCTATTCCGCCGTGGACGGGAGTCCATCCTCCGCGGCCGGCAGCGCGACCCTCACGGTCACCGACCGGGGCCTCCCCCCGTACGTGACGTACCTCGCGGTGGCAGCCGTTGCTGGCTCGGTCTTAGCGATTCTCGCCCTTCTCCTGTGGAGGCGTCGGCGTGCCCCTGGCTGAGCGCGTCAAGGCGGCGGGGCTCGCTGCCGTCATCGTCGTCTCCGCGATCGGGCTCATCCTTGCGGCGCAGGCGCTCCGGCCCCATGCACCCGCGCTCGAGAGCGGGATTCCGATTGCCCTCACGATCGAGGGCAACGCGTGGACGATTCAGTATTTAGCGAACGACAGCCGCAACAACACCGTGTTCCTCTTCCTCCTCGAGGCGGCCCGGACCCTCCACTTCGCCCTGCAGTGGTCGAACTGGTCCCCGCCGTACTCCGCGGTCTTCATCGACTCGATCAATGGCTCACGGAACGGCGACGGCGGCCGCTGGTGGGTGTTCTGGGTCGACGGGGTGTACGCGAACACCGCCGCGGACCTCACGGTCCTCCACGGTGGCGAGGCCGTCCTCTGGCGGTTCACGGTTCCCGAGGGGGGATGATACGGCAGCCCCGCGAACCCCGGCATTCCGCAAACTCACGAAGATCGACCTCGCGTTCCTCCTCGTCCTCGCGGGGGTCGGCGGGCGGCTTCTCCTCCTGCGCGTCGCGAACGTGGAGACGGTGCTTGCCGCCTCGATGCTTGCCGGCGCATTTCTGGGGTGGCGGTACGCACTATTCGTCACGATCGCCGTGATGGGGATCTCGGACGCGGTCGTCTACGCCCTCGGGTACGGGGGCGAGCTCGGTGCCCCCGCAATCGTCGGGATCACGGCGTTCACCTGGTCCGGGATGGTGTTCGCCGGCTTCGTGGGGGCGGCGACCGGGCGGCGGCGGGTCCTGTTCACGACCCGTTCGATGGCCCTGCTGGCGACCGTCAGCGTCCCGGCGACCCTCCTCTTCGACGTGTGGACCGCCTTCGGGGACTGGCTCTTCATCGCGGGGCCCCACGGGCGTTCCCTCGTGACGGTGTACGCCTTCCAGATTCCCTTCACCCTCATCCACCTCGCGAGCAGCCTGGTGTTCGTCCCGCTGTTCGGGTCCATCTTCGCGTGGCTGTCGCCCGTCCCGGAGTACGCGCCCGCGCCGGAACCCTCCGAGGGTCAGCCTTAGAAGATCCCCTCGAGGCGGCGGCGCATCTTCTCGATGTCCGCGCGGCGGGAGACAAGCTCGCGTTCCCGGGATTCGAGCACCTTCTCCTTCCGCCGGAGGGCCGCGGTCAGCGATTCGGCCGATTTCCGGAGTCGCCGGAGGCGTTGCTCATCGGCGCGAGCACGGTCCGCCTTCCTGCGGGCGTCCGCGATCGCGGCACGAAGCTTCGCACGTTCCTCCTCGAGGGCGCGGCGTTCTCCCGCCAGCTCCTGCTCGAGGACCCGCTCGTGCGACTTCTCCCGCCTCGCTAGCCCAGCGGTCTCGTCCTTGATCTTGGCCCACGCGGCGGCGATCGCCCCGCGCTCCTTCTCCGAAGCACGTTTCTCCGCTTCGACCCGCCCCCGATCGTCTCCCAGGGCGTCCCGCTCGGTCTTGAGGGCGGCGGTGTCGTCCGAGAGTCGCTTCTCCCGGTGGTCGAGAGCTTCCTTGTTCCGTAGGACATCAGCGACGGCCTTGCGCTCCCCGGCCAGGCGGGCCTTCTCCCGCTCGATCTGCACGAGGAGCTCGGCGTTCTTCTGCTCGGCGAGCCGTTCCGCGTTCTTCAGGAGGCCTGCCGCCTCCTTGCGGGTCGCCGCCGCGTCCGCGGCCGCCGCAGCGAGCGATTCCCGCTCGGCGGCGAGGCGGGCGGCTTCCGCTTTCTGCACCTTCTCCCGCTGGAGGACGGCCGCGGCCCGGGACTTCGCGTCCCGCTCCTTCTGTGCGAGGCCCTGCTCGGCCTTGTGAATGTCCCGTTCCCTCTCGGACGCCCGCTCCGCCCGCATCTCGAGTTCCGTGCGGGTCTTCGCATTGGTTTTCTCGTCGCCTTCCACGCTGGCCCCGAGGGCTTCCAGGGAGTGCTCTTTCTCCGCAAGGGCGGCGCGCTGGCTCTCCGTGGCCGCGGCGCTCTTCGCGAGATCCGCGATCCGTGTCCGGACCTCCTCCTCTGTCCTCTCGAGTTCGGCGGCCCGGGATTCGACGGCGGCCTCCTGCGACCGGAGCTCTTTCTCCTTCTTTGAGAGGCCCTCCGAGAGGTGGTCGAGCTCACCCGTGCGGGCGTCGAGTTCCTTCGTCTGCCCCGCGAGCCGGTTCGACTTCGCGTCGAACTCCCGGCGGGAGGTTCTCAAGCCGCGCTCCTCGTCCCGGAGCTTCTTCCCCGAGGCGGCGAGATCCTCGCGCTCCTTCGCCAGGGTGCGGGCGAGCATTTCCAAGCGCTTCGTCTCCGCAGTCGCGCCGTGCTCCCTCCGCTCGATCTCTTCCCGATGGGTCTCCAGCTCCCGCTGGGCTTTCGCGGCGCCCTCTTCGAGGGTCCGTGCGGAAACCGTCTTGCGGTCGAGGACCCCTGCCCGCTCCGCGAGTTCGGCGGCCTTCGCGGCCAGGTTCGCCTCGATGCGGTCGTTCTCCTTTTGGCGCGCCGCAGCGGTCTTCTCCAGGGCCCGTGCCCGCTCCATGCCGCGTTCCATCGCGGTCTCACGTCGACGCATCTCGGCGTCCTTGCGGGCAAGCTCCCCGCGCGCCTGTCGGATGGCGGACTCACTAGCTCCCCGCTCTTTCGCGAACTCCGCCCGCTCGGTCGCAAGTGCGGCCCGGACGTCGGCGAACTCCTTCTGTTCGCGCTCGAGGGATTTCGACGCGTCCTCGAACGCACGACGATCCGAGAGCATCGTTCGCCGGTCCTCGTCCAGCGCTTGCGATTCCTCGCCCAGGTGTTTGCGCCCTTGATCGAGGCGGGACGCTTCCGCCTCGATTTCGGACTTCTTCGCGGTCACCTTTTCATGGAGCTTGTCGAGCTGGGCCGTCCTCTGCGAGAGTTCCCGGTCGCCCTCCTGGAGGCGTTGCGCCTCGGCCGCGAGGGCGGTCTCCCGACGTCCGAACTTCTTCGCTTCGATGGACAGCCTGCGCGCCTCCGCGCTGTTCTCGCGCACGCGCCCCTCGAGTTCCTCGCGGGCCTTCGCGATTGCCGAGCGCTCTCGGTCCGCGGCGGTTCGCTCGTGTACGAGAGCTTTGCGGGCGGCGTCGAGTTCATGGACCGCCGCCTGAAGCGCAGTCTCGCGTCGAGCCACCGTCCCTTCCCGCTTTTTGAGCTCCTGATCGTGGCGATTCTGATTCCCCGCCTTTGACTCCACCTCGGATTCACGCTCAGAAAGGGCTTCCGTGGTCCGAGCGATCTCGGACTCCCGGGCCTCGATCTGCTCGAGGCGGGATGCGTTCTCCGCGATCCCTTCCTTGGCGAGTCGTTCCATCGCGGTGACCTCGGCCTGCTTCGCCGCGGCTTGTTCCGAGAGGTGCGCGAGGTGCTCCCGCTCGATGTTGACCTTCTCCACCGAGGCCTTCAATCGCTCCTCCTGCTTCGAGACCTGCTCGACGCGGGCACGGATCTCTTGGTTCGCCTTCCCGAGGGCTTCCTCCGCTGTGCGGAGCTTTCCCTCCCGTTCCTGGAGTTGCTTCTCGAGGATCCCCATCGAGGCTTCGCGCTTCTCGACGTCCCCTTGGCGCGCCTCGTTCTTGGTCTCACCAGTCGCGATCCGCTGCTCCGCCGCTTGGATCAGCCGACGTTCCCTCTCGACATCCCGCAGGGCCGTCCCGAGCGCCCTCTCTCGTTTCTCGATCTCCTCTTCCCGTTTCTTGAACGCGAGTTCCTTCCCTTGGTGCTTCTCCTCGACACGCTTCTCGTTCCGAAGGAGCGTCCGCTCCCGATCGCGGATGATCTTCTCGAAGGACTGAAGCTCCGTTTCCCGGGCGGCGTGCGTCCGCTCCCGTTTCCCGAGCTCTTCGTCGCGGCCCTGGAGGGCTTTCGCGCGCTCCTCGAGATCGCGCCGGGTGGCGGCGAGGTGCTTGTCGTGCCCCTCGGCGGAGGCGGTGAGCCGCTTCATCTCCGCCTCGCGGGCGGACAGATCCCCGGCGCGGCCGACATCCTTCTTCAGCCGGGCGACCTCTGCTTCGAATTCCCGGTTCCGCTCTGCGCTCTGGGCCAAAGCCGCGTCCGCCTTCGAGAGACGTGCCGTGAATTCGTGCTCCTTGTCGTCGAATGCGGATTGGGCGAGCCGGAGCGTCTCCCGCACCGTCTCCAGGTCCTTCTCCCGCTTCGCGAGTTCCCGGTCCTTCGCTTGGGCAATCTTCTTCCCCTCTGCGAGGACCGCCTGGGCCTCCGTCGAGCTCTTCGAGGTCTCCGCCTCGAGGACCTCGGCGCGCCGTTTCAGATCTGCCTCCGCGCGCTGGAGGGTCCGCTCCCGCTCCCGGACTCCCTTGTCCATCGCACCAAGTTCCGCCTCGCGCGCTGAGACCGTCTTGTCCCTCTTCGCGAAGTCGTCGTCCCTCTTTTGCAGGGCCTTCCCCCGCGTGTCGAGATCCCCTCTCGTGGTGGACAGGTGTTCCTCCTGCTCCGCCGCCGAAGCGGCGAGCCGTTTCAGTTCCGTCTCCTTCGCGGCGAGGTCCCCCATACGGGCGAGGTCCTTGCGGAGCCGCCCGACCTCGGCCTGGAGGTCGCCTGTCCTCTCCCGCCACTGCGCGGCCTCCGTCTCCTTCTTCGCGGAAATCCCCGCGAGTTCGGACTCCCGCTCGGAGAGGGCGTCTCGGGCGGCCTTCAAGGCATCGCGGACCGATTCGAGTTCCCGATCGCGCTTGCCGAGCTCGCGGTCCTTGGCCTGGCCGATCTTCCGGGCCTCGGACAACGCGGATTCGGCCTCGGTCTGACGCTTGGAAGCGTCCGCGTCGAGGGCGTCGACCCGTCGTTTGAGATCCACTTCGGAGCGCTGCAAGCTCTTCTCCCGCTCCCGGAGCTCCTTGTCCTGGGCGGCGATCTCCCCCTCCCGGGCCGCAATCGTGCGGTCTCGCTTCGCGCCCTCGTCGTCCCGGCGCTGGAGGGCCTTCGCCCTTGTTTCAAGGTCTTGCCTCGTTGATGCGAGATGCTCGACCGCCTCCTTGGCGGACGACTCGAGCTTTTTCAACTCGGTTTCGCGCACGCCGAGCTCCCCGGACCGCGTGAGCTCCTTCCTCAGACGCGTGACCTCGGACTGCAGGTCCGCGGTCTTCTCCCGCCATTGGGCGATTTCGGCGTCCGTCCTCGCGGTCTTGCCCGCGAGCGTCGCCTCGCGCTCCGCCTCGGCCTCCTCGGCGGCCCGCAGGGACTCTCGGGAGGACTCGAGCTCCTTCTCCCGCTTCGCGAGCTCGCGGTCCTTCGCCTGGGCAATCTTCTTCGCCTCGGCGATCGCCGCATCGGCGTCGGCCTTGCGCTTCGCGGCGTCTGCCTCGAGCGCCTCCGACCATCGCTTCAACTCGGCCTCCGCTTTCTGCTGGGCGCGCGCCTTCTCCTGGGCAATCTTGAGTTCCGATGCGAGCTCGACTTCGCGGGTGTTCAGGTCCTTCTCCTTTCGGACGAACTCGCCCTCCCGATTGTCCACCCACTTCAGCCGCTTCTCGAGCTCCGCTTCCCTGCCGTCGACAACCTCGGTCCGTTCCTCGAGCTCCTTCTCGCGGGCCCGGATCGCCTGGTCCTTCGCGGTCAGCTCCCCTGTGCGGCCGGCTCGCTTCCGGATCTCCTGGGCCTCGCCCTCGAGCCGCTTCGCGCGCTCCTCCGCCCGTTCCACGGCGGACTCGGCCTTCGCCGCCCGCGCGGTGAGGTCGAGCTCGCGCTCCTGGAACTGCCCCCGCAGGTCCTTCAGTTCGTCGCGGGCCTCCTCGAGGGCTGTCTCCTTCTCCTTCACCCGCCGTTCGAGCGCGGCGAGCTCCTTGCCCGCGGTTTGCGCGTCTTCCTTCGCTCGGGATGCGGCTTCCTCCGCCTTGGACCTCGCGGCCGCGAGCTCCTTCAACTTGACCTCGACCTCGCCGAGCTTCTCCTCACGCTCCCGGACCTTCTTCTCGCGGGCCTCGGCGTCCTCCTGCTTCTTCCACACGGTCTTCTCCCGGGCGATGAGCTCCCGGCTGCGTGCGTCGAGGGTGGACATCTCGGTGCCGAGCGCGTTGAGTTGGGCCTCCGCCTTCTCCTCGCGCTCTGTGGCCCTCTCGAGCTTCGCCGCGAGCGCGGCGTCCTTCTCCTCCAGGTTCTGCCGCTTCCCGACTTGGCCCCGAAGCCGCTCGATCTCCGTCTGCGCGTGTTCGTAGTCCCGCTCCGCGGACTTCAGCGCCACCTCCGCTTCCTTGAGGTGAATCTGAGAATCCTTGAGGAGCGATTCCCGTTCTCGCTCGGATTCGTCCAGGGCTTTGCGGAGGGCGGCGAGTTCCTTCTCCTGCTTCCCGATCTCCTTGTCCTTCACCTCGTTGATCTGACGAGCCCTCCCCAAGTCCGCCTCGAGGCCCTTGACGACCGCCGCCGATCCATCTTTAGGTCGGCGGGCCGTCGGCTCCGACGCCTCGGGCTCCTCGACCTCCTCGATTTCCTCCAGATCTTGGTCCTCGAGACTTTTCTTGGCCTTCTGGCGGAGTCCCATAGGGTCACAGCCCGTGCGCGTCGAGGACTTTCTCGTAGGCCTCGAACTCTTTCGACTTGGCGAACTTCTTGACCTCCTCCTCAGGGAGCTTTCCAAGGAGCTCGTCGAGGAACCGCAGGACGGCCTTCACCTCGTCCTGAAGCGCGGAGAGCCGGGCGTGCTCCTGCTGGATCCGGTTCTTCTCCTCCGTGATCTGCTCCATCTGCTCCTCGAGCTCGGTGACGCGGAGCTGCAGGTCGCGCGTCTCCGGGTCGGGGGCCTCGATCGTGATCTCGCTGGACCGTCCTCGCACCTGCGCGGCCTGCTTCCGGAGGCCCTGCTCGTTGGACTCGAGTTGCGCTGTGCGGGCTTCGAGGTTCTTCACGAGCTCGGAGAGTCGCGTGTCGCGGGCGTCCGCCTCCCGCTCTCGCTCGTGCAAACGGTCGAGGAGCCCTCGGAACTCGGCTTCGCGGCGGTTCAAGTCCGCCTCCCGCTCTTTGATCTCCGCCTTCTCCTGCTCCCGCCGCTCGAGCTCCTTCTGGAACGCCTCGACGCGGGTCTTCAGGGATTCCTCGCGGTCCCGGAGCTGGGTCTGCTGGAGCTCGAGGATGTTGCGGTAGATCCGTTCCATCTCCCCGATCCCTTGCTCGATCTTGACGATCTCCTCCCGCTCGACGAGGATCTCCGCGATCTGGCGCTTCAGCTCCTCGCGCTCGCGGATCTCGATCGGGTTGTTGGAGCTCTCGAGCATGCGGACCCGGCGTCGCGCCCTCGCCACGAGCGAGTCCATCTGCTCGATCCGCTTCTTGCGATTCTGGAGGACCTGCTGGAACGAGTCGGAGAGCTTCCACAGGGCGGGGTCCGCGATCCCCGTCGCGGGCAGGCCCGCCGCCTCGGTCCGTGGTTCGGGTTGCCGGTTCCCGCGGCGCGTATTATCCATCAACTTTGCGAAGTAACTCTCCTCGGAGGCCTCGCGCTCCGCCGGGGGGACCTCCCGCCCGCAGCGGTAGCACTCGGTCGCGTTCCGGAACAGGATCGCCGCGCAGAACGGGCACCGGACGGCCTCGAGGACCCCCTCGAACGCCCGCCCGCACGCGGTACATGTCTCGCCGGTCGGCGGCGTGTCCGCTCCACATTCGCTGCAGTAGGCGGCGCCGCTGGGAGTGAGGGCACGGAGGGCCATCGGTGGTTCGTTCCGCGAGGAGGTGTTGTTTCGGGCCTACTCGTATCCGTTGTACGAGAGGATCTCCGAGAGATGCTTGCGCCCCTCCGGGGGGTCGAATCCCACCGGATAGCCAAGGGGAGACAACCCGACCACCTTGGCGTCGTCCGGGATGCGCAGCGCGGCCTTCACCTTCTCCTCGTTGAAGGCGAAGACCCAGGAGGTTCCCAGCCCCTCACTCGTCGCGGCCAAGCTCACGTGGGAGAGCGCCATGCCGACGTCCACCGGGTACGAGTTCATGTACCCGCCGACGGTCGCCACCGCCTCGTCCAGCCGCGCGCACGCGACGATCACGAGGGGGGCGTCCGAGACCCGCTTCGCGTTCGTGCACGCGGCGGCGACCTGCCTCTTGAGGTCCTCGTCGATCACGACGATGAACCTCCAGGGCTGCAGGTTGTCGGCCGAGGGCGCGAGGCGGGCGGCGTTGAAGACCGCCTGGATCTTCTGCTCGGGGACGGGGGTCGGCTTGAACTTGCTAGCGCTCTTCCCAGACTTGATGGCCTCAAGGACCTCCATCATCTCGCAACCCGTCGATTTCGAGGTCTGATAATAAGGCTTTCT